>JAZFYI010000001.1:0-2580 GCA_036443455.1 Gammaproteobacteria bacterium
GACGATCGGGTCAACCTGCACCGCGCCTGGTCCGAGACCACGTTCCGCATGCAAAGCCTCAGGGATAATCCTGAATGTGCACTCGAAGAATACGACCGCCTGCTCGATGAAGAAGACCCGGGTCTGAAGGTGGTCACGACTTTCGATATCGAGGAAGACATCGCGGCGCCGTATCTGAATCTTTCCGCCAAACCAAAGGTCGCGATCCTCAGGGAACAGGGGGTAAATTCTCATGTCGAGATGGCCGCTTTTTTTGCCCGTGCCGGCTTCGACGCGATCGATGTGCACATGTCACAGGTACTCGCCGGCACGGTCGAACTCAACGAATTTCGCGGCCTCGTGGCCTGCGGCGGGTTTTCCTATGGCGATGTGCTTGGCGCCGGCGAGGGTTGGGCGAAATCGATCCTGTTCAACGCCCGGGCGCGCGACCAGTTCGCCGCTTTTTTCCATCGCGAGGACAGTTTTTCGCTGGGCGTTTGCAATGGCTGCCAGATGATGGCGAATCTGAAACCGTTGATCCCGGGTGCGGAACACTGGCCGCACTTCGTGCGCAATCGTTCGGAACAATTCGAGGCGCGTTTGTCCAGCGTCGAGGTGATGGACACGTCTTCGCTGTTTTTCGCCGGCATGGCGGGCTCGATGCTGCCGGTCGCGACTTCACACGGCGAGGGCCTGGCCGAATTCGCCTCGGCCAAAGACCTGGCCGCCTGCGGACCGCAGACGGCGCTGCGTTTTGTCGATTCCTATGGCGAGCCGAGCGAAATATACCCGCACAACCCGAATGGTTCGCCGCGCGGCATCGCCGGGCTGTGCAATAACGATGGCCGCATCACCATTAGCATGCCGCACCCCGAGCGGGTCAGCCGCACGGTCCAGCATTCCTGGGCGCCGGAGCACTGGGGCGAGGACGGGCCGTGGATGCGCATGTATCGCAACGCCAGAAAATGGGTAGACTGAAGCGAGCAAAATCCCGAACGACAAGATCCGATTATCGGCAGGTGTGCAATGAGTGAGACAAAATCATTTACCCGTTTTCGCGATATCGAGTTGCATGCGCCGACCGGGCCTGAAAAAAGTTGCAAGGGGTGGGTACAGGAAGCGGCGTTGCGCATGCTGTACAACAATCTCGATCCGGCGGTCGCCGAAAATCCGCACGAGCTGGTCGTCTATGGCGGTATCGGGCGTGCCGCTCGGAACTGGGAATGTTTCGATGCGATCGTCGCCACCTTGAAGCGCCTCGAAAACGACGAGACGCTGCTGATCCAGTCGGGCAAACCGGTCGGTGTATTCAAGACCAGCGAAAGCGCGCCCAGGGTCCTGATCGCCAATTCCAACCTGGTCGGCAAGTGGGCCAACTGGGACCATTTTTTCGAGCTCGATAAGAAAGGCCTGATGATGTTCGGCCAGATGACCGCCGGCTCATGGATATACATCGGCTCGCAAGGCATCGTGCAAGGCACTTACGAAACATTTGTCGAAGCGGTGCGCCAGCATTATGGCGGTGACGCTAAGGGGCGCTGGTTGTTGACCGGCGGTCTGGGTGGGATGGGTGGTGCACAGCCGCTGGCCGCGGTTTTCGCCGGGGTTTGTTGCCTCGCCGTCGAAGTGGACGCCGAGCGGATCCAAAAAAGACTGGATAGCGGTTATCTCGACCACCGGGTCGACACGCTGGAAGAAGCGCTGGGTATGATCAAGCAGGCAGTTGCCGATGATGAGGTAATCTCGGTTGGCCTGCTTGGCAACGCCGCGGATGTTTTTCCGCAAATCCTCGCTGGTGCAGAACTGCCCGACCTGGTGACCGATCAGACCTCGGCCCACGACCCGCTCAATGGCTACATACCGCAAGGTTACAGTCTCGAAGACGCGGCAAAACTACGTGACAGTGATCCGCAGGAGTACGTCCGGCTGGCCAAGGATTCGATGGCGGTGCAGGTGCGCGCGATGCTGGGTTTCCATGAAAAGGGCATCCCGACTTTTGATTACGGCAACAATATTCGCGCGATGGCACAGGACGCCGGGGTCGAAAACGCTTTCGATTTCAAGGGCTTCGTACCGTTGTATGTGCGGCCCTTGTTCTGCGAAGGCATGGGCCCGTTCCGCTGGGCGGCGTTGTCCGGTGACCCGGAGGATATTTACAAGACCGATGCGAAAGCCAGGGAGTTGTTCCCCGACAAGAAAGAGTTGCACCAGTGGCTCGACCACGCGCGCGCGCGTATCCAGTTCCAGGGTTTGCCGTGCCGGATTTGCTGGCTGGGTTACCGGGAACGGCACAAACTCGGGCTGGCGATCAACGAAATGGTGCGGAACGGTGAGTTGCAGGCGCCGATCGTTATTGGTCGCGATCACCTCGACGCCGGGTCGGTCGCATCGCCAAACCGCGAGACCGAGGGCATGAAGGATGGCTCCGACGCAATCGCCGACTGGCCCGTGTTAAACGCCTTGCTAAACACCGCGAGCGGCGCTTCGTGGGTCAGTTTCCATCACGGCGGTGGCGTCGGCATGGGCTACGCGTTGCATGCGGGTGTCGTAATCGTCGCCGATGGCAGCGAAAGGGCCGAAAAAGCGCTGGCGCGGGTGCTG
>JAZFYI010000002.1:0-3156 GCA_036443455.1 Gammaproteobacteria bacterium
GCGAGCCTGCTCGCCGGCTTCTGCGAGCGCCATGATCTCGGCATGCGGTCCACCGGTTTTTTTATGCCAACCCTCGCCGACAACCTGTTGGCCAAGAACCAGCACGCAACCGACCCGCGGATTGGGCGGCGTCGAATACAGCCCGCGGCGGGCGAGGCGAACCGCAAGGGCCATGTAGCGGTTGTCGATGGCTTTATTCATTTCTTTTTCTTGTCATCCGGCAGCAGCGACATTTGCTCGCGTTCGAATTCGGCTGACGGCATCAACTGCAGGCGCTCGATCTCTTCGCGAAAAGCGTCGACGTCCTGGAAACTGCGGTAGACCGAGGCGAAGCGCACATAGGCCACCTGGTCGAGCCGATGCAGCTCGCGCATGACCGCCTCGCCAAGCTGACCCGCCGGAATTTCCCGCTCACCCTGGGTCGCCAGCGCGTGCACGATACGCTGCACCGCGGCCTCGATGTCTTCGCTGCTGACCGGTCTTTTCTCCAGCGCCTTGAGCATGCCGCGGCGCAGCTTGGCCTCGTCGAAAGGCTGGCGGCTCTGGTCCCGCTTGACGATCCGCGGCATCACCAGTTCCGCCGATTCGAAAGTCGTAAACCGCTCGGCACAGTCCAGGCATTCGCGCCGGCGCCTGATCTGCCGGCCATCGCCGGCCAGCCGGGAATCGATGACCTTGGTCTCTTCGTGGGCGCAAAACGGACAATGCATAGCGGCAACCGTCAGGCTATCTTGCCATCAAGCCGAATCTGCGGCGCGATAGACCGGGAACCGCGAGCACAGCGCCAGCGCCTCGGCCTTCACCCGTTCTATCGTGGCGTTGTCTTCCAGGTCGTCGAGCACATCGGCAATCCAGTTCGTCAACTGCTCGATCTCCGGCCGCCCAAAACCGCGGGTCGTTACCGCCGGCGTCCCCAGGCGCAAACCGCTGGTGACGAACGGCGAGCGCGGATCGTTCGGCACGGCGTTCTTGTTGACCGTGATATTGGCCCGGTCCAGCGCGGCGTCCGCATCCTTGCCGGTGATGTCCTTGTCGATCAGGTCGACCAGGAACAAATGATTGTCGGTGCCGCCGGAAACGATCTTGTAGCCGCGGTCCATCAATATCCGGGTCATCAGCCTGGCGTTTTCGACGACCTGCTCCTGGTAAGCCTTGAAATCAGGCTGCATGGCTTCCTTCAACGCGACCGCCTTGGCCGCGATCACGTGCATCAACGGCCCGCCCTGGGTTCCGGGGAATACCAGCGAGTTGATTTTTTTGGCCAGCTCCGCATTCTCGCGCGCCAGGATCAGGCCACCGCGCGGACCGCGCAAGGTCTTGTGCGTCGTCGTCGTCGTGATATCGGCGATCGGTACAGGGTTCGGATAAATGCCGGCGGCAACCAGGCCGGCGACATGCGCCATGTCGACAAAAAGATAAGCGCCGACCTCGTCGGCGATGACCCGGAACCGCTCCCAATCCACGATCCGCGAATACGCGGAAAATCCGGCGACCACGACCTTGGGACGGTGCTCCCTGGCCAGGTCCTCGACTTGCCGGTAATCGATCTCGCCGGTCGCTTCGTCCAGGCCGTATTGCACGGCATTGAACACCTTGCCGGAAAAATTCACCTTCGACCCGTGCGTCAGATGGCCGCCGTGGGCCAGGCTCATGCCGAGCAGCGTGTCACCCGGGTCCATCATCGCAAGATACGCCGCGATGTTGGCGCTGGAACCGGAATGCGGCTGCACATTGGCATAGCTGGCGGAAAACAATTCCCTGGCGCGGTCTATCGCCAGCGTCTCGGCGACATCGACGTTCTCGCAACCGCCGTAATAGCGTTTTTCCGGATAGCCCTCGGCGTACTTGTTGGTCAGCACGCTGCCCTGCGCTTCGAGCACCCGCGGACTCGCGTAATTTTCCGAGGCGATCAACTCTATATGTTCTTCCTGGCGGCGACGCTCCGCCTCTATCGAATGGTAAAGCACATCGTCAAAACCCGCGATCGTCATTTCCTTGCTGAACATGGCATTCCCTTTGTCGTTTTACCGCGTGGCTCTGCGCAAAACGTTTATTGTACCGCCGTGGCTCAGGCTATCGCCATAAACTCTTTAACCACCCGGCTCCAGCCGGCCGCCAGGTTGTCGCGGTTGTAACCGCCGCCGCCGAGCGCCAGCACCTTGCCGTCGGCGAAGCGGCAAAGCCGGCTGGCGGCATGGCCGTGCGCCGCCGGCGAATAACGAAGATTGGTGATCGGGTCGCCGGCCAGGCTGTCCGCCCCGCATTGCAGGATCACGAATTGCGGGTCGTGCCGTTCGAGGAATTCCTCGACCCGCGGCCACGCGGCCATAAACTCCCGGTCCCCCGCTCCCGGCGCCATCGGGATATTGAGCTTGAACCCCTCGCCCTCGCCGCTGCCGGTTTCCGCCGCCGCACCGGTACCGGGATAAAGATAGCGGCCATCCTCGTGCAGGTCGGCAAAAATGAGCCAGGGCTGGTCTTCGAACGCGTAATACACGCCATCGCCATGATGCGCATCGATATCGACATAAGCGATGCGCTCGAAACCCCAGCGCCGATGCAGTTGCTCGATCAACACGCCACAATCGTTAAACACACAAAAACCGGCGGCCGAGGTTCTCGAGGCGTGATGCAAACCGGCGATGGGCACGAAACCCCGCCCCACTTCGCCGTCGACGATCGCGCGCGCCGCTTCGAGAACCGCGCCCACCACACAGGCGGCAGTCTCGTACATGCCCGTGAAGGCCGGCGTATCGCCCAGGTCGAGATAGCCCACGCCGGTTTTCGACAACTCGCGAACTTTCGCCAGGTAATCGGCGCTGTGAAAACTGCCCAACTCATCGTCGCCGGCCTGCCGGATCGGCGTCCGCACCAGGCCATCCAGCAAACCCTGCCGCGTAATCGCATCCACGAACACGCCGTGGCGATCGTAGCCAAACGGATGGTCATCGCCAAAACCATAAGCCGCGATCTCCTCGCCGATCGCCAGTCCTACCCGTCTATCCATCGCCCACTCCCGCACATCCCACAAACACTGGCAAGAACCCGGCCGATTGTCCATCGAAGCATCATCGTTGGCGGGCCCTTTGACTGATTCTGCTTGGCTTATTCAGACAATCAACGGATAATCCGCGGCCGTCCGGGCAAACCCATAAA
>JAZFYI010000003.1:0-2094 GCA_036443455.1 Gammaproteobacteria bacterium
AATAACCTGGACTTGCCGGACAACGATCGCTTTTGAGGAGCAGGAAAACAGCTTTGCCTGATTCTGGCAATTGCAAGAAAAAAATCAAAAGGAGAGTTCGATGAACAATAACTGGCCCATCGTCAACTTCATCGTGCGCTGGATTTTGGGGCTGTTGTTCCTGATAGCGGGATACTGGAAAGTTTTCGTGCTGACCCCCGCCGCCCACGCACAGCAGTTTTTTGTGGACGGCTTTGCCGAGACCTGGATACCGACATGGTTCCTCAATGTACTCGGTTACGGCATACCGGTGCTCGAACTGGCCGCCGGATTGTTGCTTTGCATCGGCTTGCGAACCCGGGAAGCGCTGATCGCGGTCGGTCTCCTGCTGATCGTCACCACCTATGGACATGCGCTTCAGCAACCGCTGTTCGATATAGACGGGCATACATTTACCCGCCTGGCATTGATCGTTTTTCTTTTGCTGGCACCGGGCGGCAGTGACAAGTACTCCGTTGATGCCTGGTTGCGGCAACGCGCGACACCATGACTGCGATGATGAGCGCCGCCGACTATTGCACGCGAAGCTGGAACAGCAGGTCGAAACTCGGTGTATTGCCGCCGCTCGCGGCATCCATCGTGCCGGGAAATGAGACCTGAAAACCGGTAACCGCTGGATCGAAACCCGCTGCATCCGGAACCGGCGGTTTAGCCAGCACTTGCAGGATTGTCGTCCGTGCTGGCAATTGCTGGTTGGTTTTTGGCATTGGTGTCCAGGCTTTACTATACTTTTGCCATGCCCCGAATGGTTGCCACATTTGCATTGATCTGTTCGTTTAGCGTTGCCGCGATCGAGCCACCGACCGAGGAGGAACTGGCCGGGGCTGAGGAGGCGCCGCTGGAGTTTGGCGAGATAGTCGTTACCGGCAGCCAGTTTACTTTTGAGCAGGAAGTAGCGTTTCGGCTGGTGCGGTATGCCATGAACACGCCGCGCAGCGACAAACGAGAAGACCGCGACAAATGGGTATGCTGGATTGACCGGGGTGTAGGAAGTCGATTGAGGCATCTGTCCTGCGCCCGAAACGGAGACTTATGGGCGCTGCGGCCAGACCCCGATGGCAGTACCTTGATGCCAAGGGGCGCCGCCGGTTATGGCACGATCATGCGCAGTACCAGGCCGGTAAACCGCGCAAAATTCAAAAAAATGCTGGCTGCGATGGCGGGAAATGACGAATTCGACCGCGAATTTGTTGCCATGGCGCGTGCCGGCCGAAAACCACCCAGGGACATACCCAGCGCTGACGAGCTCGATCGATTTGCGCTGGCTTACCAGGCTGTGGGCGACCTGGCAGATGCCGACGACAACACATTGGAGGATGCTATCCGGAACAAAGGCCTGACCCTCAGCCGCTACAACCGCATCGTGGACTTGCTGCGTACCTACCAAAGCATTGAGAACGAGGTCGCGATCCGGCTAAACGCGATGGCCGGGTCGGACGGGTAGGACAACACCCGGGATCTGAGCCATAATCACCCTCCGAAGGTGAATCGAGATCCGAGTCAGTTCTTAGTGCAAATCAACAAACAGGCAAGACAACTACCAGGTTCCGTTAGCGGCACGCTGCTGGATGGCGATCGCATTCTCGGGGTAATGGTCAATCCGCGCAGTCGGCGTAACAAGAAGCACCTGGACGAAATCACCCAGGCCGTCGCTAACTGCTCCAGGACCCATTATCGGGTCGCTGATCAGCCGGGTGACGTTTCGAAGGTGCTGGCGGAGTTCGCGGAACATTCGGTCAATGTCCTGGCGATCAGCGGTGGCGACGGCACCGTGTCTCGAGTCCTGACACATCTGTATGCAGAAAAACCCTTTCCGACAATGCCGATTATCGCGATCCTGCGTGGCGGCACGGCAAATATGATAGCCGGAGATGTTGGCTCACCCGGCAGTGTAGCGGCAGCTTTGCAGCGCTTGTGCGATTGGGTGGAAAGCGGTGCGGGACAAATTCTGTTGCAAAGCCGGCCGGTGCTTCGAGTCCAGGCTGGCGGGGATCAGCCGGATCATTACGGGATGTTCTTCGGTGCCGGCGCGGTTGTCCAGGGCATCGAATACAC
>JAZFYI010000004.1:0-3659 GCA_036443455.1 Gammaproteobacteria bacterium
ACAAGGGCCGCCGGGGTACCGTGTTGCGTGTCTATGATGACGAGCGAGTGCTGGTCGAAGGCATCAACATGGTGAAGAAACACCAGAAGCCCAATCCGCAGGCTGGCGTTCAGGGCGGCATTATCGACAAGGAAATGCCGATAGCACAAAGCAACCTGATGCTTTACAACCCGCAAACCAAGAAAGGCGACCGCGTCGGAATCCGCTTTTTGGAAGACGGCCGCAAGGTGCGGTTCTTCAAATCAAACAACGAAGTTGTGGACGTTTAAGAGAGTAATGACGATGTCCAGATTACAGGAACATTACAAAAAAACAGTTGCCCCGGCGCTGATGGAAAAGCTGAACCTGAAAAACCCGATGGAGGTTCCGAAGATCAGCAAAATAACCGTCAACATGGGTGTGGGGGAGGCCGTCGCCGATCGCAAGGTGATGGAAAAGGCGACTGCGGACCTGGCCCGTTTGTCCGGTCAGAAGGCGCTGGTTACGCGTGCCCGCAAGTCGGTCGCCAGCTTCAAGATTCGTGATGGCTACCCGATCGGCGCGAAAGTCACGTTGCGGCGCGAGCGCATGTACGAGTTCCTGGACCGCCTGGTGAATATCGCGATCCCGCGTATTCGCGATTTCCGTGGCCTCAGCGCGAAGTCGTTCGATGGCCGCGGCAACTTCAGCATGGGCGTGCAGGAGCAGATCATATTCCCGGAAATCGAATACGACCACATCGATTCGATTCGCGGCATGGACATCACGATTACGACGACGGCAAAAAATGACGAACAGGGAAGGGCGCTGCTGGAAGCGTTCGACTTTCCGTTCAAGAAATAAAGAGGACGATTTGAATGGCTAAAAAATCCATGATTGCAAGAGATGTCAAGCGCGCAAAGTGTGTGCAGCGCTACGCGGCGAAACGCGCGCTGCTCAAGGAGATCATCGGCAACGTCAACAACAGCCTCGAAGAGCGGATGGCGGCGATGAGGAAAATACAGGCCTTGCCGCGCAATTCCAGCCCGACACGGATGCGCAATCGTTGCGCGATTACCGGTCGTCCCAAGGGTTTTTATCGCAAGTTCGGTCTCGGTCGGAACAAACTTCGCGAGGCTACGATGAATGGCGAGATACCGGGCCTGCGCAAGGCCAGCTGGTAAGCGGAAAATTTAAACAGGATTACGAAAATGAGTATGAGCGATCCAATTGCCGATATGTTGACCCGCATCCGTAATGGCCAAAAGGCCGGTATGGTTCGCGTCAGCATGCCTGGTTCGAAAATCAAACAGGCGATTGCCAAGGTTCTCAAGGATGAAGGCTATATCATCGAATTCCAGACCGAGGTCGACGGCAGCCACAGCACGCTGCATGTGGATTTGAAATATTTTGAAGGCAAACCCGTGATCGAGTCGCTAAAGCGCGCAAGCCGGCCGGGTCTGCGCAGTTACAACGGCAAGGATGATCTGCCAAGGGTTTTGGGTGGCCTCGGGGTGGCGATCGTGTCTACGTCCCGTGGTGTAATGACTGACCGCGAAGCTCGCAAGCAGGGCCATGGCGGTGAGATTTTGTGTTTGGTGTCTTAAGACGCCTGGTTGAATAACGTATAGCGAGTTTGTCGATGTCTAGAGTCGCCAAAAAACCAGTTGAGTTGCCGAGTGGCGTGGAAGCGAGCCTGAGCGGCAGCCAGGTGAGCATTAAGGGCAGCAAGGGAAACCTGACACTCGACCTGCATGCGGATATCCAGGTGGAGCAACAGGATGGTGCGCTGACCGTCAAGGTTCGTCGTGAAGAGCAGTCGGTCATTGCGATCGCCGGAACGACCCGCGCCTTGCTGGCCAACATGATTGAGGGCGTGACCGCCGGTTACGAGCGCAAGCTGGAGCTGCGCGGCGTCGGTTACCGTGCGGCGGTGCAGGGCAATATGCTGAAACTGACGCTGGGCTTCTCGCACCCGGTCAATTACCAGGTACCGGAAGGCGTCACTGTTGAAACCCCGAGCCAGACGGAAGTCGTGGTCAGGGGAGTCGACAAGCAGAAAGTCGGTCAGGTCGCCGCCGAGATACGCGCTTATCGTCCGCCGGAGCCTTACAAGGGTAAGGGTGTGCGCTATGCCGATGAGCGGGTCCGGATCAAGGAAGCGAAGAAGAAGTAGGTGAGTAATGGATAGCAAAAAAACGCGTTTGCGCCGGGCACGAAAGACCCGCGCCAAAATTATGGAATTGCGTGAGTTCCGCCTGACCGTGCATCGCACGCCGCGGCACATGTATGCCCAGATTATCGATCAGACCGGTGGCAAGGTTGTTGCCGCGGCTTCGACCCTGCAGAAGGATGTGCAGGCTTCGGTCAGCAAGACCGGCAATGTCGAAGCGGCAACGGTGGTCGGCAAGGTAATTGCCGAGAAGGCAATAAAAGCGGGCGTCAAGCGCGTCGCCTTCGATCGTTCCGGATTTCGTTTTCATGGCCGCGTCAAGGCGCTGGCCGATGCCGCCCGCGAGGGCGGCCTGGAGTTCTGATCCCGTTTTGGGGTTGGACAGGGTTCTAGCAGGAAGAGTTTTTGCATATGGCTAAGTTTGATAGAGGTCCAAGCGACGATTTGCTTGAAAAGCTGGTGACCGTCAACCGCGTCGCCAAGGTCGTCAAAGGTGGCCGTCAGTTCGGGTTCACCGCTTTGACCGTGGTCGGCGATGGCAAGGGCCGGGTCGGTTTCGGTTACGGCAAGGCGCGTGAAGTGCCGATCGCCATTCAAAAGGCCATGCAGGCCGCGCGCAAGAACCTGCAGAATGTGGCGTTGAAGGACGACACTTTGCAGTACGTCATCAACGGTCGTCATGGCGCGACTCGCGTTTACATGCAGCCGGCGTCCGAAGGTACCGGTGTTATTGCCGGTGGCGCGATGCGTGCCGTACTCGAGTGTGCCGGCGTGCGCAACGTGCTGGCCAAGAGTTACGGTTCGCGGAACCCGATCAACGTGGTTCGCGCGACCATCAACGGTCTGATGGGGATGCATTCCCCGGAGACCATTGCCGCAAAACGTGGCAAGTCTGTGGAAGAGATTCTGGGTTAAAACCATGGCAGATAAGAAACAGTTGAAAGTCACCTTGGTGAAGAGTCGTTTTGGGCGCTTGCCGAAGCACCGTGATTGTGTGCGTGGTCTGGGGCTGCGGCGCATCAACCACAGCGTGACGGTTCTGGATACGCCGGCAAACCGCGGGATGATCAACAAGGTTTCGTACCTGCTCAAGGTCGAGGAAGTCTAAGATGAGACTCAACGATTTAAAGCCCGCCGAGGGCAGCAAGAAGGCCGGCAAGCGCATGGGCCGCGGACATTCCGCCGGTCAGGGCAAGACCTGTGGCCGCGGTCACAAGGGTCAGCACGCACGTTCCGGCGGTTATCACAAGGTCGGCTTCGAAGGCGGTCAGATGCCTTTGCAGCGGCGTCTGCCCAAAGTGGGCTTCGCCTCGCGCAAGGCCCGCTTTGCAGCCGAGGTCAGGTTGCATGAACTGGTCATCGCCTGTGAAAAGGGGGCTGGTGAAAAAGGGGCCGCCGAAAACGTGGTCGATGATCTCGCATTGAAAAGAGCTGGGCTGGTGCCTGCGCGCGCGGATCGGATCAAGGTCATTGCCTCGGGCAAGATCGACAAAGCGGTTACCGTCAAGGGACTGCTGGTGACCAGGGG
>JAZFYI010000005.1:0-9214 GCA_036443455.1 Gammaproteobacteria bacterium
TCTCACCGATGGATGCGAACTGGTAGATCCGGTTGTTGCTGCCGATCCGGGTCTCGCCCTTGATGACCGTATGCGGCCCGATCGTCGTGCCCGCGCCAATCTCGACATCGCCATCGATAACCGCGTAGGGACCCACTTCGACATCGTCCGCAAGGCGCACCGATGACGAGATGATGGCGGTCTCGTGTATCACCGTCAGCCGATCCCGGGCGCACACATCAACTCGGCGCTGGCCACCAATTTTCCATCGACCTCGGCGCGCGCTGAAAATTTCCAGATGGTGCGTATTTTTCGAACCAGTTCAACATTCAAAACGAGTTGATCGCCGGGCAGGACCGGTGCGCGAAAACGCGCCTTGTCGATACCGACGAAATAGAAAATGTTGTCATCCGACGGGGTGACGTTGGCGGTGACAAATGCCAGCAATCCGCACGCCTGGGCCAGCGCCTCGATAACCATGACGCCCGGCATCACCGGTTTTACCGGGAAATGCCCCTGAAAAAACGGCTCGTTTATGGTCACGTTTTTAAAGGCCACGATGTTTTTGCCGGCTTCGCAACTGATCACCCGATCGACCATCAGAAACGGGTACCGATGCGGCAGGTAGCCCATGATTTTTGCGATATCCATTTGACCTTCGTTACTCATCAGCTCTTGTCCTTTTCGCCCGTGCTGCCGGCAGCTTCGATTTCAGCAAGTTTTTTTTCCAGGACCTGCACTTTTTTGGCCAATTTATCCAGGTGACGCAAATGCGCCGCATTCCGGCGCCACCGGCTCGCCTGTTCCACCGGCATCGCGCCGGAATAAACCCCGGCGTGCATGAGCGAGTGACTGACAAAGGTAAACGCGTTAACGACCACGTCGTCGCCCAATTCGATATGGCCGACGATTGCCGCGGCGCCGCCGATCATGCATCGCTTGCCAATCGTTGCACTGCCCGCAATCGCTACACAACCGGCGATCACCGTATGATCTCCGATCCTGACATTGTGGCCAACCTGTATCTGGTTATCGAGCTTGACGCCGTCGCCGATCACCGTGTCTTCGATCGCGCCGCGATCGATCGTGGTGTTGGCGCCCACCTCGACGTCGTCGCCAACGCGCACACCGCCAAGCTGGGGCACCTTGATCCAGCGATCGTCATCCTTTGCAATGCCAAAGCCATCGGCGCCGAGAACCGCGCCCGCATGAATCAACCCCCGGGCGCCGATTCTTGTATCCGCGCAAAGCGTGACATTGGCATTCAGACGGGTGCCCGCACCCAGCTCGCAGCGGTCGCCGACGACGCACCCCGGACCGATAAAAACACCCTGGCCGAGCCTGACATTGGCGCCAATGCAGGCGTGGGCTGAAATACACACGCCCGCGGCTATTTCAGTGTCTGCGCCAACCACGGCGCTGGCATCGATGCCCGGCGCCGCTTCGCTCGACGGATTCAGGTCGGCCGCGACGCGGGCATACAATGCATAAGGATTGTCGGTAATCAGGCAACTCACCGGGCATTGTGCAGCGTCTTCGGGCGACAGGATAACGGCCGCGGCGCTGGTGTCAGCCAATTGTTTGCGGTACGCCGGATTGGCCAGAAAACTGATCGCCTCGCCCGCGGCATTGAGCAAGGTGCCAACCCGGCTGATGGGCACATCCGGGTCACCCTGTACGGTGCATCCGTATCTGACCGCGAGCTCCCCCAGCGTCGTGGCCGTACCCACTTTTGTCCTTATTGTCCCGTATTGGATGCCTGGAAGGCAGCTTCCAGCGCAGCCAGGACGGCATCGGTGATGTCTACCGCATCGCTGACATACAAAATGCCCGGCTCGCCAACGATCAGGTCGTAGTTGCCTGCGCGAGCGTGCGCCTGTACCTGTTCGATCAGGGTCCTCTGCAGGTTCGTCAGCTCTTCGTTCTGCCGAAGATTGAAATCCTCCAGGAACTCGTCGCGCCTTCTTTTCAGTTCGCGGTCACCCTGGCTCAGATCGCGCTCGAGGGTCCTGCGTTCCTGGTCACCCATCAGCGCGCCATCCCGCTCCAGCCGCTCCGCCAGCCCCTGCAGGGTCTTCTGCTCGGCAAGTATCTGGCGCTCACGCGGCGCAAACTCATCCTGTAGCTGCTGGCGAATCTGATTGGCCTGCGGCGATTGCTGCAACAGCCGTGGCAGATTGACAAAGCCGATTTTTACACCCTGCGCCGCGACTGAAAACGACAACAGCAACAATACCAGCAGCGATCCACCCCATCGATAAATAATTTGTTTTTTCATTAATACACCCTAAAAAGCGGAACCAATAGAAAATTGCAGTCGTTCGGTCTCATCGCCAAAGAAACGAAGCGTCTCCCTTTCCGGGTTCAGCGGGAACGCATAACTAAACTTGAAAAGACCAATCGGAGCCAGCCACTCGACCGCCACCCCATATGAATGCTTCAAACGGGTGGCGTCCCATTCATACGAGATCGGGTCGCCAAGCTTGTCGAAAAAACTCACGTCACCGGTAGAGAATACATTACCGACATCATAGAAAACACTCATCCTTGCAGATCCTTTTATGGCCTCCGGCACCGGTACCAGCAATTCGAGCTGGGTAGCCACCTTCAGATTACCGCCATAGGGATTGCCAAAAGTATCTTTGGGTCCGAGCCTGTTCTCCTTGTAGCCGCGGACCGTGTCCGGACCACCGGCGAAAAAATTCCGAAATGGAGGAATAGACGTCGTATCGGCAAGCGCCTCACCGATTCCGACTTCCGAATTGATACTGAACACCCACTCGCCTGAGATCGGAATAAATTTCTGGTAATCGACATTCAGGAACCAATACTCTACATCGCTTATCGGCGTGGCATAACTGCCAGACACCCGGATGCGTGACCCACGATCGGCAAACAAAAAGCGATTGCGCGAGTCATAGGACCAGCCAAGCAACAGTTCAAATGTCTTGAAACCCGTTTTGGAGAAAGTAATGCCACCGATGGTTTCGACCAATGAATTGCCGTTGTTTTGCACCCATTCCTGGGACTGCAGGGTCTGGAAGCTGTTCGATGACAATTCCGAATCGCTCGCCGAAAAGCCCAATCTGAATTCCTGGAACTCGCTGATCGGGATTCCATAATCGAGCGAGGCGCTGGTCGTCTGGGTATTAAAATCGGAAGCGCCGGATGTAAACTGCTCGAAATCCCGTAGCCCGACGGAAACGGTCCTGCGAATTCCGTCCGGGGTCGCATACGGATTGGTATGGGAAATACTGTAAACCTTGCTGAACCTCCCGGATGACAAATCCATGGAAATCCGGTTACCGGTCCCCATAAAATTCGTATGCACGAAATTTCCGTTCAGGATCAGACCCTGGGCATCCGAAAATCCGACGCCGCCACCGAACGATCCGGGCAGGCCTTCCTTGATCGTGTATTCGATATCCACCATGTCGGCGGCCCCCGGTACGGGGATGGTTTCCATATCGACGCTCTCGACGAAAGGCAACCTCTGGATTCGCTGCCTGGACCGCTCTATGCCCGAGTTTGACAACCACGCCTGCTCCATTTGTCTCATCTCGCGACGAAACACATAGTCGTCGGTCGCGTGAGTGCCGGCGAACTTGATTCTCCTGACATAAACCCTGTTGCCGGGCTTCACATAAAAAGTCAGGCAGACCGTTTTTTCTTCGATGTTGACATCGGGAATGGGCTCGATGTCGGCCCGCGAATAGCCGCGCTCGCCGAGGGCATAGCCCATCATGTCCATGCTTTGGGTAATCCGCCTTTGTGAGTACGTGTCCCCTTCCTGCAGAACGATTAGCTGCCGCAGGACCTCGGTCGCCAGGATAGTCTTGCCGGACAACTTAATGCAGGACACCTTGTACAGGTCTCCTTCGTCGATGTTGATCGTCAGGAAGATATCCTTGCGGTCAGGCGAAATCGCAACCTGCGTCGAGCGGACCTGGAAATTGAGATGACCGCGATCCAGGTAAAATGAACTCAGCGCCTCCAGGTCCCCGAGCAGGGATTCCTTCGAGTACCGGCAATCGCCCTTCAGGAAGCAGGTCAGGTGAGGTTGCCGCAAAGACATCTCCTTGCGCAGATCCTTATCGGTATATATATGGTTGCCGACGATATTGATCTGGCGAATCGTCGCCCGTTCGCCCTCGACGACGACGATATCGATTTGCACCCGGTTCTTGCCGACATTGGAAACCGTTGTGGTCACCGTCGCGCTGTATTTGCCCTGGCTGAAATACTGTTCGGTAATCGCATTGGTCACGCCTTCGAGGACCGACCGATCGAAAGTCTTGCCTTCGGCCAGGCCTATACGGCGTAATTCGTCCTCCATGTCCTCGGTCTTGATGCTCTTGTTGCCGGAGATACTGAAGCTTTCGATGGACGGCCTTTCGAGGACCACGATCAGCAACATGCCGTCAACGGTCCGAAGCTCTACATCATCAAAAAACTTGGTTTCGTACAAGGCACGGATCGCTTCCTGTACCCGTTGCCGATCGATGACGTCACCGACATTGACCGGCAGGTAATTGAATATGGTGCCATCGGTTATGCGCTGGTTGCCATCGATCCGCATGTCACGCACCAGGAAACCCTCCTCCTGGGCGTCAGATGGTCCGACCAGAAAAATGGCCAGCGTCAGAAATATCCCTATTCTTCCAATCATGCGAACGGCGGCCCTCAGCCAAACAGCCGGTTGAAATCGTTATAAAAAGCAAGCCCCATGATCATGATCAGCATTGCAATACCCAGTTGCTGTCCCAGCAACTGGACTTTTTCCGACAGGGGTCTGCCCCGGATGCCTTCCGCCGCGACATAAACCATCTGACCGCCATCGAGCAGCGGGATCGGCAACAGGTTGATAATGCCGAGACTGATACTGAGGATCGCCAGCAGACCGAGAAATTCTTCCAGGCCAAGACTGGCCGCGGCGCCGGCGTAGGCGGCAATGCTGATCGGGCCGGAAATATTTTTGGCGGAAATCTGGCCGCTGATCATGCGCCAGAGCAAACGCACCGTCAGCACGGAAGTGTCCCAGGTTCTCGCCAGGCCGTGGCCCAGCGCGCTGAAAAACGAGTAACGCTCGACCATGCGCAGATCCGCGTACAGGTCTCCCGGGGGCACCCGTACCGAAGCGCCGATGCGCCCGATAACGCCGTCCTCGGTTTCCACACGGCCGATGGTCATCGGCAGCACGAGGCGCTGGCCACCGCGCTCGATTTGCATGCTGATTTCCTCGCCCGGACGCGCGCGGACAAACTCCACCCAGCTACGCCAGTCATCGACTGGCACGTCATCGGCGGATACCACCAGGTCACCGGGTTTCAGCCCCGCCTGCTCCGCCGCCCCCCCGGGTGTAATTTCGTCGAGCAGCGGCGCGATCAGCGGAAACCAGCGATTGAATCCAAGACCACTGAACAGCAAGGCTGGATCGCTCAGTTCGTTCTCGCGCCCACGCACATTGATGCTCAGGTTTCGCGAATAACCATCCGCACCGATGACGCTCATCGCTATATCACCTGAATCCAGCAACACCTCGATCAGGCTGAGCGGAACCTGTCCCCATGATTTGATCTCCTGATCGCCGATCGCCGTAATCAGATCGCCTCTTTCCATGCCCGCTGCCGCCGCAGGCGAGTCCGCAGCGACATCCCCGATCACCGGTTTGAGGCCGCCGATACCGATCACAAAAAGCAGCCAGTATGCGACCACGGCAAAAAGAAAATTGAACGCGGGCCCCGCGGACAACACCGCGAGCCTGCTGGCGACCGGCTTCCGGTTATACGCGCGATGCAAATCTTCCGGTGCAACCGGGCCTTCCCTCTCGTCGAGCATCTTTACATAGCCGCCCAACGGAATGACCGAGATCATGAACTCCATGTCATCGCGACCTTTGTATACCCACAGGGGCCGGCCAAAGCCGATCGAGAATTTGAGCACCTTGAAACCCAGTTTTCTGGCCACCCAGAAATGGCCAAACTCGTGCACCGCGACCAGCACCGAGATCGCCACGACAAAAGACGCGATTGTGAATATAAACTGGGTCATACCGTTATACCCATCTCCTTTACTGTTCGGCCCGCTTTTTCGCGCGCCCATCGATCCGCGTTTATGACCGTCTCCAGGGATTCGACCGCCCCGACACCATGGCATTCCATCGTATTCGCGATAACCACGGCAATTTCCGTATAGGGCAGGCGCCGTTCGAGGAACGCCTCTACCGCGATCTCATTCGCGGCATTGAGTACCGCCGGAGCCGTACCACCGCGTTCCGCAGCCGCCCTCGCCAGCGCCAGGCACGGAAAACGATCCGTGTCGGGCGCCTGAAACTCAAGCTTTGCGATGGCCACCAGGTCCAGCGATTTCACCCCGGATTCCATACGCTCCGGCCACGCAAGCGCGTGGGCAATGGGGGTACGCATATCCGGGTTACCCAGTTGCGCCAACACCGAACCATCGCGATATTCGACCAGCGAATGCACGATGCTCTGTGGGTGGATCAGGATTTCAATGTCATCCGGCGACATGGCGAACAAATGGCCGGCTTCGATCAACTCAAGACCCTTGTTCATCATCGTGGCCGAATCGACCGAAATTTTATCTCCCATGTCCCAGTTCGGATGTGCGCAGGCCTGTTCCGGCGTCACCGTTTCGAGTTCGCCGACCGGCGTATTCAAAAACGGACCACCCGATGCTGTCAACCATAATTTGCGCACGCCCAGCTTCGACCGCCGGCCGCCGGGATCGGGCAGACACTGGAAAATCGCGTTGTGCTCGCTGTCGATCGGGATCAAGGTTGCGCCGTTGTCCGCTACGGCCTCCATCAACAAATGCCCGGCGAGGACCAGCGATTCCTTGTTGGCCAGCAAGACTCTTTTGCCCGCCCGTGCCGCGGCCAGGGTCGGCAGCAATCCGGCGGCGCCGACGATCGCGGCCATGACAAAATCGGCCTGCGAAAGCCCGGCCGCCTCGACCAGGGCGTCGGCGCCGGCGAGCAGCTTTGTGTTCAGGCCAGCCTGTAGCAGCCCTTCGCGCAACACATCGGCGGCCCCGTTATCGGTCAGTACAGCCAGGTCCGGCTCGAAACGTATGCACTGTTGCAACAAGCGCTGGTGATTGCTCCTGGCGGTCAGCGCAACCACGCGAAATGCATCGGGGTTGCGTGCGATCACGTCCAGCGTGCTGCAACCGACGCTCCCGGTCGACCCCAGGATACTGACGCCTTTCATCAGACCAGCCCCTGCCAGCTCAACCCGAGCACAAACACCGGGGCCGCCGAGCAAATACTGTCGATACGATCGAGCATGCCGCCGTGGCCCGGGAAGATTTGCCCGCTGTCTTTCAATCCATTATGCCTTTTGAAAACACTGACGATCAGATCCCCGACGACGGAAATCACCGACACGGCGATACACAGCGAAACAAAGCTCAGCGGGTCTTGCTGGAAATACATGGCGCCGGCAAAGGCGACGATTGCGGCAAGCGCAATGCCGCCGATCGCGCCTTCCCAGGTTTTCCCCGGGCTGACCTTGGGAATCAGCTTGATCCTGCCAAACAGTTTACCCACGGCAAACGCGCCGATGTCGGTTGCCCAGACCACGAGCAGCACAAAAACCACCCAGAGCACGCCACTTTCCGCGACCAGCAGACGGCTCAGCGCGAGCCAGGCCGGCACCAGCACCAGGATTCCCGATACAAAGCCAACCGCCATCGGGATCGCGGTGGGAAAGCGCGTGACCCAGACAAAAACCACAAGCCACCAGGCCAGCGTAATCTGCAACACCAGTTGCAACGCCCCGGGTTCAAAGCTGTATAGCCACACGGCAACCATCGACGCCAGCACGACGACGACGTATAGCAACCGCCACAGCAAGGATTTCAGGCCAAGAAACTGGCTCCACTCCCAGATGCCCAGGCTTATCGCCAGGGTCAGCGTAATCAATGCGCCCGGCGGCGGCAGGAGCAAGACCACGCCGGCGAGTACCGCCAGCAAGGCCACGGCTGTGATGATTCTTTGCTTAAGCATGATCGCCGGTCACCTGCGCCGATGTTTTGCCAAAACGCCGTTCCCGCCCTTGAAAACCGCCAACCACGGCCGCCAGTTCCTGTTGCTCAAAATCAGGCCACAGCGTGTCGCTGAAATGCAGCTCCGTATAAGCCAGGTTCCACAGCAGGAAATTGCTGATTCGGGAATCGCCGCCGGTTCGAATAAACAGGTCCGGATCGCCAGGGCCGGCAAGCTGTATCCGGGCCGCCAGGCGATTTTCGTCTATCTCCTCGACCGCCAGCTCGCCATCGGCAACCTGTCGTGCCAGGCCTTTGCATGCGTTGACGATATCCCAGCGACCCCCGTATGCGACCGCGACGACCAGGTGCAAGCGGTCGTTGCCTGCGGTCATCGCTTCCGATGCCTCTATCTGCCGGACCAGGTCGGCGGATAACTGTTCCCGGTCGCCGATGATCGTGAGCCTGACCCCCTCCTCATTCAATTCCGGAACCTGTTTGTTCAGGGCCTCGACAAACAGGGCCATCAGTTTTTGCACTTCTTCCGTGGGTCTGCCCCAGTTTTCGCTGCTAAACGCGAACAGCGTCAGGGTACGGATTCCCAGTTCGACGCAGGCCTCGACGGTGCGCCGCGCTGCCTTGACACCGGCCCGGTGACCCGCGTGCCGGGGCAACATGCGTTGCTTCGCCCAGCGTCCATTGCCATCCATGACGATCGCAACATGCCGGGCGGCCCTGGTGCGCTGCTGGCTGGTCTTGTCTGCCTGGTCCGCCATCGTGACTAGTCGGATACGGTTATAGCTCCGGCACAAGTACCGAACCATTGCGCCGAAGTCCTTATACCTCCAGCAACTCTGCTTCTTTTTCCGCGAGGATCTTGTCGATCCTGGCAACATGATCGTCGGTCAGCTTCTGCACCTCGTCGTGCGCGCGATGATCGTCGTCTTCGGTGATCATTTTTTCCTTGAGCAGCTCCTTGACGTCATGCAGGGCGTCGCGGCGAATATTGCGTACCGCGACCCGCGCGTTCTCAGCCTCGTGCCGCACCACCCGGGTCATGTCCTTGCGTCTTTCTTCGGTCAGCGGCGGTAGCGGGACTCGAATCACGGTGCCCGCGGTGGTCGGGTTCAAACCCAGGTCCGCAGTCATGATGGCTTTTTCGACGACCTTGATCATGGGTTTCTCCCACGGATTCACCGCCAGCGTGCGCGCATCCTCGACCGTGATA
>JAZFYI010000006.1:0-2766 GCA_036443455.1 Gammaproteobacteria bacterium
GCTGCGCCCTGGCGAGTCGAGGCGGTCAAGCTAACGCAGGAGTTTTATCCGCGCGCCGTTTTTTCACACCAGGCGCACGATATTGAGACATCGGATTGCGGTCAGTGTCACGCCGCTGTGGAATCCCAGTCATCCGCGGACGTCCTGATGCCCGGGATCGATACTTGTCGCGAGTGCCACGGCAGCGCTGTCGGGCGGAGGAACCACGGCGGGCAGATCGCGAGCACCTGCATCATGTGCCACCGTTTTCACACGCCTGACAAGGGCTCTTTCCCGTGAATGCCGTAATCGACGCAGGGAGCCTTTTCGGCGAGCCTGCCTGGACCGGCTGCCGGTTTTTCCTCTTTGCCCTGGCCCTCGTGCTTTTTGGATGCGGCGGCGGGTCGAGCCTGCCACCGGTAGGTGTCGATCCGGCGACACCGCCCGTAGGCTGCAGCGGTTTTTGTGCCGATACGCCAACCAATCTGACAGTCAATGAGGTTGAAGGCGTAATCGCCCGGGCCGTCGCCGAGGCCCAGGCGCGTGGTGCATCGGCAACGATCGCGGTCGTCGATCGGGTCGGCAATGTGCTGGCGGTCTTTCGCATGACCGGCGCTGCGGACACGATTACGATCAGGTCACCAGGCCCCGCGGTCAGCGGTGGTCTCGAGGGCGTGAACATTATCCCCGATACGCTCGCGGCGATCGCCAAGGCAATTACCGGCGCTTACCTGTCCAGTGAAGGCAACGCATTCTCGTCTCGTACAGCCAGTCAGATCGTGCAGGATCATTTCAACCCCGGAGAGTTCCTGCAACCGGGTGGACCACTGTTCGGCGTGCAATTCAGCCAGCTGCCCTGCTCCGACCTGGCCCGGCGGCACAGCGGTGCGCCAGGCGTCGGACCGCAGCGGTCGCCGCTGGGCTTGTCGGCCGATCCGGGGGGCCTGCCCTTGTATAAGGAGGGGACCCTGGTCGGCGGCATCGGTGTCATCAGCGACGGCCTTTACAGCGCGGATGCCGATATCACCGACCTGGACATGGATGCAGACGAGTTGATTGCTCTGGCCGGGGCCTTCGATCTTGTGGCGCCCGTAGATCGGCGGGCAAATCAAATTACCGTTGACGGCAAGACGCTGCGCTTCAGCGATGCCTCGACGAACGATTTAATGGCAGACCCATCCGCCGCACCCAGCTTCGCGAGTATCGATGGCGTCGCAGGCGTCCTGACCGCAGTCACCGGGTACAAGACCGGTATGCAGATTGAAACAGGAATCGCGTTCGGCCAGCCGGCGTCCGGCATTCGTCCCGATATCCTCGATTTTGCCGGGCTGGATGCGTTCGTGCTGGTCGACGCCCTCAATGCCGAGAGGTATAGACCGCAGGCGGGAACCGATGGCGCCGCGGCGCTTACCGCGGGTGAGGTCGATGAAATTCTGTCGCACGCCTTGGCGATTGCAAACCGGGCGAGGGCGCAGATTCGCCGGCCATTGGGAAGTCCCGCGAGGGTCAGCATATCAGTTGTCGATAGCAACGGTGTTGTGCTGGGGATCGTCCGCAGCCGCGACGCGCCCGTGTTTGGTATAGACGTTGCCTTGCAAAAGGCGCGTACGGCGACGTTTTTTTCGTCGAGTGCCGCTGCCGGTGCGCTGAATGGCGTGCCGCCGGCCACTTATCTCGATGGCGGCCTGGTCGTCCTGCGCAAGGAGCCGCTGTCGCAGTATGTTTCCCGGCTCAGGTTTTTCCTCGGGTTGCCCACGGCGCTGGCCGATGGCATGTTCGCGTTCTCCGACCGTGCAGGCGGCAACCTGTCCAGACCGTTTTTTCCGGATGGCATCGATGGCAATCCCGAAGGGCCGCTCAGCAAACCGGTCGGCGAGTGGAGTCCTTTTTCGACGGGTCTGCAACTGGACCTGGTGTATAACGCGCTGATCCAGCACGTCGGTTTTGTGCTGGGCCTGGTCCCCGATGTGCCCGCCAATTGCACCGGCGTAGACGGCTTCGACAATGTTTTCGTGCTGGCCGGCGTTATTCCGGCCCTGGCCAACGGGATCCAGATTTTCCCGGGCAGTGTGCCGATTTATCGTGGTACCCAGCTGGTCGGCGGGATTGGCGTTTCCGGCGATGGCGTGGACCAGGACGACATGATCGCCTTTCTCGGGGTACACGAGGCCGCGCTGCAACTGGGCACGATCAACAACGCGCAAATCCAGATGCGCGCCGACAACCTGGTGCCACAGGGAACCCGGCTACGTTACGTCAATTGCCCGCCCACGCCATTTCTCGACAGCGATGAACAAAATGTCTGCGACAACAAATAATCGCGTATCGATTGCGCTGGCCGGTGCGCTGGTCTTGTTTTCGGCGCCGGCGCCCGGTGAGCAGCCGGTTCCGGCGGGGGGTCCGGTTGCCGTGGACTGTTCAGACCGGCCAGGTGAGCTTCGCCGGCGGCGACCGGGGCGTCCGCGGCCGGCGCCGCCGCCTTGCGATCCGGATGGACTGCCGCCGGCAGCGTGGGGCGATCTGCCGGAACTCGCGCTGGTGCCGGATCGCTGGCGCATCGTCTCGGCGCTTGGCTACCCGGAGCGTTGGTGGGATCCATACAGTGGCAACAACGTACTCAAGGGAGACCGGCCGGCGTTTGGCGATGACTGGTTTTTTAGCCTGAAAGTCGTATCCGATTCAAGCTTTGAGTTTAGAAAGCTGCCGACGCCGGTGGGTGGGTCGACCACCGAAAGACCCGGCAGTCTCGATATTTTCGGTAGCGGCGATCAGCGGGTCTTTAACCAG
>JAZFYI010000007.1:0-16721 GCA_036443455.1 Gammaproteobacteria bacterium
CACTTCGGGCATGAACCCGCGTTTGAACCAGTCCGGACCCTGTCTGATCGTACTCGCCGAATGGAAGCCGCCGGTATATCCGGAGCCCGTGATCCTGGTCAGCTCGGCAATCAGGCGAAACAGCCCGCAATTCGTCGATTCCAAGATCCACCACAACAACCTGATCAACAATATTCTCGCCGTCATACAGGCCAATGTCGCGGGCGCCGATGCCGCCTTGATGCTCGATGACAGCGGCTTCGTTTCGGAAACCAACGACACGAACATTTTTATGGTTCGCGAAGCCAGGCTGTTTACGCCGTTCGCGGACGCTTGCCTGCCTGGAATTACCCGTGCGCTCGTTCTGAAAATCGCGGCCCATGAAGGCATCCCCTGCGAGGAAAAAAATCTGTCCCTGGTGGATTTCTATACGGCCGATGAAGCGTTCACGACCGGAACCATGGGCGAGTTAACCGCGGTACGCCAAATCGATGGCCGGATGATCGGGGAAACCGTGCCCGGCCCGCTAACCCGGAGATTGCAGGAGATTCATCGGCAATGGATATTGCGCGACGCCACCCCATTGCCGTTCGCCTAAAACATCGGAGTGGCTGCAAGCCAAAAAAAAGCCCGCTACGCGGGCTTTTTTCAATGCTGAGCTGAATCCAGTAACCTGTTAGTTACCGCCGGAACTTGAGGCGTTACCAACCTGGATATCCTGCATCGCTCGTCTCGCCTCTTCCTGCTCCAGCCGCACCTGTTCGACAGAACGGCAGACCGTTCTTTTCCTGTGCGATCCGGTCACATTTATTTTGCGGCAAACGATCTGATTCTTTTCTTTCTCCTGAGTGTTGTAGATCGCCACTTTTTCTTCGGTGCTAAGCTGATCCATTTCACCCTGGGTAAAAGCAGGCGCTGCCTGGGCAGTCCTCGCCGGGGATGGCTCAGGACTGCCGCCAGAAGCGCAGCCGGTGATTGCAACGGCGGCTACCGCCACCAGTAAATATCTTGTTTTCATTCAATTCTCCAAAAAAAAATCTGTGTCCCGGCAGAGTCCCCGCCGGCTTGAGGTTCGCTATTATACGAAGTTTTTCGTATAATACAATAGAAACCTTGGTCCAGCGTTAATTTGCCTTTGCCTGGTACAAGCGGTCTGCATCAATATCCAGATCTCGCTTCGCTTTACAAAGCCTGCTTCCCGTCACCACCACGCAACCGGAAGCGATCTTTGCATCCGGGTCGATCCGGAACTGGATGGTTCGGGTCACGCTACGCTCGACAACTTTGCCATCCTGCCGGAATGGCTCGAACTGCCAGGTCGCGAGCGCCCTGTGTACGGCCTTGTTGAAAATTCGACCGTTTAAGGAATCCAGGGTTTTTGCATCGCGGACTCGCCCATTCCGGTCAATCGTGTAGCGCACGGTAACCCATCCTTCAGTCCCCCGCAAACGCGCCTTGCGCGGAAACCTGGGTTGTTTCCCGGTCAACAAACGCCCACCTGTAAAAACCGGCCCGCCAGCCGAGGAATCCTTTGCCTCGTGTGTCCTGATGGGTTCCGGCATAACAGCCCCGGGAATATCGGCGGGCTTTGCGGCAAGCAACGGCGCTGCGCTCGCGAAGCTGTCGGGCAATACTGCTCGACCCGACTGTCTCGCAGCAGGCACCGCACGCGTATCGACGCCACCCACCCGTACCGGGGTTACCGGCGCGGGATCCGGGCTCTGCGGAACAAGCTCAACTGAAACCACAGGAGCCTCGCTCATCCATTCTTTGGGCCTCTCCACACCTGGCGAATCGACGCGAATACTTGCCAATTGCCGCGGCGGCCCTTCGTTTGTTGAATCCATCGGCTCCGCAACCGTTTTTTCGGGTAACGGTAAAGACGACACCTCGGCGGTTGCCGTTAGCTCGACCGTGGCGCCCCGCTCACCGACCGTGACCAGCGCCGATCGGGTCGCGGCGAACATGCCCACACCGCTTGCCATGACCGCCAGACCGACGACCCAGTGCAAAACGCCTTTTTGCGGAACCGGTGCCGCTGACAAACGATGAATCCGGGTCAGCAGGTGCCCGCCACTGGCAGCCATGCCTATGGACGGCGTCAGACTCCTGAGTTCTTCCATCCCCGCCAGTGCCTGCGCGTAGACCAGGCTGTCCCCCTTGAGTTCGACGACCAGTTCGTCGCAACACAATTCGCGCTCGTGGCGAACCCGCCTGGATAGCCAGCGCACTGCAGGATGATAAAACAACACCGTTTCCACGAAAATCTGTAACAGGTTGATCAGATAATCCATACGGCGGATATGGGCAAACTCATGCGCCAGCAGCATCTCCAGCTGTTGCTGGCTCAAGCCCAGGATCGCGCTCGATGGCACCAGGATCACTGGCTTCAGCCATCCCAGGACTATCGGAACTGACGCCCTGCCGGATTCAAGCACGCGGACGACAACGCGAATTCCAAACAGTCGATGCAATGAGTCGGCGACCCGCTGCCAGTTCGCGGGCAACGGTTTGACGTTGTGGCGCACAAGCTGTTTTACCTGGCGCCATTCCTTGAATAGCCTGCGGCTCATCAGGGCCACGCCGGCCAGCCACCCGGCAACAGCCCATGGAATCAGCAGATCAAACCACACGCCAAGCTCGGCCAGCCAGCTCGTCGCCAGCCATGCCGTAGCCCGGGTCCCGGCGGCCTGTACCGAAAACGACAACAACGGTTCACCCTGGGCAGCCGGAAGCTGGTAGATGGACAGGAAAGTCAGTGCCGGTATCAGCAACATCAAAAATAGCGCCAGCACTCCGAGGTTATAGCGCAGCTTCGCCTTGCCGGCGTTGAACGCCACACAAAGAACTGCGTATGCCGCGGCAATGGCGGCGCCCTGCCAGAGAAAATGGAGCAATGTCCAGCCAAGCGCGTTTACTACTGAATCGACATGCAGGCCGACGGTATTCATGAATGGCCCTCTTCGAGACGCTCGAGCAACGATCTGATTTCCGCCAACTCTTCGGTGCTGGCGCGCCCGCCGCCGCCCAGGGCTTGCATGACGAGCTGCGAACGAGAGCCATCGAAAACATTATCGACAAGAAAACGGGTTAATTGCCGCTGGGTGGCACCCTGGCTGAGCTGTGTGGAATACACATGCGCCCGCTCCGACTCATCCCTTTTGACCAGACCCTTGCCATGCATGATCTGGAGAAATTTCAGGACAGTTGTGTAACCGACAGTCGCTTTCTCGCCTTGCAGATATCCGTGAACTTTGCGCACGGTACTCGGACCCAAAGCCCACAGGACTCTGAGGATTCCCAACTCCGCGTTTGTTGGCCGCGGTAAATCGACAGCAACCACGCCCATCGCTCCCCCCATGGTTTTTCCCAGCGCCCCCACGGCTCCTGGCCGGCTTTGCGGGACCTGGGCTTTATGACCGACACCGGAGTATACATGTTCCACGAAATATTTCGTAGTTTTGATGTTCTCGATGCCGACGGTGAATCAGATAAGTTGTTCCGCCTGGCTAAAGTAGTTCTGCAAATAGGCCTCGAAGCTGATCCGGTCGCTGGCTTCGATTTTTTTTTGTCGCTCGATCGAGGCGGCTGCCTCGGCCGCAAGGAAGTCCAGGCGTGCAGAATCGTCTTTCCCCAGGCTCAAAAAGTAATCCCGGTGCTGTTCCGATATTCGCCGGGCAATTGAAAAAAAGGACTCACCGGACCGTTTCATCTCCGCCAGTATGCCCGCCGATGGTGTCAGCCCGGGATCCCGGATGGCTTCGCGCTGCAGCTCGAGCGCGTCGCGATACAAAGACGAACCGGTACCCTCGTCCAGCAGATCACAAATAGCGGCCAGTCGGGAGCATATCTCATCGGCCCAGTTCGTCAGCAGGAGCTGCTCGTCGTGCCTGCTCAAGGTCAGTCCGGGCTCTCGTCCCTGGCGGGCCACCAGCAACTGGTTGCTTTCCGTCTCCGCAATGTCCCGGGCATCCAGCGGCGGGCTGTCCTCGATCAGGCAATAAATCAGGAAGGCTTCCAGGAATCTCATCTGGTTCTGGTTTATCCCGGCCGGGTCGTTCAGGCTGACATCCAGCGCGCGCAATTCTACATATTCCACGCCCCTGCGTTTCAAGGCTCTGCTCGGCATTTCACCGCTACGGGTAACGCGTTTTGGTCGAATCAGTCCGTAGTATTCGTTTTCCACCTGCAGGATATTTGCGCTGATCTGCCTGTATTCGCCATCGGCCTTGATACCGATTTTCCGAAAATCGCGGTTGGGCGTGCTAACTGCCTTTAGCAATGTCTCCACGTAGGCGTCGATATTATTCAGCGAAATATCCAGCGCGGCCTGGGCGGTGTTTTTGTAGCCCAGGTCGCTCATCCTCAACGAAGTGGCATAAGGCATAAAAAATGTGCCCTTGTCGAATTCTTCGAGGCCCGGCTTTGTGCCGTCTGCAAAACACCTGCAGATTGCCGGTGAGTTGCCGAACAGGAAAAGCACCAGCCAGCCCATGCGCCTGACATTTCTCAATAATCCAAAATAAGAGGCCGAACGAAATTCCTGGCTTCCGCCGGTGTCTTTTTCCAGTGCCTGGTAGTGATCCCAGAATTCCTCCGGCAGGGAAAAGTTGAAATGCACGCCGGAAATTGTCTGCATCATCCGGCCATAACGGTGGCCAAGACCGAGCCGATAAACGGTCTTCATTTTGCCGACGTTTGAATCACCGTAACGCGCTACCGGGATAGCCTCGTCAGCTTCGATCAGGCAGGGCATGCTGGCCGCCCACAGCAGCTCATCGTCGAGTTGCTGATACACAAACTGATGGATATCGCACAGAAACTGCAGTGTCTCCCAGGTCGAGGTAAAAGCTGGCGTTACGAACTCCAGCAGCGCCTCGGAGAAGTCAGTCGTTATATACCGGTTGGTAAGCGCCGAACCCAGCACCGGTGGATGGCGCGTGGTGGCCAGGGCGCAATCCCGGGTCACTCGCAGCGCCTCTTTCTCGACGCCCTTGCGGCAACGTTGCAGTACCGCCGCCAGCCCGGTGTCCGCCAGGCGTTGCAGGCGCGCTTCCGCCAGCTGGCTCAAATGACGCCCTCCGGCAGTACTGACACCAACAAAATACTGGTCAAAACGGAATGCGTCCGGTGAGTATGTCCTTGTACATGACAAAATCCCCGATCAGGCTGTACAGCGGATATCGAAAGGTCGCCGGCCGGTTTTTCTCGAACACGAAATGCCCGACCCAGGCAAAGCCATAGCCAAAAACCGGCATCAGCCACAGCAGCGCGAGAGGGCCTTCGAGCAAAGCGTAGGCAAGAATTATCAGGACCAGGCTGGTGCCGACAAAATGCAGGCGCCTGCAGATCCTGTTGCTGTGCTGACCGAGATAAAACGGGTAAAATTCTGCGAAATTGCTGATTCTATTTTCCATAACCCCCCTGTACCTCCTTCGATCCATTGTATCCCTAGTATCGATTGCCCGGTAGCGACAAATCCGGCGCTGGAGAAAGGAGGTCAGCCCCTGGAGCTTGCCGGACTTGGGATGGGTCTACTGTGGCGGCGAACTCCTGAGCTGACAGGCTCCCAGACTGTGAACCGCAACACATTGAAAATAATGGAGTAACACTACACTGAGTGGGATTTGTGGCAAACAGGCCTAGCTGTGTCCGTAAATGACAGACAACAAATAACCGGCAATAACCGTACCGCTGCAGCGTCGATATCCGATTCCGACCTGGCGACCGGTGTCCGCGAAAATCAGTTCATCATGCATTACCAGCCGAAAATCGATACCCGAACGCTGGAATTCGTCTCGGTGGAAGCACTGGTTCGCTGGAATCACCCGGTCCTTGGCATGTTGATGCCGGACGCCTTTATTCCCCTGGCCGAGCAAGGCAAGCATATACACGGGATCACCGATATCGTGCTGGAAACTGCCCTCAGGCAAAGCGCCCAATGGCGGGAGCTGGGGCTGGACTTGCGCATGTCGATAAATATTTCAGGCGCCTCGCTGGAAGTTCCGAATCTGCCCGAACAGATCCATGACGTTAGCAGCGTGTTCAATGTGCCAACGGATAAGATTGTGCTGGAAGTCACCGAGACCTGGCAAAGCAGGGACACCGAGACGGCGCTTGATATTCTGAACGACTTGAGTGCCAAGGGATTTGGCCTGGCGCTGGACGACGTAGGCACCGGTCATTCCAACTTTTCCAAGCTGCAAGGAATGCCATACAGCGAGATGAAACTGGACAAGAGCCATATCCACAGCGCAACCATCGATGAAGACACCAGGCAATTCATCGCCATGTGTGTCGAACTCGGCCATGAAATGGGCATGTATGTCGTGGCCGAAGGCATAGAAAAACAGGAGCAGTGGGAGATGATGTCGGCGATGGGCTGCGACGAAGCGCAGGGATTCTTCATCGCCCGGCCCATGCCCGGCGACCAGATACCGGGATGGCTGAAACGCTGGAACACTTACCTCGGGCTGGCGGAAGACCATCAAAGAGCCAGCGGGCCGCATGTCAACCTCGACGAAATGACCGGCACATTTCATCGGCTCAACAGCATTTTCCCCACCAAGCTGGATATTTAGCCCGGCATACTGGTCAAGCCCCGGAATCACCCGACCTAAAAGCCTTTTTGACAAAAAGACTTGACATGAGCTCCAAACTTACTTATAAGTAAGTAACTTTGGAGCAAAAAATGTCTATACCCCGAACTTCAACCCGTGAACATATACTCAAAAGAGCAACCATGCTTTTCCAGGGCAGGGGCTATAACGGCTTTAGTTTCAAGGACATTTCCGCCCCGATGGGAATCAGGAACGCGGCGATCCACTATCATTTTCCCACCAAATCCGATCTTTGCAGCGCCGTCATTACACGCTACCGCGACCTGCTCAAGTCGGAGACCGGGGATTTCATGAAGCACGGCGGTTCGGCCAAATCTCAACTGGAAGCCTACCTGGCGTTTATTCGCCATGAAATTCTGGATGCACGCTGTATGTGTCCACTCACAAACGTTGCGGTAGCGATGGATACGCTGCCCGACGAAGTCCGGGCGCAAGCCACGATGCTGAGTCACGATCTTCTCGCTTACCTGACCCGGGTGATGGAGCTTGGGCGGGAACAGGGAGAATTCCAGTTTAACTGCGCGGCCGAGCAAAAAGCGTTGTCGGTAAAGGCCACCCTACAAGGCGCAGGGCAGTTGGCCAGGCTCATGGGGCCGCAGGTTGTGGACCAGGTTATCGACCAGATCCGTAGCGATCTCGGGCTTTGATTTTTTTTGACTTTTTAACTTACCTACTAGTAAGTATTGTTGGGAGAACCAAGATGTATAACACACACATAGAAAAATTGAACGGATTCGGCGATTGGATTTCCGCCATCAAGACATCGGCAAGCCGTTTATGCCCCGGCGCCCTGGAAATCTGGGCTGTGCTTGCCGGCAGCATCGTCACCGCGGTAATCGCTTCATTGCTGGCAAATTGGGCGCTTTCCGAGCAAACGCAGCTCTTGTCGGCTATTTCGTTTACCGGTGCGCTGGTGTGGATTTATGGCGCCTTGCTGGCAGGCAGCGGACGCAAGGCTTTGCTTCGGTTGGCTCTGGTTATCGCCATCGTTGCATTCACGTCCATTGGAAATACCGATTTGCTCGCCGCGAGTTTCCTGTTGCATGCCCTGGCAGCGGCGCAGGTATCCTCGGAACTTTCCATACGGCAGGAAAAACAGGCGTTGCTGGTTTGGACCGGTGCAACCCTGACCCTGGCCGGGCTGACCCTGGTTGGTCTTGGCTAACAAGACTAACGGCGGACCAGCGGAATGAGGACAAAAAAAGGCGCCGCGGTGGGGGAAGCTGACCGCGGCGCCAGAGCGAAAAACAATGTTCAGAAACCGCTTCCGGACTTAGCCGAAAGCCACTTGTTCCATTTCGTATCCCAGCACTTTACCGGTCTCAGGATCGGTGATTGGCCTTCCTTTCCTGAAACAGCCCGTGGTAGGCCATCGTTTCAAGTAGGCTACATCCGATTCCACTTCCCGGAGCTCGATGCGGCCATTTGACCGCCTGATAAGCAGCGTCGCCGTCGAGGTGAAATCATCGTCCGATGAATCGACATCCGGGTCTGGTAACAGTAATCCTATGACCTCGGCACCCATTACGATCTCCAGCATCTGTCTCTAAACCTGCCAGATTATGTGCAATCATCGTGCCAAGAATGCTTTTATGTTAAATAACAACAGCTTATGTGATTTCCGATCGGGCGCCCGGGTGACTATTTTTGTCACAGTCTGACAATCGAGTTCTGCGCAGGCGCGGTCAACGTCACTTGCAGGTAGCAATTTCCCAAAACCCCGTCGCTGCTATCGCCCATGCCGGACCTTGCATCCAAAAAACGACCGGGCCGCCTTGTCGAAAGATGCGGGCTATAGCAAATGGCGGATATCGGGCAGATATTTTTCCCAGGATCCGGTGTTGATGATGACCACGCGGTCACCGTGGTGGATATGCCGCTCATTCACGAGCCTCGAAAGCGCCACGACACAGGCTGCGCCTTCCGGGCTTATCCACCAGCCGGTCTTCCTGTAAACCCGGCCCAGGGTTGCGCCGATTTCCGCCTCCGGTACCGCGAGCGCCATACCCTGACTTTCCCGCAGTATGCGCAGAACCTCAAAATGGCCAACCCCACCCGGCACATTGAGCCCGTAGGCGATCGTATCCCCCGCCTCTACCGCTTGGGTGTCTGACAGGCCTGCTTCGAATGCCCGGACCAGCGGAGCCGTGGCTTCGCTCTGCACGGCGATCATGCGCGGCATTGGGCCGTCGGTCAGGCCCAGCGCCCGCAACTCATTGAACGCTTTCCACATCCCCAGTATCCCGGTACCACCACCCGTTGGATAGACAATGACATCGGGCATTCGCCAGGCGCCATCGTTAAACGGTATGGCGGGCTCGGCCAGTTCCAGACCCAGGGTTTTCTTGCCATCGATACGCCAGCCGGGCTCGTGGAAAGTCGCAACCGAAAAATATCCCTGGGGAAGATATTTCTCCTTAATCAGCTGACCGGCCTCGCGTATGGTGCCCTTGACCACGTCGAGACTGATCCCCGGGTAGAGCTGGCTGTATGCCGAAACCTTGCCCATAATCGGCATCGGCGTGTTATCGGGCATCGCGATCGCGGCAGACAAGCCGGCCTGCGCCGCGTATTCCGCCAGCGAGTCGCCGGCGTTGCCCTGGGTAGGAACCGCAAGCTTTTGCAGCCCGGACTTTCGCGCCATGGAAACCACCATGGCCATCCCCCGGTCCTTGAAACTACCCGTCGGGTTTGCGCCAAAACCCGGTGCCGGGCGCCCCTCGTCCTTGAGCCACAACTCAAAGCCAGCCTTTTTCGCGAGAGGGTAATCCGCCCACCGATAAATCGGCGTGTATCCTTCGCCTAGCGAGAAAATATTGCTCGCGTCTTGCGCATCACCCGGATCCAGCGCCAGCAGACGGCCAAAACGCCACATGTTTTTCAGCTCCGGACGATAAGCAATATCGCTGGATTCTTTTCTTGCAAGCGCCTCCAGATCGAAGCATATCTGCACCGGGCGATTGTCTTCCGGACACAGGTTCATGACCTGGTCGGCGGGATATTCTTTGCCACATCCCAGGCAACGCAGGTGAGTGACATAGCTCATGGTGTCTCCTCGTTCCGCTGCGGAAGCCGAGACTGGATTCCGCATCTTAATGTGCGCACAATGCCACGATGAGTCAACGGGGCGCCAACCCCAAAATCAGGATCGAACGACAAACACAGGGAGTATGACGATGGCCGGTAAATTTCGTCGCTTTATGGATAGCGCAGCCGATTCCACCACTTTGCTGGGCGAAGGAACACGCTTTGTCGGCCAGTTTAGCGGCCGCGGCCATTTTGTCGTTTGCGGGGAAGTCGAAGGCGACTGCGAGATCGAAGGCTCACTGACCATAGCCGTCGATGGGCGCTGGAACGGAACCATCAGGGCTGAAAATGTGGTGATTGCCGGTCAGGTGCATGGAGAGGTGCAGGCTTCGGGTCAACTCGAAGTCGCCGCCGGCGCCAGGGTTACCGGTAGTCTGACCGGCGCGTCGATCGCCATCGCCGAGGGCGCGATTATCGAAGGCGGCGTTAATGTGAGCGGCCGCAGCGAACCCATCGCGTTCAGCGAAAAACGCTCTGAATCGGACTAGGATCGCCAACCGCAAAATGCAGCTGCAATGGTGGGTCGCGTATGTAACGACCATATTGATCCTGATGAGCACGCCGGGACCCAGCCATATTCTGATGCTGTCGAACAGTTTGACGCACGGTTACCAGAGGTCCCTGGCAACATTGGCAGGAGACCTGTCCGCCAATATGTTGCAGATGGGGGTTGCCGCCGCCGGGCTGGTCACGGTGATTCAGTCTTCCCGCTCGTTTTTTATCTATGTGAAGTGGGGCGGCGTCGCCTACCTTGTTTACCTGGGTATCCGCCTGTTTCTAAAATCCGGACCGATGCTGAATCAGGACCAGTCTTCCGGCGCGGGACGCTCCAGCCAGGCGCTGTACTGGCAAGGGTTTCTTACTTCAGCGACCAATCCGAAAGCGATCATATTCTTCGCCGCCCTTTTCCCGCAATTTCTGATCCCGACGCAACCGATGGCCAGGCAATTCGTGATACTGAGCGCAACATACCTGTTTCTGGACGGCTGTTTTTTGTTGTTTTACGGTGGCTTTGCGAGGGTGATCTCCGGTTTTTTCAGGAACCGGTCCGCGGCCTACCTGAACCGGACATCGGGAACTCTGCTGATTATTGCGGCAATTATTCTTGGCCTCAAGGACATGAATCCTGACGCAGGATAAACTGGGCTACAGGTGTCGCGTACAAGGTCGGCGCCAGGAAAAATCGGGGCGTTAGGGTAAAACTATTATGAAACGACAGATCGGCCTGCTGCTAACCGCCATCGTTGCCGTCTCGGCGATCGCCGTACTCGTTGCGAACAGGCCGGACCAGCCTGAAAAAAGCTTCGCCCCAGGCGATCTTGATGAATATCAGTTGCTGGCCCGTGACCTGTTCCGGCAGCTGATCGAAATCGATACCACTCACTCGACGGGCGACACGAGTGTGGCTGCCAATGCAATGGCGGACCGCCTGCTATCCGCCGGTTTCGCCGCCGAAGATGTACGCGTCTTGGGAGAAGTCCAGAATCGGGGAAACCTGGTCGTCCGCCTGCGCGGCGCCGGCTCCCGGGAACCGATACTGCTGCTTGCACATCTCGATGTGGTCGAGGCCAAAAAAGCCGACTGGTCGGTCGATCCCTTTGTGTTTCTCGAACGAGACGGCTATTTCTATGGCCGTGGCGCGGCCGACGACAAGGCACAGGCGGCGATCTGGATCGCCAACCTGGTACGCATGAAAAAAGAGGGCTATGCGTCAAACCGGGACATCATCGTCGCGCTGACAGCCGATGAAGAAGGCGGCGATAACAATGGCGTCGACTGGCTGCTCAGGAACCACCGCGAACTGATCGAGGCGGAATACGTACTCAACGAGGGCGGCAGGGGCGCTACCATCGATGGAAAAAAGGTTTTTAACTCCATTCAGGTCAGCGAAAAAGTTTATCAAAGCTTCAGAATCGATGTCACCAACCGTGGCGGGCACAGCTCCAGGCCGGTCCCCGAAAATGCCATCTACACCTTGGCGCAGGTTCTGCTCAATATTTCAGCTTACGAGTTTCCGGTCAGCCTGAGTGTAGAAACAAAAACGTTTTTTGAGAAAATGGCGCCGACGCAACCCGCGGCAATCGCAGCCGATATGCTTGCGATTTCCCGGTCACCGCCGGACTTGGATGCCACGGCACGCCTGGCAAAAGATCCGTCGTTCAATGCGATGATGCGTACGACCTGTGTCGCCACCGGGCTATCCGGCGGCCATGCTGAAAACGCCTTGCCCCAACTGGCGAGCGCCGTGATCAACTGCCGGATCCTGCCCGGCGAATCTCCCGAAACGGTACGGGCAAAGCTGGTCGATTTGATCGCCAACGAAGAGATCCAGATGACCTCGATCCGGGACGCCGTTGCCAGTAACCCCTCTCCGCTGTTGCCGGAAATTTTTGCAAGCGTCGAAAATATTTCGGGCCGGATGTGGCCCGGCATTGTCGTTACGCCCATTATGGCCGCCGGCGCCACCGATGGCCTGTATTTGCGAAACGCCGGCATTCCAACCTATGGCGTATCGGGCATATTCTTCGACCTCAATGACAGCAGGGCCCACGGCATGGACGAAAGAATTCTTATTCAGTCTTTTTACGAAGGACAGGAATTTCTATACCAGTTGGTCCGGGAATTGTCATCGGATTAACCGGGCGACCGAAACGCATTATCTCACGCGTCTGGCCGGGCGACGTCATCGCTTTTCCCGCAAGGCCAGACCGCAAGCATTAGCAACACCAGCCAACCGGCCGGGTACAACAGCGCCAACGCGTCGTCATAGCGCCAGTAGGTCAACGCAGCGCCGATGATAACCAGGAAAACAAGAACGGCGCCGATCATGCGAGTTTCGCGAAACCACAGCAACAAGACGCCAATAACCTGGATTGTACCGGTCACTACGCGCAGCCAGTCAGGATAACCATAGACAACGAACTCCATAACCTGCTGCTGTGTGCCAAAAACACGGTTGCCGCCGGTGCCGACAAAAACCGCCAGCAGCGCAATCCGGGCAACGAGACCAACAATCTTCAAGTAACTTCCGCAAATCCGCTATGGATCCGCCCATCGATCCAGCTGCTTCCGTCGAGGCGCTCGAGAAAACCGCAATGGCCGCCGAATTCGGTGACTACGATGTCCAACGCTTCGCTCCTGGCTACCCGATCGAGATCGACAATCGGAATCATCGGATCATCTTTTGCCAGGACCAGGGTCGATGGGACCGCCAGACCCTCAAGCTTGTCGCCGGTGATCGCATAATCGGACAGGTAGGTTTGCAAATCCGGATAGGGTGCGTAGGCGTCGATAAACCTTTCAGTCATATCCATCAGGCCATCCGTCCTGGGTATGACCGAGAAATCGTAAACATCCGGAAACAGTTTTTGCTTGATATTCAGCGAGCGGCGCCATTTGGTGATGAAATATCTCCGGTAACCGAAAAAACCCTTGTCGAGCGCTTCCAGCGTGTGGCGCGGTTCAAGAACCGGACTGACCGCGACCACTTTTTTCAGATCGATATTTGCGGCCGGCGCTCTTGCGGCGATCCTCAGGCAAAAATTACCCCCGAGCGAAAATCCGGCAAGATAAAGCCCGTGGTCGGGAAACACGCTTTGCAATCTTGATACCGCACCGACCGCCTCGGTGATCCGGCCGGAGTGAAACAGTTCTACATTCAAGTGATGAGTCGGCCCGTGATCGCGCATGTTGAGGCGAAAAACCTCGTAGCCCTGCCTGTACAAATAGTCTGCTGCGGATATCAGGTACAGGGAATTGGCACTTCCCTCCCAGCCATGAATCAGGATCGCCAACCTTCGCGGACCGTTTTTCGCCTCCAGGTGAGGTGAGTAATAACCATGCCAGGTGACGCCATCGCCACAGTCCAGCAACATGGACCGCGATGCCTGCAGCATGTTGCGGCCACGAATCCGAACCACCGGCTGACGAATATTCAAGCCGCCGAGTATCGATTGCGCATGACCATTTCGCAAAAATTTCGCCGGCCGGAATTCTGTCATAATTTTTGCCAACCTGTGTTCAATCGCGCCTGGAATTCGACGCGAACGGTGATCGGTCCGCTACGCCCGACATCAAGTGATTTCTATGTTGCCGGATCCCGGCAAAGTCTCCACCAGGGTTTTGCCCGCCAGCAACGATGGCGTGAAGTAACCCCCCGGAAAATTGCCATCCAGCACCACATCGACCAGGGCAAGCGCGGCGGTAACCGTCAGTGCATAACCGTTGGCCGTTTTTATCCTGCCGGTCCTGCGCTCTACGGTTGCGTTCCTGACTTCTCCCCAGACGAAAGTGGGTAATTTATCGCGTTGCTCGCCGCTTGGACCGCGCTGACCTTTCTCCACCTTTTTTTTCAGAAAGTTTTGCACTAAACCGAGCCCCAAAAGAAACCGCACTTTGTTTAACATCCTCAGTCTTTTTAGCAGCCGGGGGGAGACAGGCACAAACACCTTTATATTGGGTATGCCGGTGGAGTAGTTCGCCGTCGCGACGTCTCCCCAGGGTATGGTCATCGCGCATTTCTCACCATCGCCAAAATCTATCTGCCGGCTTTCATGACCCAGGCCGACGGTCAGCAGTTTGCCGTCCTTCCTGATTCGCCCGCCCTTGGCCAGGCCTTCGATGGAAGTCTTGGCGGTTCCCTGGCTCATGCCCGACTGGGAATCGAATCCCAGCGACAAATGGGTCGCATCGGGTAACGATTCGCTGAGTGCGGCGGCCAGGCAATCGGTGGGGACGACATCGAACCCGGCGCCGGGACACACAACGATGCCAGCATCGACCGCACGTTGATGCAAACTGTGCGCATAGTCGAACACATCAATTTCACCGGTGATATCCAGGTAGTGGGTTCGGTTGGCCAGGCATGCTTCCAGCATCGGTTTTGCAGTCGCGGAAAATGGCCCGGCACAATGCACCAGCAGTTCGATTCCGGACAGGGCCTGCCCGGCCGCCTGCGGATCGCTCAGCGAAAAAATTCGGCTTTCCAGCCCCAATTCGTCGGCCAGTGGCTCGATTTTCGCGGCCGATCTGCCGGCCAGCACCGGCTCGCTCCCCCGTTTGGCTGCCTCGCGGGCAATCAACTCGCCGGTATAGCCGTTCGCCCCGTATATCATCCACTGCGTGTTGTTCATATTCTTCTCCGGCGTTTGCTTATTGCTGAACCTGGTTGCTTTGCATCAGCCTGGTCTCGACCCGGTTGTTGAGCGCCGCGATGCCGTTCCAGGTATTGGCGCTTATGGACGCGGCATCGACCGGGTAAGCCATCAGCGGACTGCTGTCGCCATGCGCGATTATTTCCAGTCGAATTCGGCCATCGACAAGTATCGGGCTGGAACTGAGAAACCTGGAAAACGCCGCTGACTGCTCATCCGCCCGCATCGTGCCCAGGTGGCCACACTGGCTGACGATCTGGCCCGCTCCGGCAATCACCCACCGGCCAAGCATGCGATTCTGGCAAAATACACCACTGTGGACATTCAGCGTAACAACACCTTCAAATCCAAGCTTGTCCAACCGTCGCAGCAAACCATCGACGGTAGCCAGCCTGATGTCTCCCAGCGGGCGGTCACCCGGTTCGACCCACTGGTCAAGGTTTAAAGCCCATTCCAGCGCCTCAAGATCCACAATCGCAGCAGCGGCCAGTGGTTCAACTTCGCCGCCGCTCAGCGCACGGCTAAGCCGTGCCAAGTCACGCGCCATGCCATCGCGCAGATTCCCCATCGCCCGTTCCTGTACTTGCGCCTGCGATTTCAGCAGCGCCACCAGGTCCTGCGATTTCGAGTACTGGTAGGCGAGACCGACGCAGATTATGGCCAGCGCAGCAACCGCCCACCGCCACCTGTCCTGCCCGCGCGGCCGGTCGATCATAAAATCATCATGCCCTGCATCCAGGTCCTGCGATTCGTCCAGCCTGGCTTTCAGACGGCGGAGTCCCGCGTACATGTCCTGCAAAACCAGGTCAGGATTTCCCGAGCCGTCACCAGCCTCCGCATCGCCGTTATCCCGACTGCTTGCGCCGCCGTCGGGTGACGCGAGCCGCAGGGAACGCAATACCTTGGACACTTGAATCGGCTTGTTTCCTTTTGGCAAAACGCCGGCCGCGCCCAGTTCGCGAACCTGGTTCAAATAGACTTCGCCGCGCTTCGATGTGTACATCAGCACCGGAATGTTGCAAGTCTCGGGATTCTCTTTTATTGCCCGCAGGGCCTCGAAGCCGTCCATGCCGGGCAAAAGGTGATCCATAAAAATCACATCGGGGTGTTGCCGTTCCAGGTACTGAAGCGCCGCCTCGCCCGAATCGACTGCATCGACTTCGATTTGTTGATCTCTTAGCTGCTGCGCCAGAACGGCCCGCGCCGAGGTCGAATCGTCTACAACTAACGCTTTACCCGACATCCCGACCCTGCCTTAGCTGGTCGTGTTTCCCCGCGCGACTCGTGCGCCGGGCCATTCTTTGCAATCCCCTGAAATACAATTCCGGGAAAAATCTCTTCCACCGCCAATACCAGCGAGCATCCGCATGGGGAATCAGCATGAACTGCCGGGTCCTGACAGAGGCAAACACCTGCTCCGCAACGTCATCGGCGGTGATCTTGCTGCGCTCCATGACTCGCTCAACCATTGCACGAGTCTTATCGTGGGGCGCACCGGATGTTTCCATCAGCCGGGTCTTGAAAAACGCCGGGCAAGTAACGCTGACCCCAATTTCTCTATCCACCAGTTCAGCCCGCAGGCTCTCGGAAAAAGAAATAACCGCTGCCTTCGTCGTGTTATATGCGACCAGGCCGGGTGCCGCAGCGATACCGGCGAATGATGCGACGTTGACGATATGTCCGCCCTGCGCAATCAGGGGGAGCATGGCTTGCGTCGTCCTCAGCACACCAAAGAAATTCACCTCAAAAATTCGCCGCCATTCCTCCATCGAGGTTTCATCGGTGCGACCGGCTATCGCGATGCCGGCATTATTTACCAACACATCCAGGCCGCCCCAGTTGTTGCAAACGGACTCCGAGAGCTGTTCGATGTCTTGCTCGC
>JAZFYI010000008.1:0-2743 GCA_036443455.1 Gammaproteobacteria bacterium
GTCGTAATCGACTGACTTCGATCGACGTCCTTTTCTCGCTTGATGCCCTCGGGCGTTATTTCGAACGCCCAGGCGAAGATCAGGGCGAACGGGAAACCGATGATGATCAGCGCCGCGGTGATGGAGATGGCCCAGTCCGGCACGTGGAGCGCGGGAAACATCACGTCCACGACCTGCATCGTGACCCAGGCGACGATGATATAAACCAGTGCGACCCGCGTTACATTGCGACGCATCAATTCCTTGAAAAAGTCTTGCATCGGCTGGCCCAAAACCACGACAGCGCAAGCTTAGCAGAGCGCCGCCTCACCGCCCAACGCAAGGAGCCTGTCGGACTGCGGATTGTTCTACTACGGCGACGGGAAATCGGCCCATATTCCCGATCCTTTTCGTTAAATAGATCCACTATTCGCCTCAAACGATCGAAAAAATGGACCGATTTCCGACACGCCTCGCTACGAACACCTAAGTCCGACAGGCTCCCGGGGCAGGCTATTTGTTGCCCATTTCGGTCATACCAGGCAGTCCAGGCCATCCAGCAGCATGTGGATCAGCAGGCCGATCGCGATCAGCCGGAGCGATCGGACCATACTCATCAGCGCGTAGATTGAAATCGCCGGCCATTGGTGCAGCGGGTGAAAGCCGATGCTGCAACGGGCCGGATCGTAGACCGGGGACGCCAGCAAATGATCCAGATCGATCAGCATCGTGGCCAGCATGATCAGCCAGGCCTTTAACCAGTATTTCCGGAAAAACAACCAGGCGATCCCGCCGGGTATGGCGGCATGCAGGACCAGGTGAATCAGCCCGCTGGCCGTGACGTTGCTCAGAGCCCGTGCTGCTCCAGCACCCTGGCCAGGAAGTCGGGTTCGGGACGATCGCGGTAGTTTTCGGTCTCGTCGACATCCAGGACCGTGCCATCCGCGGCCAGCACGATGCAGGTTGGTAACACGGTATCGCTCTCGTAACCGAGCACCTGCATACCGGCAGGTAAACCCTGATCCTGGTTGATTCCCAGTACGGTGGCGACCTGGTTGTCCGGGTCCACCCAATAATCGAAGCGTACTTCGAACCGGGCAGCGAGCTCGCGGGTCTTGTGGGCAGGCTGTGGACTGATCAGCACGATGCGGGCGCGGTCACCCAGCTCACGATAAGCTTTGGCGAGCTCTTTGACCTGGACTACGCAGAACGGGCACCAGTTGCCGCGATAAAACATCAACAACGCAGGTTTGCCGAGCAAGTCGCGGCTGTATACCGGCTTTTCATCCAGGTTCAGCGCCGAAAATTCCGGCAGGGGCTGCCCTTTTTCGATTCTCGTTGCCGAGCGATCGAGACGGCTGTACCAGGTTTGGTAGATTGCGTACGCTGCCAGGCACAGACCGGCCATGCCGGCGGCAACGGTCGAACCGGCTCGGAAAAGCCAGTCAAACGCGGCGAGCAATCCACCGGATGCCATGGTCAGGGCAACCACGGTCAGGCGGGACTGGTCGACCGGCAATTTCCTGCCCAGCATCACCAGACCCAGCACCAGCAGCATTGGCGCGGATGCGAGGAGGGCGCCCAGCCAGCCCAGGCTAAAGCCGGCAGCAAGATGGCTGACAGCCTGGATCGAGACCACCATCAACAGCGTGAAAAAAGCCATGACGAAAATCGATTTGATGCGGTTCATGATTTATCCGCCGTGAAGTAAAAGACGGTCATGGTCCAGCGGGTGCGCGATGGAGCGTCGGGTACGATCGAGGCCTGGATGATTTCGTGGTAACGGCCATCGATCCGGAATTCCAGCCTCGCCGAAACAGCCTCGCCGGCTCGTGTCGTTCCCGAAAAACGCAGACTGATCGTGCCCGGCACGCTGCGTTCCGCCAGCCGGGCATCGACGCGAATGGTATTGAAGTGATTTTCATAGGCAATCCAGCCCTGTATGCAGAGCTGTTTTTCCTCATCGCAAAAAAGCTGGTTTTTGACCAGCACGGTCGTGTGTGCCAGCAAAATCGGCGAGCAAAACAGCAAGATTGCGAGTAGCGTTCCACGCCGGATGCTTGTTGCCCGAAGCATAATAGTCAGCCGATAATTCATGCTGGCCATTATAGACCGCACCTGCCAAAGCAAAGTTCTTTTTTGTTGTTAGAATCTGTTCTTTAATTCCGCGGGCTGGAGACTGGACATGGATTTTTTGCAGAAAGCTTTACTGAGCGCTGGCTTGCTTGTCGCGGCACAAGCGCATGCCGCCGATCCGGTGCAACTCGAAATGCCGCCGGGGTTCACGGCCACCGTTTTCGCAAACGGCCTTGGAGGGGCGCGCCACCTCGTGGTTCGGGAAAACGGCGACGTTTACGTTAGCTTGCGACGTGCGAACGATGGCGAAGGCGTCATCGGATTGCGCGACGATGATGGCGATGGCGTCGCCGACCGCCGGGCAGCCTTCGGTCATGCGGGTGGTACCGGCGCTGCCATTTACAAGGATTATCTTTTCTTCTCATCGGATGACACGGTCTACCGAATGAAATTTACCGGCGGCGAGCTGGTGCCGTCCGGTGAAATGGAAGTGGTTGCATCCGGGTTTCCGAAGCAAGGCTCACACGCGGCGAAGTCGCTGGCGATCAGCGCCGATGGAAAGCTGTTTGTGAACTCGGGGGCGCCATCGAACGCCTGCCAGAAGCGCGCCCGCTCGGCGGGCTCGAAGGGACAGAATCCCTGCCCGCACCTGTTCCGCGGTGGTGGTATCTGGAAGTTCTCGGCGGAT
>JAZFYI010000009.1:0-4004 GCA_036443455.1 Gammaproteobacteria bacterium
CTGAATCGGATTAGGAATCCGATGAATCGGGGAGATCGTCGCGGAAAACCGCCTGCGGTGTGCGCAAGCGAACGACAATAGCCCAAATCAGCGCGAGTGCGTTCAGTGCGCCCATCAAGGTGAACGGCCCGGTTTTCGACCAGTGATCGAACAATTGGCCACCAACCCAGCTCGCCAGGATCACACCCAGGCTGCCCATCAGCAGGAACATGCCGACAATGGTGCCGTGCATACGCTTTGGGGCCTCCTGGCCCAGCAGCGCCAGCGCAGCAATCAGGACGCTGTTTTCGCCAATGCCAACAACGATAGCGACGATGAAAATGGAATTGTTATAAGGATCGGCGACCTGGCCCATCATCAAATAACCGCAGGCGGCAATTCCCATCGCAAGAGCCAGCGCGGTCACGCGGTGCACCCGATCGACGATGATGCCGATGATCGGCGCCCACAGTAAAGCCGAGGTCTGGATCGCCGCAAAAACCATACCCGCCCGCGCCAGACCTTGTCCGGTAGTGATGCCGGCGGGTTCCCCGGCCTGAACTATCCACAACGACAGAAAACTGCTGATAACGACCAGGTCGCCGCGGCCGATGATTCCGGCGGTATACGCGAGAGGAATGCGGGGATTGTTGCGGGCAACTCGCAGTCCTTTCAGCACCCGCTGCAGAATATTTTCGCCAATTACCAGCGCCTTGAATCCCGAATCCCGCAGACGGAAGTAAGCGAACGGAACCACCAGCAGACAGATCGTTGCACCTGTCCAGTAGGTATAGCGCCCAGCCAGGCCGGCATCCACACCCTCGTTGACCAGCCATAGCGGCATCTTCGACAGCACGATAGCTACGAAGATGATGCCGACAGAATTGCAGATGCTGACGACACTGCTCCACTTGCCTCGGGACACGTCCTGGATATAGGACACGACGGATGCGGTCGTTACGACTGGAACGATCGCAACACCCAGGCCGAAGATTAATCTGTACAGGTACAGTTGGCCTTCGGAAATTGCGAGAGGGTATAGGAAAAATCCTGCCGCAATTGCGGCAAACCCAATCGCCGCGAGCTTTCGCCGGCCAGCCGAGTCCGCCATGGCGCCGATAAAGCCCATTAGCAGCAAGAGCACGATTTCCTGCACCGATGCGAGATTGCCGGTAAGTGCGCCCTGACGCTCCTGTGGAATGTGCAGGATTTCGGTCAGCAAATACGGTTGTACAAACATGAACAGCGTGATCATTGAGATATTCGTGATCACCATGAGCAGCAAGGCGCCGGCGTCGATGCCACGGATACCGGGCATGAACCACAGCGGTCCAAATTTGGTTCCGGCGGGGTCAGGTTTGAAACTTGCCATTAAGGTGTTGCCAGCGTTTGATGAAAGGAAATCAACGATGGGATATGCGTTTAAGCCACGCGGTTGCGCAGGGCACAATAGAGTGGATCAGGTTCACGCGCCATAACGAGGGTGGCCACCGCCGCTGACTGGCCGCGGCAACTTAGCAGTCGACCAAGGCTGACAGCTAAGTAGCTGAAAAATATGGACTGGTTGCATTGCGGACAGGATTCGCGCTGGCGTGCGTAACGGTGGCGACATGCTATTCTTATCGCGAACTTCAACAGACGGGAAAAACAATGAAAAGAATAACCAGTCGCCTGCTGATCATCGGTGCTGCAGTAGCGATGATGTCGACGCTATCCTGCTCGGGACCGACCGCACCACCTTCAGACTCAGGGCGCCAGCAACTCGTCGATGCGCTTGATGCAGCCTGGGTCCGGGTGCTGGATCGGGGTGAATTGCGTCAGGCGGCGGTTGAAGCCGGTATGGGCGATGTCATGATCAATATCGCCGATTGCCTGCCGAGCCCACACGTTGTGCCATATCCGGAAGAGCCCCACGGGTTGCTGAAGCAAATTCTCGATGAGGAAAAAATCAGGGTCGGTCGCAGCCAAGGCCCTGATGATCCGGGGGCGACGGCATACTATTTTGGCTCCAGGCCCGGCGATGCGCTCGGTTTGATCCTGGCCGAACTGGCGTCACACTATGGCATCGGTCCGATAGAGGTCGAACAGATCACTATCCCGCCACCGTATGCAATTACCTCGGTACTGAACAGCGGCAGGATCGACATCGTCGGCACCGTGAACGCGCTCGGTGGCGAGACAGAGGATCTCCGGAGACGTTCGTCGCGGCGTTTTACTTGCACGCTGTCAGCTACGCGCCAGATGCTCTGGGTACTTAAGGATGGGGGACCTGGTTGGACGACAGTTGATGACGCATACAAAGACGAAGATGCGCAGTTTTGCGCCGGACCACTGTCAAATCAGTTAGCGCATGCCTACTTTGACCAACCCGGGCAGAACGTCTTTACGGAGTTTGGACGCGATCTCGATGTCTGTCTGGCTCGGGTCATCACCGGCGAATCGGATGCTATGGTCAACCCTTTCCCGGTTGATCGATTTTTTCCGGAACGAGTCGATACGACCGGTGACGGCCAGCCGGATACTTCGACGGTCGGACTTTTCCGGCCCATCGATACCAATCTCGTCGCGGGAACGCCGCTCTGGGTACGGATAGACTGATTACACAGCACATAGCCCCTGCGACCAGAAGCTATCAGACAAGCCGGCCGCCGAAGTGCAAAAGAAAATGCTGGTCGTCGGCGCGACGGGGATTGTTGGACATACTGCACTCGAACACTTCGCCGCATCGGGTGACTGGGATGCGGTTGCGGTGTCGCGGCGAAAACCGGAGTGCAACTCAGCCTTCGAGCACGCAGCAATCGACCTGACTGACGAGAAACGTTGCCGCGAGGCTTTCGGCAGCATGTCGGATATCACGCACGTCGTTTATACCGCGTTGCAGGATCGGCCGCCGGCATCCGGTCAATGGCCGTCGAAAGATTCTCTTCAAGGCAATCTTGCCATGTTACGCAACCTGCTGGAGCCATTAACGGCCGCTGCAAAGAATCTCCGTCATGTCACGATCCTGCAGGGCACCAAAGCCTATGGGGTACATGTTGGTAACCGAATTGCCATTCCCGCAAAGGAGCGCTGGCCACGGTTTGAACATGAAAACTTTTACTGGCTGCAGGAGGATTACATCGACGATCTGCAGGCCAACTCATCCTGGAGCTGGACGATATTCCGACCGCAAATCATTTTTGGCTACGCCATCGGATCTCCAATGAATTTCATGACGGTTATTGGCGTGCTGGCGGCAATATGCCGTGAGGAAAATCGGCCGATGGGATTCCCCGGCGAATCGTTGAGCATTCTTGAAGCCACCGATGCACGCGTGCTTGCACGCGCATTCGAGTGGGCCGCCACTGCAAGCGAAAGCCGCAATGCGACTTTCAATATCACCAATGGAGACGTCTTCGTTTGGCGAAATGTCTGGCCGGCGATTGCCGACGCATTGGGAGTTGAGCCTGGCCCGGACGATACGGTATCGCTGCAGGAGTTGTTTCAGGAAAATGCAGGAGGCTGGGCTCGTGTAGTGGAGAAATACGGCTTGCGCAATCTGACACTGGAGCAGCTGATTGGACAGTCGGACATGCACGCAGACATTAGCTTCCGCTATGGCACGGACCCAAAAAGTTCGGCATTGGTCAGCACGATTAAACTCCGCCAGAGCGGATTTGGCGAATGCCTGGACACCGAAGATTCCTTTCGTTTCTGGTTCGACCGGTACGCCGAACGCGGTATTTTGCCGAGTTGTCTTAGCCGAGACTGATCCGTTTCACCAGGGTAGTGTTTCGCCGGTGTGTTGAATCAAAGTGCCCGACTGTTCGGGCGAAAATTCCTCGATCAGATCGATCAGCAGCGCAACGCTGTCCTCCGGAGAGATCTTTGGGAAGTCCAGCTCCCGGGTCAAATCCGTATCGACCAGGCCCGGCGCCAGCAGACCGACTATGACTCCGCGTTTCGCAACCTCCTTCGACAGCGAGTGCATGACCATGTTCAGCGATGTTTTGCTCGGCCGGTCAATATATTGACCGCCAGTAGAC
>JAZFYI010000010.1:0-2020 GCA_036443455.1 Gammaproteobacteria bacterium
CAGGCGACTTCGATCATCTCGGTGAACTGGGGGTCGCGCTTTTTGCCGCGGCCCACGTTGCCGGGGTTGATGCGAAACTTGGCGAGCGCATCGCCGCAGGCACCGACTTCGCGCAGCAGCTTGTGGCCGTTGAAGTGAAAATCGCCGATCAGCGGGGTAGCGCAATCGAGCTGGTCCAGGCGCTCGCGAATCACCGGCACGGCTTTGGCCGCCTCGATATTGTTGACCGTGATCCGCACCAGTTCGGAGCCGGCCTCGGCCAGTTCAAGAACCTGGCTGACCGTCGCGTCGATATCGGCGGTATCGGTATTGGTCATGGACTGGACCACGATCGGCGCGTCACCGCCGATGCTTATACCGCCGACCCGGCAGCAAATGGATTTTCTACGATCGATGCTCATGCGTTGTCTTTTATTGCTTTAATGAGTACCGGCCAGGCGGTTTTTTTCCGCGGCCATCCACGCGTCGATCTGCCTTTCCAGCACATCCAGCGGTACCGCGCCGCGGCTGAGCACGGCGTTGTGGAAGCGTTTGATGTCAAAACCTTCGCCCAGCGCTTGCTCGCATTGCCGGCGCAGTTGCTTGATTTTCAGCTCGCCGATCTTGTAGGCCAGGGCCTGGCCGGGCATGACGATATAGCGATCTATCTCGTTGACGATATCGAACTCGGTTTTCGCCGCATTGGCCTTGAAGAAATCGATTGCTTTCTGCCGGCTCCACAGCTTCGCATGCATGCCGGTATCGACGACCAGGCGCACCGCGCGCCACATTTCATAGGTGAGCTGACCGAACTCGGAATAGGGGTCCGCGTACAGACCCAGATCTGCGCCCAGGCTTTCGCTGTACAGCCCCCAGCCCTCGACGAAAGCGGTAAATCCCCCATAACGCCTGAATGCGGGCAGCTCGCCCAGCTCTTGCGCGAGCGCGATCTGGAGGTGATGGCCGGGTACCGTTTCGTGCACGCTCAAGACTTCCATTTCGTACTTCGGCCGAACTTCCGGGCGGTACAGGTTGACGAAATAAGTGCCCGGCCGGCTGCCATCGGCGGCCGGCTGCGAGTAATAAGCGGTGGTGGTGTCGGGTGCGATTGCCGCCGGGATCGGTTTGACCACGTAGGGCGCCATCGGCAAGCGGTCGAACAGTTTTGGTAATTGTGGATCGATACGCTTGGTGATCGCGATATAGCCGGCCAGCAACTGGTCCGGATCGTCATAGTAAAATTGTGGATCTGTACGCAAAAAGTTAAGAAAATCATCGAAACTGCCGCTAAAATTCAAGTTCTTGATGATTTCCATCATTTTGCCGCGAATCCTGGCGACTTCCTTCATGCCAATCTTGTGGATCTCATCCGCGCTCAGGGATGTGGTCGTGTAGTGCTCGACCCGGTACTGGTAGAAGGCCTCGCCATCGGGTTGTGCATAGGCGCCGACCTGGTCGCGGGTCTTGGGCAGGTAGCTCTTGTCGATGAATTTGGCCAGGCGTTTGAAACCCGGCAGGACTGCACGCGCGATCGCCGTGTGCGCCCGGGCTTTCAACTTGGCCTGGCGGCGCTCCGATATGCTGTCGGGCATATCGTTGAAGGGTGCGAAAAACGAGCTGGCGTAAGGATCGTCAACGAGCTGGGCCGTGATCTGCGCCGGTACTCGCTGCATGATTACGGTCGGGTGGACCCTGCCTTCCTTGATGCCCCGCCGCATCAGCTTGATGGTCTGGTCCATATAGACATCGAAGGATTGCAGGCGGGCTATCCAGTCTTCATAAGCCTTTGCATCATCGAAATTAAGCCGGTCTGCCAGTTGATCCGCGGTCTGGATACCGCCACGCTGATTCAATGGCAGCAGGAATTGCCTGAACCGGTAGGCTTTGACCCGGTCCTGCACCTGGCGCATGAACAGGTCATAGTTAACCTGGTCGGTATCCCCAAGCGCCGAACGGTCGATCCGCATGAGCCTGGCCAGGTTGCGCCGGTCCTCGGCGTGAGAAACGGCGATGGCGCCGAGGCTGCGGTCGGGCCATTGCC
>JAZFYI010000011.1:0-21176 GCA_036443455.1 Gammaproteobacteria bacterium
TATTGGATCGTCCGGATGGTCATCCAGCGCGTGCCGCAACTCGCTGATCGCATGACCCAGCGCTTCATCGCTACCGTGGCCATCGCCCCAGACTTTGTCGAGCAATTCCTGGCGCGTATAAAGTTCAGCCGGCCGGCTTGCAAGATGCAGTAATACTTCAGATGCCTTTGATGGCAAATGTCGCGGGGAGCCCTGGCCTGTCACCCGCCCTTTGAGTGGTTCGACCAGCACCTCGCCCAGATAAAATCCGTGCAATAATGCGTTTCGCACGTTTTTGGTCCTGCGCGCTCAGATATTTAAGCATAGCAGCAAACCCGGCGCCTTGCGGGCGACGGCGGCGGATGCAGTGTGGCGTACCAGCCCCTGATGCATGCGGGTCCTCGTTTGACAGGGGGAAATCGGGTCGCATTTGCAGGAGAATTCGGTATGCTCAAAGCTGGTACACCCGATCGGCATGATCTGAAAAGGGATAATGTGTAGTGCAACAAGAACAGTCCCTAGTCCTGTTGATTACAGACAACCGCAGGGTCAAGGACCTGGTGGCTGGTGCGCTCGAAACACCGGCGGGTCAAGGCTACCGGGTTGAAATGTGCGGTACGCTGGACGAGGCGCTTGGCAGCCTGACGAATCATGATCCGACGGTCGTGCTCCTGGATATCAATCTTCCGGACAGCCAGGGGCTGTCAACATACATGATGCTCCAATCCTGGTCGGCAAAAATCCCGGTGATTACGCTGGTCGGCAACCAGGAAGAGACGCTTGGCGAGAATACGGTCGCCAAGGGCGCCATCGAATACATCAACTGGCAGACGGCGACCCAGGACCTGATTACCCGCAGTTTGCGTTATACGACGGAGAGAACGCATACGCTCAAGCAACTGCAGGCATCGGAAAGCAAGTATCGGGAATTGTTCGAATCCGTCGTCGCCGGTGTTTTCCAAACCAGCCCTGAAGGCCGCTTTATTTCAGCCAACCCGGCGCTGGTCAGAATGCTGGGCTATGACTCCGAAGATGAATTGCTCTCGCTGGATATTACCCGTGATGTCTACATGTATCCCGAAGACCGGACCAACTGGCGCAAGGCAATTGACGAGGAAGGGAAGATACGCAACGCGGAGTTGGTGCTCAGAAAAAAGGATGGCAGCAAGATTGTCGTACTCGAGAATTCGCGCGCCGAAACCGATGCACAAGGCCGGCTGATTTATTTCGAGGGGACGCTGACAGATATTACCGAAACCCACGAGCAGTCTGCCCAACTCTCCTATGAAGCGAGCCACGACCCTTTGACAGGCGTGTTCAACCGGCGTGAATTCGAGCGCCGCCTGCAAAGCCTGCTGGATAACATCCACGTTCAGCCAGGGCCGCACGCTATCTGCTATATGGATCTCGATCGTTTCAAGGCGATCAACGACAACTGCGGCCACGTTGCGGGCGACGAATTGTTGCGCCAGGTCGCGGAGCAACTGCAATCCCGGGTCCGCCACGGCGATACCCTCAGTCGACTGGGTGGCGACGAGTTTGCATTGATACTCCACGACTGTGGCGAGGAGGACGCGGTCCGCGTCGCCGAAGGGCTCAGGACCATGGTCGATGAACTCCGCTTTTCGTGGAGCGGTCAGATTCATACGATCGGCGCCAGCATCGGAATCGTGCCCATCTCGCCGGAGCGGAGACGTATCAGCGAGGTTATGGGCGCTGCCGATGCAGCCTGTTACCGCGCCAAGGATTCAGGAAGAAACCGGGTCCATCTTTACGTCGAGGACGATGCCAGTGCTTTGCGAAGGCTTGGCGAACTCGGCTGGGTAACCAGAGTCAAGGCGGCGCTGCAGGAAAACCGCTTTCACCTTGCCGCGCAGCCGATCAGGCCGCTGGCGGACGCAGCCGATTTTTTCCACTATGAGTTGCTGGTCAGGATGCTGGATGAGGATGGCCGGGAAATCCCGCCTGGCGCTTTCTTCCCGGCCGTTGAACGCTACAACCTGTCTATCCGCATGGATCGCTGGATTGTCATCAAGGCTCTCGCCTGGCTCACGGAAAACAACCTGCTGATGCATGACAGCAGCAAGTTTTTCATAAACCTGTCGTCCGATTCGGTTGCCGACGCCGGTTTTGCCGAATCTTTATCCAGGCAAATCAGCGAAAGCGGCATCCCCGGCGGGAAATTGTGCTTCGAGATTTCCGAAAACATCGCCACGGAAAATCTTTCGGCAACCAACCGGTTCATCAGCAAACTGAAGGACCAGGGATGCGAGTTTGCGCTCGATAATTTTGGCAACGGAATATCTTCCTTCGCCTATTTGAAAAACCTCGCCGTTGACTATGTCAAGATCGATGGGGTCTTTGTCCGCAGTATGGGAGACGATGAAATAGACTGGCAGATGGTCAAGTCGATCAACGAAATCAGTCATGCCATGCAGAAGAAAACGATTGCCGAGCATGTGGAGTCGGAAAAGGTCATCAAGAAACTGCAAAAATTAAGACTGGACTTTGCGCAGGGATATGCAATCAGCCGACCGTTGCCCATCGATCAGATCATCCCGTCAAAAAAATAAAATGGCCGGGAGCCGTTTCACTCGGTCCGCAGCGCTTCCACCGGGATCATCGCCGCGGCGCGGCGCGCGGGTGCAACGCCAGCCACCAGCCCGATCAAAATCGCGGCGGACTCTGCCACAAAAACGAAATATAGCGGTGTATGTACCGGCAGCGAGGGAACCAGCTGGTTGATCAGCGATGCGCCTCCCCAGCCGAGCACCAGCCCCGCAAACCCGCCTGCCGCCGCCAGCAGAATGGCCTCGCCGAGGAACAGCGTGAGTATCTGTCCCTTGCCGGCTCCCAGCGCCCTGAGCAATCCCACTTCATTGGTCCGCTCGCTGACCGATATCGTCATGATGCTGAATATTCCGACGCCACCGACCAGCAGGGAAATACCACCCAATGCTCCGACTGCAAAGGTAAGCACGCCCAGAACCGAGCCAAGCGTGTCCATCATCTGCTGCTGTGTCGTAATGGTCACGTCTTCGCCGCCATGACGTGAAATCAACATCCGCTTGATGCTCGCGACCAGCTCGTCTATCGGCGTATTTTCCACGTACAAAATATCGATTTCCATCAGGCCTTCGCGGCCGAACAGGTCAAGACCACGGGCAGCCGGCAGGAAAATCGTGTCGTCCAGATCGAAACCCAGCATCGTACCCTTAGGCTCCATGACGCCGACAACCCGGTAACGGTCGCCACCGACGCGGATTCGCGCACCCACCGGGCTCTCTTTCAGAAACAGCTCCCTGGCCAGCTTGCTGCCCAGTACAGCAACCGCACGCGGATTGCGGGGATCGTCCGGCGGCAAAAAACTGCCGCTGGCGATATCGAAGTGGAACACTTGCGGAAAATCCGGTGAAACGCCGTAAACGGTTGTGCGACGCTGCAAGCGGCCATACTCGATCTCGGCATTACCCTGGACCATGGTCACGACACCTTCGACGTATGGCAGGCGCCGCAATGCTTCGGCATCGTCTATGGATAACGGTCGAACACTGCCAAAAACGCCGATCGACGCACCCATGGTCGTCGCCTTGCCGGGATTGATACCGATGATATTGGTGCCAAACTGAGTAAACTCGGACATCACGAAGCGATGGATGCCCTCGCCGATGGAGGTCAGCAGGACCACGGCAAAAATTCCGATCGCGATCCCGAGCGTGGTCAGCGCCGAGCGCAACCGATGCGCCGTAACTGCACTGGTGGCAAGCCGTGCCATATCCGCGGCTCTCATCTCAACCGCCCCAGAGCGCTCGCACCGGGTCCATTTTTGCGGCCCGGCGAGCCGGCAGCATACCGAAAAAAAGACCGCTGAAAATAGCCGTCACCATGGCCGCCGCTACCGCCCACCATGGCGGCATGAAGGTTAACGTGGGGTAGACGATACCCAGAAACCAGGCACCGCCATAGCCAAGCACAAGCCCTAGCAACCCGCCGCTAAACGACAACAACAACGCCTCGGTAAGAAACAGGCGCTGAACCTGGCGCGACCGGGCGCCGATGGCCTTTAGCAAACCTATCTCCTCCGTTCGCTGGGTAACCGCGACCAGCATGACGTTCATCACCAGGATGCCGGCAACCAGCAGGCTGACCGCCGCAATGCCGCCAAGCGTCATGGTCAGCGCCACGAAAATCGTATCGAAGGTCTTGAGTACGGCGTCCTGGGTAATGACGGTTAAGTCCTCTTCGCCCTGGTGCCTGCGCGCCACCGTTGCAAGGATGAATTTTTTCGCAGCCGGCATTTCGTCCCGCGACCGCGCCTGGACCAGGATACGGAACAAGGACGCACTGTTGAAAAGCATTTGCGCCGAGGCGACCGGCACAATAACCAGTTCCTCGACATCGATCCCGATCGCCCGGCCCTCGGATGACAAGACCCCGATGACCCGGAAACGCCGGTCACCCACGCGCAGCCATTTGCCCAGTGCATTGGTATCGGCAAACAGTTCCCGCTCGATCTTGGCGCCGATAACGGCAACCGACTGCGCGCGATCGATATCGCCGGCGGGTAGAAACCGGCCGCGCGCCATTTTCCAGTTCCTGACCTCGAGCAGCTCCGCCGTGGATCCCAGCACCGGCACCTCTCTGTCCAGCCCCAGGTAGCTGACGGATGCGGAGCCGACGACCAGGGGCGCATATTTTTCGATGGCGTGGCTGCGCCCCAGCGCGCGGGCATCGTCAAGCGTCAGGTCCCTGGGTGTTTCGCCGACGATCAGCGTAGCGCCTGCCCCGGTGGTTTCGGCGCGGCCCGGTATGACGATCAGCAAATGGGTCCCAAGCGAGGAAAACTCATCGCTGACAAATCGTCTCGCACCCTCTCCCAGCCCGGTCAGTACGATGACCGCCGCCACGCCAATCGCCATGGCGAGCAGGATCATCCCGGCGCGGGCACCCCTGCGCAGCAAGGCGCCTGACGCAAGCTGCAACAGGTCAGGCAGTCTCATCGGCTCGCTTCGTTGTATCGGCGACGATCGCGCCATCTACCATTTTGATCTTCCGCCGTGCGCGATCGCCGACGTTCGGGTCGTGGGTAACGATCAGCACGGTTAGCCCGCTGTCATTCAGGGTTTCCATCAACTGAATGACTTCGGTACCCGAGACGCTGTCCAGGTTGCCGGTCGGTTCGTCGGCCAGCAGCACATCGGGCCTGGTGATGGTCGCCCTGGCTATCGCGACCCGTTGCCGCTGACCACCGGAAAGCTGGTCGGGCCGGTGATTGGCGCGATCCTCCAGGCCGACCTGGTGCAATATTTTCTGCACCTTCGGTTTTCGTTTCGCGGGCGCCTCTTCTGCGAGTATCAGCGGTAATTCGATGTTCTCTGCGGCGCTGAGACGGCCGATCAGGTGAAAAAACTGGAACACAAAACCGATTTTCCTGCCGCGTGTCCGGGCCAGTCGTTCGTCATCCATCTGCGTTGTGTCTCGGCCATCGAGCTGGTATCTCCCTGAGCTGGGCTGATCGAGCAATCCCAGGATATTGAGCAAGGTGGACTTGCCCGAACCGGATGGCCCCATGATCGACAGGTACTCGCCGCTTCTGATCGTCAGGTCGACATCGTTCAACGCCCTGACCTGCTGATCGCCGACCTGAAATATCCGGTTGATTTTCTCCAGCTGGATCATGCTGCTCGCCTAGTCCGCCTGGGCGATCGCACCCGCCACCACGCCGGCACGATCCACGGAAACGACGACTCGCTCTCCGGCCTCCAGGCCATCGAGGATTTCGGTATATTCCCAGTTGCCGATACCGGTGGAAATCGATCTTTCCTGCAAGACACCGTCATCGCCCAGCACCAGCACCCGGCCGTCGCCGATGGCCTGGGTTGGAATCCGCAAAGTAGCTTTACGCTCGGCCAGGACAATTTCCAGGTCAGCGCTGTAACCCGGCAACAACACCTGGCCGGCCGGGATGGTATCGATTTCCGCTTCCACTTCGACGGTTCTTGCCTGTTTTTCCAGATCGAGCACATAGGGCGCCACCCGCCGGACATGACCCGCGAAAAACTGCCCGGGGAACGCATCCATGGTGATGCGCGCCGGCATGCCAACCCGTATGGCCGGTGCATCCACTTCGTCTAAAGGCGCCGATATGTACAGGCACGAGTTATCGACCAGGTCGACGGCAGGCGGTGTGGGGATACCCACCGGCGATGGCGTGACATATTCGCCGATTTCGCCATTGATCTCGGCGACGATACCCGCGAATGGCGCGCTGAGCCGGGTCCTCGCCAGCGACGCGAGCGCAATATCCCGCGTCGCCCCACCCACGCTGACCAGCGCTTGGGCAGCGCGGCAGCCTGCCGCAGTCGCATCGGCGCGACCTACCGCCGCTTCGGTATCCTCCTGCGATGCCAGGCCCTGGCCCAGCAGCCGGGTCAGGCGCTTGCCTTCCTTGTCTGCCGTAGCGGCGATCGTGCATGCCTCTTCGGCCTGGACCCGGCTGGCCCTGATACTTCTCTCCGCGAACAGCAATTCAGCCTTGCGGTCATCGTTCCAAAGTTCCAGCAGCAGCTGACCCTGCTCGACCGCATCTCCTTCCGTGACGTACAAACCGGCTATTTGCCCGCCGATTTGCGGCGCCAGCATCGCCCGCCGGCACGCGACGACGGTACCGGCCCGGGTATTGGCCACCGAAGACCTGACATCGCTGCGCTCGACCTCGGCAACGGCTACCGTCAGTGGGCCAGGCCGCGACAAAACCAAGAAAACGAACACGAGTGCGACGACCGGAGCAATCCATAACAGTCGTTTGAATCCTTTTCTCATGCACTTCCCCGCCAGGCACCGCAGCAATCACCACAGATTACGCGGCATGGTTTTAAATGAAAACACATAGTCGCCCTTGGCCTTTGAATACTTCGCCACGTATTCCAAGGCTCAGGAGCCTGTCGGCCCTGAGGCAGGCAAAAGAGAAAAGCCTGATTGCGGATCGGAGTGAGCATCAGCGGACTCCGATTCGATTTTTTGTCAGTCCAGCGTATCCGATTCCTCGGTGATGTTTTCAAACAATACCGTGGACAAATATCGCTCGCCCGTGTCGGGCAGCATGGCGAGCAGGACCGAACCCTTTGCAGCATTTTCGGCAACTTTCAATGCGGCGCAGAAAGTCGCCCCGCTGGAAATTCCGCAGAAAATTCCCTCCTTTTGCGCCAGATCGAGCGCGGTTTCCCTGGCCTCGACATCGCCTACCGTGACCACTTCATCGATAACTTCCTTGTCGAGTACCGAGGGCATGAAGTCCGGCGTCCACCCCTGGATCGTGTGTGGCTGCCATTCGTCTCCGCCAAGCAGCGCCGCCTTGTCAGGCTCTGCCGCAATGATTTTTATCCCCGGCCGCGCCGCTCGCAACATCTGGCCGGCGCCGGTCAGCGTGCCGCCGGTCCCATAACCGGTGACCCAGTAGTCCAGCCGAACATCGGCAAAATCCCTGAGTATCTCCGGGCCGGTGGTATTGCGGTGATATTCAGGGTTGGCTGGATTATCGAATTGCTCCGTGTAAAACCAGCCGTTTTTTTCCGCGAGTTCTTCGGCCAGTTTGACCATGCCGGTCGCGCGCAACTCCGCCGGCGTCAAAATGACCTTCGCCCCGAGGGCTTTCATCAGCTTGCGCCGCTCGACAGAAAAACTCTCGGCCATCACCGCGACGAAGGGATAACCGCGGACCGCACAAACCATCGCCAGCGAGATCCCGGTATTTCCCGAGGTCGCCTCGACTACGGTCTGGCCCGGCTTTAACTTGCCTTTGCGCTCCGCGTCGTTGATGACCCCCAGCGCCAGCCGATCCTTGACCGATGCAAGCGGATTGAATGCCTCGCACTTGACGTACATTTCCACGTGCTTTGGTGCGAGCCTGTTGATACGGACCACCGGTGTGTTGCCAACCGTGGCGAGAATATCCGGGTAAATCATGATTTGGCCTTTTTTAAGACTGTTACCCAAAAGTAGCAGCCGACCGGCCATTTCGCCAGTTGACCCGGTGGCCACCGCCATGCTGACCCGCGGGCTAGACTTCCTGGGCCAGCTCCCAGGTCAGGATCTCCGCCTTGCGCTCCACGCCCCACCGGTAACCGCCCAGCGCGCCGCTTGCCCGCAGCACCCTATGACAGGGAATCAGCCAGGCCACCGGGTTTCTGCCGACGGCATTCGCAACGGCACGCTGGCTGTTCGGTCTGCCGATGGTCCTGGCCAGATCGCTGTAACTGGCCTGGTTGCCGCTGGGGATTTTTAGCAGCGCCTGCCAGACCTGCAACTGAAAGTTGGTACCCTTGAGCCGAAGCTGCAGCGCTTGCTCCCCGCCCGAAAAAATCTGCCCGGCGAGCGCGGACATGCCTGGCTCATTTCTTTGGAGCGTGGCATTCGGCCAGGCTTTGCTCAGCTCGGCGATTGCCTCGTCCGTACCTCGATCGACGAACGACAAATGGCTCAGGCCGCGCCGCGTACCGGCCAGCAACACGTCGCCAAAAGGGCTGGCCGAAAATCCATAGTCCAAAACCAGGCCGGCGCCGCCATTCTTGTATTCGCCGGGCGTCATGGCCTCTATCGTGACAAACAGGTCATGCAGACGCCCCGGCCCCGACAGACCGGCGTTCAGCGATGCCGACAGGATACTGGCGTGCTGATCGAGGCTTTTCTTGGCGGCGCGCAATGACAAGAACTGCACCAACTGCTTCGGCGTTATGCCGGCCCAGCTTCTGAACAGACGGTTAAAATGCCAGCTGCTCAGACCGACGTGCCTGGCGATGTCCGCCAGCCGCGGCTGATCCTGGTAGTGGTCCAGGATAAATCCGATCGCGGCGGCGATGCGCTGGTGGCTTTTGGGGTCAAGGTTCGTTGCCTGTTGATTCATGAGCCTACTTTAGCCCCTGAAACAAACATCGCCCACCCGAAATTTGCTGAATAGCCAGGAAAAAATCTTGACTATTACTAACTTAATAGTATAGTTCATTTCATTATGCTATCTGATTCAGAGAAGCCCGATAAGCAAAACGAGACGATGGACCTGTTCCTGCGCAAGTTCCAGAAGGAGCTGAACGCCGGGACCCTCTCGCTGGTACTGCTGGGCGTGCTGGATCGGGCGAAGGAAGAGCTTTACGGGTACCAGATTGCCAAGCTGCTGGAAAAAGCCGGCGGCGGTCGAACCATGTTCAAGCAAGGCGCCTTGTACCCGGTACTGAGAGGGATGAGCGCTAACGGCCTGCTATCGAGCCGGGTCGAGCCATCCACTTCCGGCCCGCCGCGGCGTTATTACCGGATTACAGGCAGTGGTCGCCTGGTCCTGACTAAATGGTGGGATGCCTGGCAGGCAACCCGGGATTTTGTAGACACATTGATGAACGCAAAGGATGAGAAATGAACATGTCGGCCCCCCGATCGATAGATGCCTACCTGGAGCAATTGCGACAAGCCCTGCACGGACAGGATGCCGCGGTCATCCAGGACGCCTTGTATGACGCCGAAGAATATCTTCGCGCCGAAGTCGCCGGCCAGGCCGACCGGCCGGAGGCGGAAGTACTCGAGGCGATCGCCAGCAGTTATGGTGCACCGGACGAGGTGGCGCAGGCCTATATCGATACCGAGATAAAGGTTCAGGCCGCGCTCGCCGCTCCGGCCATTCGCAAACCGAAATCACCGGCGGGCCGGTTGTTTGGCATATTCATGGACCCGAGGGCGTACAGCAGCCTGTTCTACCTGTTGTTTTCGATGGCCACCGGAATATTTTATTTCACCTTTGCGGTAACAGGCCTGTCTTTGTCGGCGGGTTTGATGATCCTGATCATCGGGATTCCGTTCTTTTTGCTGTTTCTTGCGACGAGCAGGGTCCTGTCGCTGGTCGAGGGGAGAATTATTGAATCGTTCCTCGGTGTGCGCATGCCGCGCCGGCCGACTTACGATACCAGCGAGGGCGGCATTATCGAACGCATCAAGCTGATGCTCAAGGACGCGCGTACCTGGACCACGCTGCTCTACATGCTGCTGATGTTGCCGCTGGGCGTTTTCTATTTTACCTACGCAATAGTCGGCATCGCCGTCAGCCTGACTTTCATTACTGCTCCCGTTGTTTACTTGCTGGATCATAAAGGTCTGATCAATGTCGATGTCTCGATCGGCGACCTCCCCGAATTGTTTCTGCTCGGCCCCGGATGGGCAACGCTGTTCTACTCGGTACTCGGCATCGGCATGCTGGTCCTGGTCATGCACGGCGCCAGGGGGCTGGGCACGATGCAGGGACGCATCGCCAAGACGCTGCTGGTATAATCGTGGCATGATTAAGGCCGGCAATCGATCCGAGCACGAAAAGACACCTGGCAGAAACGTCAGCCGTACTATTGTCATAGTCGCTGGCGTTTTTTTTCTGCTGGCGTGCCCGGCAGGCGCCGATGGCATCAAGGGCTTCACAAAAACGACGATCCAGATCGAGACTCGGGCTGGCCGCAGCCTGGAATTTGAAGCATTTCTCGCCTTGTCGGGGAAACAGCAGGCGCGTGGCCTGATGTTCGTCGATGAGCTTGGCGAGCGCCAGGGAATGCTGTTCGTTTACCAACAATCCAGCAATCTCAGCATGTGGATGAAAAACACCGTGTTGTCACTGGACATGCTGTTTATCAGGCGGGACGGCACGATTGCCCGGGTTGAAAAGGCAACCAGGCCATATGCTCTTGACCGCATCGTGTCCGGCGAACCGGTATTGGCAGTACTCGAACTCAATGCCGGCGTAGCGGACAAATATGGGATTCAGCCGGGCGATCGAGTGATCAGCAGGTACTTTGGCAACGATTGACCGGGCCGGCGTTCAGAAAAATAATCCGTCCCGGTTGCCGCCGACCATTCTCCGCAATGTGATTTCGACCGATTCCATGGTGTCGCCATCGCCGGAGATCGTTTTATATTCTTCGCGAATCTGATTGTCATCGATAAGTTTTTGCCACGTGCTTTGCATGGTCTCCCCGGCGTGCCCGAGAAACTCACCGGGAACCTCGTGCAACAAGGTCTTACTGCCTGAATCGAACTCGGCCGGGAAGATGCTTTTTTCTGCGCTCACCGCGCTCATATAAAGAAACTCGTAATTTCCGTCCTGCTCATTGAACGTGACATAAAAAAGCCTGTCCCTGGGTTCATAAAGACCGGGAAACCCGCGGGTCGCACGAACATGGGTAAATATGTCATCGCAACGAATTGCCGTACGATCGAGCACCCACACACAGGACCGGACACCGCTCGCTTCGGCGACCTGGCCGCCGGCAATCGTTTCCCGGCTGGTCATCTCCCAGATGCCGACGAGGTAATCCAGATCCGCCATGCGGACGTGGCGCTCACTCGGATAAAGACCGGCATGGATTGCCGGAACACTGACAGCGTAAACAGCTGGAGACAGCAGCAGCATTGCCATTGGAAAAAGGAATCGCGATTTCTGCATGTTTATCCCGCCTGATGCCAACCCGCACATTTCACGAAGGAACTCGAAATCCGGGTGAAATACGCAGCCTGCCCAACATAGCAAGCGAGTACGCCGAATGCCCACCTATTGCGGTATCAGGACAGAATCCGTCGTTAAGACGTCGCGGCCGCCTGACACGGGCTGATTCCGGCAAAGCATTGACCAATATCAAAGAAATCCTGCCGCCAAAGGACCAGACTCCTGGCATGGCTATTCCTACGACACTCTCAGCGGCAAGCCGCGTCATCGATGAACTCGGCCGCGACCATAAAAATGTCACTCGCCTGCTGAGCCTGATGGACAAACAACTTGCGGCACTAAGCCGGAATGAAAAACCCGATTTCCAGGTAATGGCGGACATCATGTCCTACATGACGCACTATCCGGACATGTTTCACCACCCCAGGGAAGAACTGGTCTTTACCCGGCTGGAAAAACGCAGTGCCGACGCGGCCCGGTTGATCAAGGAACTACGCTACGAGCACCAGTTACTGAGCGAAAGTGGCGGCGACCTGTACGACTCGATCAAGCAAGCCATCAACGATCAACTCGTCGAGAGGGAACTTTTGGCGACCAAGGCCCATGGCTATGCCGCGATGCTGCTGGATCACATGCGCAAGGAAGATGCCGGCATCTTCCCGCTGGCGCAAGTGTTGCTGGCGCCCGAAGAATGGGCCGCAATAAACCGGGAAATGGACATTCCGTCCGACCCGTTATTCGAGGGCAAGGTCGAAAAAGGATTTCTGGCTTTACAGGAATTCCTGACTTCTCACCGATAAACGGCAGGCAAAAAACTGGCGCCTTGGGCCCACCACCACTTCCATATCGGCCGCTGTTTAATAGCTGGCGGTAAACATCAGCCAGATTTTTGTCGTATCGCTTGCCAGGGAATCGGCCGAATAGCTGGCAAATTTCAGCAACGCGCCATAACCGCCCGCGAACTTGCGGCTGATTGAGAAATCCCATTCATCACCATAATCCAGCGACCCGTCCTCCTGGTCGAACTGGTGATAAACCAGCGCCGCCTTGTAGTCACCGAGTCTTGCGCCAAAACTCAGGTAGATGTCCGTTGTACCACCGGCCGGGTTACTGAGGAACTGGTCGGCCCAACCCTGGAATTTATGCAGCGTAGCCAGCGGAGTCTGAAAACTCATCGTGGGGTCCCCGTCCTGACCTCCCAGTGACTCGTATCCAAGCATGATCGAATAACGGTCGAACGCGACGCCCAACTCACCGAGAAAATAATTTTCGGAGTAATTGTTCGGGTTGTCCTTGTAGTCGCTTTGCCTGGCAAACTCGAGCGTGTACTTGAGCCTGGTCTCGCCCGACAGATCGCCAGCGCCGGCAAAACGCAGGCCAAAAGTACGGCTGGATGACGCGGGCGCCGATTCCAGATCGAGGAAATAGCCGTATGCGGATAGCCTGCCAGCATGTAAACCGCTGTAAACCGCATGCACAAGGTGCGAATTGCTGTCGAAGCTCCGCGCTGGCGTACCGGGCGCACCGTCATCTGGTCCGAAAATCCGGCTGACATCGGCAATGTATATGTAGTTCAACTCGAGATCGGAGACGCTTTTATTGACCGCGCGAAGCCCGCTGAAGGTCTGTTCGTTCTGCCGCCAGCCAACGCCGCCGACGAAGCGCTGACCATCCAGGTTGATTCTTTGCCGGCCATACTTCAGTACGGTGTTCTTCATCCCGGCAAACTGAATATAGGCTTCATTAACGCTGGTGCCGGTTGGATCGGCGACTACCGGATAGGTGGTCTTGCCGTTGCGGCTACTGTTGTAATCGTCGGGCCCGATGTTGGCGATATTATCCATCTCGAGGACTGCGGAGAAATCGCTCCAGCTCGCTGTTTTATAGGTCAGACGCGACCGCAACGTGGACGCTTTGGCATCATTCGCTACGGGATCCTGATCAACAAACTCAAAACGATATCTGAAACTCAGCGTGACATCGCCTTCGGCGATTGCCTCGGTGAATGACAGTTCTTCCGCATTCGCTGCAGATAAAAACAGCGTCGAAAGCAAAGCAAGAGAAAACATCCTGCATTTCATAACGACCACTCCGCGGGACCATTGAATATTAGCCAATTTTCGCCCGTCCCGCTCCTCGATACCTTGACCCAGATCAAAGCGGTTACTCGTCCGGCGCTTAGGATGTATTCCTGGTTTTCAGGAGTAAGACATGGGCAAACTGACCCTCGCTGCAACACTTGTCACCCTGCTGTTTTCGGCGGGCGCTATCGCGCAGGCCAACCCGGAACCTGGCGCCGCCAGCGATTCCGCCGAGGATCAGCCACATGAGCTCGAAACGCTTTCGGTCATCGCCAATAAGTCGGCGCGTCCTCTCGGCGATATCGTCGGCACGATCAGCGTTATCAGTGACCAGCAGATGGAGCATGAGCTGACCCAGGACATCAAGGACCTGGTGAGATACGAGCCAGGTATCAGCGTTCGCTACGACCCCAATCGATTCGGCCTGGGTGGATTCAATATTCGCGGCGTCGATGGCAACCATATTGCGATCGAAATTGACGGCGTGCAGGCGGCGGCTGATATCGCCCAGCAGGCGGAAGCATGATGCGTTGCTATCGGCCAGTTGTTCCAGGTACAGCAACGATGGGATCACGACCAGGCTGGCATCTTCTATCGCCTGGGCGCTTACCGGGTAACGGTGGCCTGTCATGAAGGCGACCGCTTCGGCAAAAGTCTGCCCCGGGTAGACCACTTCGACGATTTTCTGGTTGCCGTCACGCGAATTGAGGCATAACTTGATTTGCCCGGAAATGACCAGGTAAAAAAACTTCGCCTTATCCCCCTGGTGGAAAAGTGTTTCGCCCGACTTGATATTCAGCAAACGGGAACTCGCGCCAATTTTTTGCTGCTGCTGTACCGTGAAACTGGAAAACAGGTAATGCTCCGCAAGCAAGCCTGTTTCGCTGGTTTTCCTGGCTGTTGCGTTCATATCGGTGCGTTCATTGACCAGGCATCGTCTGCTTGCTACACAATCTTTGAAAACCGTTTACGGTTGTCTCCGTGCTGCAGATACGCATCGAAAACCATTGCGATGGAGCGGAGCAAAAAGCGGCCCTTGCCCGTCACCTGCAGGTAATCGGCATGTAATTCGACGAGCCCGTCCTCGTCCAGCTTTTCCAACGCAGCGATTTCCGTTGCAAACTTCCGCCGAAAATCGATGGAATACTCTGCATCCAGTTGGCGGTAATCCAGCCTGCCGCCACACATGATCCGCTGGATGAGCTGGGCGCGCAGGTGATCCTCAGCGCTCAGCATCAGCCCTCTTTCCACCGGCAGCCTGCCGGCATCCAGGCACTGGTTGTATTGCTGCACGCTTTTGACGTGCTGACTGAAACATGAGCCAACCTTGCTGATGGCGCTGGAACCCATACCGATCAAATCCCAGCCCGCGCGCGTTGAATAACCCTGGAAATTTCTTTGCAGACAACCGCTTTTCATGGCCAGGCACAATTCGTCGCCGGGCAACGCAAAATGATCCATGCCGATGTAAACATACCCCGCGGCAGTGAGCCGGCTGACGATCAGTTGCAGTATTTCCAGCCGCATCGCCGGGTCCGGCAGGTCTTCGCTGCGGATCAAACGCTGCGCCCTGAAAAGCTGGGGCATGTGCGCATAGCTGTATATCGCCAGCCGATCCGGCCGTGCTTCGATCATCACATCGAGGGTACGCGAAAAACTGTCCGGGGTTTGCAGCGGCAGTCCGTATATCAGGTCGACCGAGACCGACTCGATCCCCGTGGATGGCGCCTCCCTGATCAGGTCTAGGGTCAGCTCCACCGGCTGCACTCGGTTGATGGCCTTTTGAACCTGCTCATCAAAATCCTGTACGCCGAGGCTGATCCGGTTGAACCCGCTGTCCGCGATACGATGCAGCCGCTCCGCGTCCATTGTGCGCGGGTCGAGTTCGATCGAGTATTCCTGGCTGCCATCGCCAACAAGCTGGAACGATTCGGATAAACCCGCCATCAACCGCTCGAGTTGCTGGTTGTCGAAATAGGTAGGGGTGCCGCCACCCATGTGTAACTGCCCGACTTTGCGGTCCTTGTCGAAAAGCTTTCCCTGCAACCGAACTTCCTCAAGAAGTTTCTGCAGGTAAAACTCCGCCCGCTCCGGGTGCCGGGTAACCAGTTTGCTGCACCCGCAGTAATAGCAAAGCGAGTGACAAAACGGAATGTGGATGTAAATCGACAGTGGCCCAGGAATAGGGTCCTGGTTGCTTAGCAGCGCCTCGCGTTCGTAATCGGCCGCGTTAAACTCCGAACCGAATTGCACCGCGGTCGGGTAAGAGGTATAGCGAGGCCCCTGACCGCCATAGCGGCTTATCAGACCCGCGTCAAATACTGCATCGTTCATGACAGAATCCTACTGCCGGCCAAGTCTGTCCATGTTGATGCAGATCAATGGCCAGGCACACAAAACCATTGGCTTTTGTCCTATACTTTGTATCAGCAGTAGCTACGATCGCAGCGCAGGAAAAAGGGCAAAAGGGATGCTACTGCCGGCGCCTTGGCAATCCTGGAGGGAGCGATGCAACGGATCGCCGGCTGTTCATCAATCGTTGTTTTCCTGCTCGCGCTGAGCGCATGCGACGGTGTTGACCCGGGTCAGGGCAAGGTTGTACCCGCAGCGGATACCAAGCCGGAGCGGGCGGAAGATTGCACGCTGGTGGTAGGCTGGGACCCATGGGAGCCATACCAATATCAGGATCTGGGTGGCGAGCTGCGCGGACTGGATGTTGAGTTGATCAAAGAGCTTAACGCCAGGATCGGCTGCAAGACCCGGTTCCTGGCCAGTGACTGGGCCAGCCTGCTCAAAATGCTCAAGAAAGGCGATGTCAATATGCTGCCGGGCGCAACCATGACCGAGGCCAGGGCCAAATTCGCGATGTTCTCGGACCCTTACCGGAATGAGACCTTCGTGCTCTTTGTCCGCGCCGGAGAGAAAGGACGATTCAAGGCCGACAAGCTCGGTGATCTGCTCGAGCGGGGTTTCAGGGTTGGCGTGGTATCCGAATACCTTTATGGCGAGGAAGTTGCCGCCCTGCAGGACAACGCTGAATACGAGGGCCAGTTCGTCAACGTACCGATCTCGGAACTGAATTTCTCAAACCTGATCAATTTTGAGGCGGACGGCTTCCTGGAGGATCCTTTTGTCGCCGCCGCGGTCATTCGCAAGAAAGGCCTGGCCGAAGAAGTGGAAGCCCATTCAATCGCTATCAAGACCAGGGACGTACGGCTGATGTTCGCAAAAGCATCGGTCGAACAATCGCTGGTGGACGCAATCAATGTCGCGTTGCGAGAGCAAAAAAGCGATGGCAGCTATGCTGCCCTGCTCGATAAATACCTGAACTAGCCCCGCTTTACCATGAACAGATCAGAGCTTCGCCAGGCCATCGCAGCGAGCCGCGGTGGAAAGCGGCCTTATTCGGCTGGCGGCAAGCAGCGCAGTACATAACGCAGTTGGTACCCATACGGGTTGTCATCCGCCCGTGTATATCGTCGACGCGATACCACCGCAAAGCCATCCGGGCAGAAACCCCGGATTTCCATCCAGCCGGCCGCCCACTTCATGCGCTGGATATCCCCGCTGGGGCTGTCCGGGTATTGTTCGCTGGTGTTGGCCTCGAACAGCAACAGGCCACGATCACGACCGGTCAGGATTTTGAGATTGCTCATGCTGTGGCGCTCGAAGTCGGTGCGCCCTATGGATTCGCAGCCAGCCACCAATACGGCCACCGACATGACGACCACCCGGCACACAAAAAACCCCGGCGTCCTATTCATCGAGCAGCAACGGCGCCTTCACGACGGCCGTGTTCCCGGTACTGGTGTCCACGGCATAAACCAGCAGTTCCAGCGCGCCGGACCCTTTCGCCGGTATGACAGCGCGATAATGACTGGTTTTCCCCGTGTATTTCAGATCGACCTCAGAAACCAGCGTATCCCCGCTCCACAACTGGCCCTTGATCGTGTACTGATCGGAATCCCACAGCCCACCAGGCTTGGTCGGACAACCACACATCATGACCAGCTTCACATGGACCGGAATAACGTCGCCGTGGGCGAACTGTTGCGGGACATCGATCAGTTCGAGGACAAAACCTGGCAGCGTCATGGTCCAGCCATCGGCGATATCATGGCCTGGGATCAGCCAGTGAGTCGCGCTGACCTGCGCCATTGATTCCGGGAAACCCAGCGGGCCGCTGGCCTCGACCCGGACCCTGGTCGGCCGGCTGAGATCGATACTGGCGCTAAAAACGGCGGCGCCGTCGGTAACTATCGATGCCCCTCTGTGCCGTGGCTCGCGCATGATCAACCGGGTATCCCCGGTCGCGCCTTCGGTCACGCCGCTCGCCAGCACGGTGCCGTTTTCGATATCGGTGATGACAACCCGGGCGCCGCCCATGCTGGTGCCGACGAACTTGGCGTCATTAGCCAGGATCCGAACATCAACCTTGACGGTCTCCGCCAGCGACACGCCGGCCGCGAGACCCATCAGCAACAAAACAATTAATCGGTTCATGGTGATTCCATACTCATATCAGGTCTGCTGCGCTCCAGATTTGTCCGGAGCCGTCCAGACTATGGCAAAAACGCTTCGCTTCGCCTAGCCTTAGCAGTGACGTTATCGATAACCGCTTGGCGACGGTCTAATCTTATGCTGCGCAGATTATTGCTCAATTCATTCCTGCATCTTGCCATCCTGGCGCTGGCCGTTGGCCAGGCAATTGCCGCAGATAATGAAAAAGCGGGAAATTCCGACGTACCCGGCTTTGTCGTACTGGCCGATGCCAGGCTGCAATACAGACATTCCGGTGTATCCCGCGTTGTCGTGTTTGCCGATGTACACGGCGCCTATGCGGATCTGACCCGCATCCTGCGGCAAACCGGCATCATCGACGAGCAGAATAAATGGACCGGTGGAGACAGTTACCTGGTCAGTCTTGGCGATATTCTGGATCGCGGCCCGCGATCACGCGAGGCGCTGGACTTGCTGATCTCATTGCAGGCGGAGGCCGGCGAGGCCGGCGGCAAGGTCTTGCTGGCGCTGGGCAACCATGAAGTAATGAACATGACCGGTGACTGGCGATACGTGTCCGCGCAGGAAATTGCCGGGTTCGCCGATGACGAAACCCTGCAACAACGCCAGGCCGGGTATGCCAGTTTCCGGCGCCAGCCAGGCCAGGCATCGCTGTCGGACGATCAGGCAAAGACAGAATTCGATAAACGATATCCGACCGGATATTTCGCCCGGCTCGAGGCTTTTTCGCCACATGGCAGGTACGGGAGCTGGCTGCTCGGGCAATCCGTTGTGCTGATTGTCAATGACACACTCTTCGTTCATGGCGGGCTGTCCCCGGTACTTGGCGAAATGCCGCTGGCGGAACTGAACGCGACCATGATGGCGGAGATTCGACTCTATGCGGAAGCATGGCATGCGCTGAACAAGACCGGTCATGTTTCGTCAAAACAGGAAGCGCAGGCTGTGATCGCCATCGCAACGGCCCTGGCAGCCGACGAAAATATTGCCGAGGAAACCCGACTGGCCGCGAGCAATCTGCTGGCCGCCAATGCAGGTCTGGCGTTCAGCGCCGATGGCCCGCTCTGGTATCGCGGCAGCGCGTTGTGCAATCTGCTCAGCGAAAGCAGCATTACCAGGCGGGCCTTGCATACCCAGCACGTGCAACGCGCCATACTCGGGCACACGACGACCGCAAGCCGGAAAGTCGAAAACCGCGATGACGGCAGAATCATCCTGCTGGATACAGGCATGCTGAATTCGTTCTACCATGGCCGCGCCGCCGTATTGATTATCGATGAGCATGGCCTGCAGGTCAGCTACCTCGATCAGGAGGGTCTGGAACCGCCATTTGTGGGGACGCGCAAAGTGGGCGCCCGGCCCAACAACATGTCGGACGATGAACTGGCGGAATTCCTGCGAAGCGCGAGCGTGATCGGCAGCGAGGCGATCCCCGTTGGGGTCACCCAACCGACCCGGCTGACCCTGGAAAAGGACGGCGTTCGACTGCACGCGATATTCAAAACCGAGTCGACCGATATCCGCCGCGGCCGCGGACCGAACAAGAACCGCATGCTGAACGTCTCGGACCGCTGGCAGTATGAAATCGCCGCTTACCGGCTGGATCGCATGCTGGGTCTCGATCTGGTCCCGGTCGCCGTCGAGCGCAACATCGAAGGCCGGGATGGCGCGCTGATTTTCTGGATGGATGGCTTGATCAGCCTGCTCAAAAAAAACCGGGAGAAGATCAGCTACGAGGGCTGGTGTCCGCAGCAACCGCAACACGACCTGATGTATGTCTGGGACACGCTGATCTATAACGACGATCGCACACAACAGAATGTCACTTACACGCAAAACGACTGGATGCTCAAACTGATAGACCAGTCGCGCAGTTTCCGGACCTACCGCAACAAACCGCCGTATGTGCGCGAACGCGAGTTGAAGATGACCCGGGAAATGGCTGACCGGCTTGCCGCGCTGGATTCCGGCCAGTTGAGCGCCGAACTGGGCGCGTATATCAACCGCGATCAGATTCGCGCCTTGCTAAGACGCCGTGACAGTCTGATCAATGGCTGGGCCGAAATTCAGTCGCCCTGATCTGCGCTGTACCGACGGGAAAATTCGGTTATTATCACGCCATCAATGGCTGGTGGCGCCACCGCAGCACGCAGATTGAGGGGCGCCATCACCTGCCACAAGCCGGGGAGCTACCCAATGAAACTATCTAGGATTCTTCCGTTTTTGTGCGTTGGCCTGGTTTGGGCGAACGTGACTTTGGCCGAGGAGAAGGCCGGGCAATGGTATCTGACACCCGCCGCCATCGGCGTGTGGGTAGCCGACGGCCAACCGCGGGAAGACGAGTCCGGTTTTGCCATTGCCATTGGCCGCGCCCTGACCGACAACGTGAACCTTGAGCTGATGTTCACCAGCGTCGATCATGCCGGCAGCGGGGGGGCGGATCAGGATATCCGCGAGCTGGAGCTAAACTTCCTGCGGGTCTGGTTCCGTGAAGCAAGCTGGTCGCCTTATTTTCTGCTTGGCCTCGGCGCCATGAATATCGACAGTTCGGATCCAGCCCTTAATTTTCGTGAAAAATCGGCTTCGATCGGCATGGGCTTGCTGATCGACCTGGGCCGCGGCGGCAAAGTCTCGCTGCGCCCCGAATTGAGACTGAGAAAGTTTTTTGCCCCGAACGGCTCGACCAACGACGTGGTTGCGATGATCGGCCTGCAGCTGGCGTTTGGCTCTCCCAAGGCAGCGCCGGCGCCGCCTGCGCCACCCGCACCCAGCGATTCGGATGGCGATGGCGTGGTCGATGGGGCGGATAGATGCCCGGGCACCCCGCGTGGCAGGGTCGTCAAGCGAAATGGTTGCGAAAATGACGCCGATGGCGATGGGGTCGTAGACGGCGCCGATATGTGCCCCAACACACCAGCCGGTGCACCGGTCGATGGGCGCGGTTGCCCGCTCGACAGCGATGGCGATGGCGTGGCCGATTATATGGACAACTGCCCGGGTACGCCCGCCGGCACGCGAGTCGACAATCGCGGTTGCGAATTGCAGGAGGAAATTCACCTGCGGGGCGTCAATTTCGAGACCAATTCCGCCGAGCTGACCGCCGATTCTTCGGCGCGTCTCGATGA
>JAZFYI010000012.1:0-5251 GCA_036443455.1 Gammaproteobacteria bacterium
GAATTTGCCGGAAATTGACTAGCAGGCCGTTGAAAAAGCCTCATGCGGCACAATCCGGCGTTAAAAATCGGCTCACAATGCGGGGCCGCGCAGCGGCAAACTGGCGTGTACACTGCGCTTGCTCGCCACAATTGCCTTGTCTTGCACTCGCCTGAGACTTTTTCAACAGCCTGCTAGCGCTGAAAAGTGCGGTTAATCGGTGACGGCAACCTTATGAATTTGCACGGTCTGGACGCAATTATTTTCGATTTTGACGGGGTTCTCGTCGAATCCGTTGACATCAAGACGCAAGCCTTTGCAGCGCTTTATGCGGATCATGGCGAAAAGATCGTGGCGCAGGTCGAGGATTATCATTTGCGTCACGGCGGACAGTCCCGTTTTGAAAAATTTCGCTATTTTCAAACCGAAATTGTCGGTGGCCCCCCTCTCGAAGACCACGATGTCGCCGACCTGGCCAGCCGTTTTTCGCGATTGGTGATCGACCGTGTCGTATCGGCGCCGATGGTGCGCGGAGCACAGGAATTCCTGGACCAGTGCCGAAGCCGGTTGCCACTCTTTATCGTTTCCGGGACACCGACGTCCGAACTGGGCGAGATTCTCGAACGGCGTAATCTGCGGCAGTATTTCAGAGATTTCAAAGGGTCCCCTGGAACCAAGGCGGAGCACGTCCGTGAGCTTCTTCGTGAGTATGAGATAGATGCAGGCCGCTGCGTCGTTTTTGGCGATGCGATGGCAGACCATGAAGGCGCTGTCGCCAACGATGTGAAGTTCCTGGGCCGGGTTGCCGAAAATGACGAAAATCGTTTCCCGGGCGATGTAACGACATTCGTGGATTTTAACCATTTGCCGGAAACGTGGTGTTAGGGGGGTATTGGTGTCCGCCGGGATGTCTCGTCTCCGGGCGATTGCCAAGAACATCGGGAAATGCGTATAGTTCAGTCGAATTCCCCGGGTAGTTATCACACGCACGGAAATTGATTCAATTGAGCACCGACAACGACAATGTACTCACCAGGGTTCTTTCGATAGTTGACCGAATCATCAAGGGAAGAGTCGCGCTCAGTGCGGATACTGAATTGCAAGAGGACGTCGGCATGACGTCGTTGCAAGTGATGGATCTTGTGCTGGAAATTGAGGAGGAATTCGATATTTCCTTTCCGCTCAATCGCCTGCCGGATATTCGGACTATAAGAGACCTGGCCCAGGAAATCGTCGCAGTACTCGATCAATAAAATTATAAGAGTCCGCATGAGTCTGTTCGAAAAATTTGGCCAGTACCAGGAAATGCGTAACTATTTCGAGCAACGAGGCACGATGCCTTTTGGCGCGGTAACTGAACGCAGTTTGTCTTCCACCGAAGCCATCGTGAATGGGCATCGAGTCATTCTTGCCGGCACCAACAATTACCTGGGGCTTAATTTCGATCCGGAGGCGATAGCCGCGGCACAGCGTGCAATCGAGGAAAGTGGCACGGGGACTACGGGTTCGCGAATGGCCAACGGGACCTTTGCCGATCATGTGCTGCTAGAACGGGAGTTGGCGGAATTTTTTAACACCAAAGCAGCCGTGCTTTTTTCAACAGGATATTCTGCGACCATGGGGATGAGCGCAACCCTGGCTGGGCCGGGTGAGGTGATTCTTCTCGATGCGGATTCTCACGCGAGCATCTATGACGGCGTTCGACTCAGTGGTGCGGAGATAATTCGTTTTCGCCATAACGACCCGGCCGACCTGGAAAAGCGATTGCGCCGGCTCGGGAAACGCACCGAGAAAACACTCATTATCGTTGAGGGCATCTATAGCATGCTTGGCGATATTGCACCGTTGGCGGAGATCGCGGCAATCAAGCGCAAGTACGGCGCCTGCCTGATGGTCGATGAGGCGCATTCCCTGGGTGTCATGGGTGACGATGGCCGGGGGGCCGCAGCCGCAGCGGGAATCGAAGCCGATACGGATTTCATAGTCGGTACGTTCAGCAAGAGCCTTGCCAGCATCGGTGGTTATTGCGTCAGCAACCATCCGGAGCTCGAGCTTGTACGATTTGCGGCGCGCGCCTATATATTCACCGCTTCGGCATCGCCGTCGGTGATTGCGTCTACGCGGGTGGCCCTGAAGCTGATGCAACAACGCCCGGAATTGCGCGAGCAGCTCTGGAAAAACGCGCACCAGTTACACAAGCAACTGACAGCACTGGGGTTGCAGGTTGATTCTCATGTCAGCCCGGTGGTCGCCGTGAAGTCAGAAAGTACGGAGACCGCGATTCGCTGGTGGGAGGAACTTTTCCAAAAGGGAATTTTCGTAAACCTGGTGATACCACCTGCATCACCCTCTACCTACAGCTTGCTACGTTGCAGCGTAAGCGCCGCCCACAGCACCGAACAAATTCAGCAAATTGCCGACGCATTTTCCAAGCTTGAAAAATAGTTCGGGAATAGCCTGGGAATAGTCTGGCGAGAGATCAACATGCGGGTCAAGGCGAGATGTCTTGTCGCTGCAGAAATCGTTTTTGTACGATTTGATAATCTGATATTGAATCGACATCGACGGCCGCGTCAGCAAAAGGCAGCACGACCGCACGCACACGCAGCCCCAGTTTGCGTGACAAAGCGTCCAGCGCATCCTCTAGCGTCAAGGCGCCCAGGAAATATTTCAACACGTTAAACCACCCCAGCGAGCCAATCACCCGCAGCGGGTTTTTGCGCTGCGACTCCGTGCGCCGCCAGAAGTTCGCCGCGTCTCTGCTTGCCGGCGTCAAAAACCCGAACAAATTACAGCCACAAAATTCACCGTCGGAAAAACGCAACACAGTTTTCTTCATCTCCGGGAATTCTTTTTGGACGAGCGAAAACGGGGCGAAACCAATGACAAGATCCGCATCCTGTTCGACGCCCCGTGTGCAAAATTCGTTGATGATAGCCACCGATAGCAGCGGGTGATCAGCCGTTGTCAACAACACCCGTTGTTCTGGCGGCAGCAGGCGCAGAGCTTCATAGGCACTGGTACTCGGGCTCGATTGCGGTGGCAGCCAGGAAATCTGGCCAGATTGAATCAAATCACTGATCTCGCGCTGGTCTTCGAGTTTATCCTCGCTCGGACCAGAGAGAAGAATTGTCTCTATGCCAGGCGATGATGAGAGCGTTGCCAGTACACGCCCCAGCATGGGTTTACCATCGATCTCCACAAACGCCTTGCAGCTTGCCCCGGCATACTGCGCCAGCGCATCTTCGCCATCGCGTTGACCAGCCAACACGATGGCCGTCATATTTGCTTGCGTTGTATTCATCACAGCTAAGTATCTATAAGGACTTTTCGTAGACGCGATAGCGCTTGTACGGATCGCCGCCTATCGCTTCCAGAATCCCTTTCATTCCCTCGTTGTCTTCCAGAATCCAGGACATTTCAACATTTCTTATGTTTCGCCGGATGAATGCCTGTCGCAATTGATCGATGACCAGGAATGCGAGTGCCGGACCCAGGCGGGAGCGCTGATATTGCTTCCTCACACCCATCAGCATGACGCGGGCCGTATCCGGATATTTGACCTTCAGACGCCACAACAGTTTTAACCAACCGAAGGGCAACAATCGTCCATGCAGGTCTTTGATGGTCTGGTTTATGTCGGGAAGCGCAACGATCATCGCGACGGGGTGACCGTCGATTTCGGCAATCTGGATGAAATCATCGTCCACAAGTACGGTAAGCAGCTCGCCGATGTCGGAAAACTCCGCCTCGGTGAACGGCGTGAACCCCCAGTTACGCGACCACGAGTCGTTAAATATATCGCGAAGAATGGCCAGATCTTCCGCCAGATGTTTGCGTCTGAGGTGGCGTACATGAACGATACCGGCGATTTTTTTGAGCAACTTCCGCATCACCCGGGGTACTTCGAAATCCGGATTGACTTCGTAGGCGAACAGATCTTTTGCTTTGCTATAGCCGGCAGCCTCTATGCGATTCGCGTAGTACTTGCGGGCATGCCCCATCATGACGAACGGCGGGCTCTCGTAACCATCGATCAACAATCCACATTCCTCGTTTATGGATAGATTGAACGGACCACGAATCTGTTTAATCCCCTGTTCACGCAACCAGTTTTCCGCGGTATCGAGTAACAACCCAAAGATCTCCGGGTCGTCCTCCGCTTCGATCGATCCGAAAAATCCTACGTCTTCACCCTGGGTCTCTCTGTACAATTCGTCTATCTGCGCACTTATCCGGCCAACGACCCTGGAGCCGCGCAGTGCAAACCATGCTTGCCACTTGGCGTGCTGAAAGAAAGGGTTTTTCTCCGTGAACCGATGCAGTTGCTCAAACCAGAGTGGTGTTACCCAATTCGGGTCGTCGGCATAAATCCGTTGTGGGAACGCTATAAACTGTTTGAGCTGCTTGCGTCCGGTGACGCGCTGGATGACCAAATCGGGACCAGGGGGGCTTTCCATCGACTCTTTTTCCTGTGGGCAGCAATCAACTGCATTTTAATACACCTGCGTGCGAAGCTGCACTGCTTGTTGGGGGGAAACGAGTAAAAATACCGCGCAGATTTGTTGGCCACGAGGGCGCCCGGGGCTACCATCCATTATCGGATGTGCGCCCGGTGTGAGGCAGGGCTAATGGCGGGATGCGGTGGTCTGACAGGCGATCGGAAATCGATTCTTGCGGCGTATCCGGGCAAGCTATGCTCGCCTGCCGAAACGATCAGTCCAGCGTGCCAAATACCCAGTCCCACAATGGCGAGCTAACACCGAATTTTTCTTTCTTTTTGGAATAATGATGTTTCAGATGATGGATTTTTAATGCATGCAACCATGGATGTCGCATTTGAAAATGATGTGTCGCGTAGTGCGTATAGTCATAAATCAAATAACCGGCAATGAAAAACGCACAAAAAGGTTCTACCCATGGCGCGGGTATCAACAGCGAAAATAAAACCCAAAGTACGGCCATCACGAGAACGGCTCCGGCCGGTGGCATGACCAGCCTGCTTTTGTCGGTCGGCACATCATGATGCACGCCGTGAAACAGGTACACCACCCACTTGCCGGCAGCGCTCTTGGCGGGAAAGTGGAAGACGAATCGGTGTAACAGGTACTCGGTCAGGGTCCAGACGAACAAGCCGGGCAGAACCATTGCGGCGACCTGCGCGGCAGGCAATTCGTGTACAGACAAAGAGCGCCACAACAGGAACACGATCACCGGCGACCAGAACAACAGGGGGACGATCGGGTGAACGTGGGTGAGTGACTCCATAAAG
>JAZFYI010000013.1:0-33569 GCA_036443455.1 Gammaproteobacteria bacterium
AAGATTGGACAGAAACACCATCCTGTCCTGGAACAAAAACAACATCAACGCCAGCAGAACATAGATACTGGCTGCGGCAATCAACAGTGTGAAAAAACCACGCATGCTTGTAAAGGGCTCTGATCCAATTGGGTTCCCGTACGAAGCTGATCCTAGCCTATGTACAGAATCGCTCTTTTGCAACCAATGCCTGGCCGTAATCGCCTGATTTTACCGGGAGGGCGACCCGCACTATTGTGCTATTTCGTGCGATGGCCCAAATGGGCCCGGTCCTGGCTGTCCTGGTCAATTATTCCCGCTGCCTTTGAAAAGACCAAAAAACAAATTGGCGATCAGGAAAAAGCTGCCGATCAATATTCCGCCGACACCGATATAAACGAATAACTCCGTCAAAATATGATCATGCGCCGCGCCACGCCCTATCGACGGCGCAAGGAAGAACATGCTTAGCCAGGACAACGGATAGAAACTGCCTAGGCCGATCGATATTGCAGATGCTTTCTGAAATCTCGGCGCCAGGTCCGAAAACATTACAAGAATAATCAACCCCAGGCAGAACGCCGCGATTCCGCCGGAATGAAAGTGCGCCCGTTGTGCGTAACGCCAGATCTTGTCCTGACTCGCTTCGTTGTGCAGCTCGGGATGAGCCGCTATGCCATCGGCAACGTAATCTTTGAAGGCATCTTCATTGATGCCAAATGAGATCCCAAGACCGATATTGAAAAAAAGCCCGAGCAGAACAATGGCGAGCCCCGCTTTAACGATGGATAGATCGACTGACATTGTTGAGTTTCCTTTAACACGCGGGGCGCTCATAAAACAGTGTTATGCCATCATAACGCGATTATTAGAATCCAATAAATACGTGGATGTACTTGGAAATCGAGTCATAAGTTGCCATTGAACCACACGCTCGCATTCGGCCCAACGCCGGCCGATGTAGATCATCAGCAAGCGGCATCTGGCCAGTCGATCAAGACAGTGGCGAATGGCTGGCATTTGCGGCAGGATGACCGCTGCGGTTTCCAATCCGAAACCGGGAATGCGGCTTACAAAAACAAACAATGGGAGAAGTCCAAATGAATTTATACGCTATTTTGCGACGCGATGGCTTCGCTGACGGTCCGACGCTTGAAGCAGCGGCTGCCCGCTCAACTGAGGTTGGCGACGGCATGCCGGATGATATCCGCTGGATTCGTTCCTATGTGCTGGCGGAAACTAGCGGGGCCCTGGGAACGGTCTGCATCTATCAGGCGAGCAGTGACGAATCGATTCGCAAGCATGCCCAGGCCGCCGGCCTGCCAGTGACCGAGATCATCCCCATTGCCGACACGGTGATCGTCCGGCCCGATCCTGAGTAGCCTTAACGCCAGGCGCGATGTTCGCTACCTGCCAATAGGGTCGATATAGAAATAATTGTTCAAACGCCGGTTGGTGGGCTTTTTAGCTGCCTTTGTTAGCTTAAGTAATTGTCGCCTCCGATCCACCCTTGACCGGTTGCGATGGATCGTCAGAGGTGGCTTCAAGTTTTCTTGTTCGACAGAAACCATTCTCGCGCTGTATCGATGTCACGGAAGATGCGCCGCTCGCTTGGAGCGATCTCTTCTGCGTACACCCCATACATTCGGGCCAGACCGTACTCAAGGTCGCGCTCGACAACCAGGTTGACTCGATTTGCGAACCGGGAAAGGTGAGGAACAATAAAGCGAGCGATTGATTTCAGATCCTCGGCACTTACTTTGGAGAAATCGCACCGACTGTAGTCAAAGATCGTATCCATGCCATCGACGAAGTCGGGGTGTGCGAGCAGGGCCTCGACAGCTTTTATAATTTCGGCAGCGCTCGATGCTTCACCTGCATCGACCAAGGCTATCGCTGATTCACTGTCAACTTGAACTTCCATGGCTGCGATTACCTGCCTTCCAAATACCGATCAGGTACCAGTTTTTGGTCTAACGTTTTCAGCATCACTCTGATCCAGCAGTTATCGGCTGGGAAACTACGGATTTCGTACCAAACCTCGTGATCCAGTACCATAATACGGTCGCAAAAAGGAAATTCAAACCGATACCCAGCATGCCGACTTCAGGACCATATATATGCGTTTGCTCGATGCCGAGTGCGCCAATCTTCTCACCGAAACCATAAAGCGGATAATCGATGCCATTCCACACGGCATGACAAACACTGGGCACGACAACGGAGCCCGATGCCATTCTTAGCATTCCCCATATACAGCCCATCAGGGTCGCATTTACCAGGAAAATGGGGATTTCAGCGGCAGGTAAATCAAAGCCCGTATCGAGCGAAATTGCCGAAACATGCCACAAGGTGAATGCGACGGTCGTCCAGATCAAAACCTGCTTGTCCGTTTGTCCCGCACGTTTTAGCGTCGCCCACAACCAGCCTCTGAAAAACCCTTCCTCGGTGATTAACACCATAATGATGCCGACGGAACTCCCCAGCGCTATATTCAGAATCGTTTTGTTCCAGTCGGTTTCGCTGGTATCGACTGCACCGCTCATCGAGGCTATTGCCGCGACCAACCCCAGAACGAGCACTGGGTAAGCCAAGGCAAGGCCATAGGTCTGTAGCTGTCCCCAGGCCAGTCCCATTTCCCGGCGGGAAATCTTTTGCAAAAACCAGAACAATCCAGCCAGTGGGAATAATGGCAATGCGCTGAACGTCGAATAGCCCGTGGCATCCATTGTTGTCGTTATCGCGATCGCGATGACCACGCCCAGGACTGCCGGTTTCAATGCTCGATTCATTGGTTTTATTTCGATTTCGATTGAATAGACCGTGTCTGGTAACAACTTCGCACACAGTCATGATTGTCGCCGAGTTCCAGAACAACATCGGCGATATCAGGCAAAGAAACCAGATTTTCTCTGGTCAAGCGCTCATAATATTGCACGAAGCGGGCTAGCTGCTCGCTATCCATGATGCTCTCATCGGCAGCGGTGTGCGTAGTCGCAGCAAGTTTTTTCTCTTGCTCGAGTCGCCAGCGGTGCACTGCGCCCATATTTGGCGCGCGCAAAAAAATCAGCGCGTCCAATTGCGCGAATAAATCGGCATAACCCCCCTCGAGTTGCTCATTGACATAGCGACGCCATTCACCAGACGGGTCTTCATCGCGCTCCAGTGTATTGACAGGCTGCAGTAACGAATCGTCTGTCTGTGGCTTGCTGCCGACGCACCAGCCTTCGAGAATGATCAGATCGACCGGTCCGGTGACAACTGGCCAGGTATCCGCGTTCGTGCGATCGTCACGCGCCTTGTCGAAGCGCGGCAACGATAAGCGGGTTTCTGCGTCAAGATCCCTGAGTCTCTCGACACAGGTAGCAAGCATTTGCATATCGTGCGTGCCAGGAACGCCTCGGGTTTTTAGCAATGGGTGAATACGCTTGCCTAATTCCTTGCGCTCTGCCTTGCTCAGATAAAAGTCATCGATCGACAAAACCGCTACGTGCCAGCCGGCATTCGATTCAAGCGCGAGTCGAAGAAAGGCCGCGAGCGTCGATTTCCCCGTACCCTGTGCGCCATTGATTCCAACGAAGAGTGTTTCGTTCGGCGCACGCTGTTGTCTCAGCCACCTTGCCAGGGGCGAATAGTCTTTATCGATCAAGTCACCGAACTGCTCGGGGAGTCGATGCTCGGCAATAAATTCCTTCCGTTGCTGATTCGTCAGCATGTGTCGCTCTTGTATCGGTCAGCCTCAAAGCGTCGGTGTGAGAGGCCTGAAAGACTCTTTCCTTGCGCAAAAAACCCGACAGAACCCCCTACATATTCCCGATCAACGCATCCCCAAACTCGCTGCATTTCAACAAGGTCGCACCTTCCATCTGTCGTTCGAAGTCGTAGGTTACGGTCTTGTTGCCGATGGTCTTGTCCATCGCGGCGAGTATCTTGTCCGCTGCTTCGTCCCAGCCCATGTAGCGCATCATCAGTTCGCCGGAAAGAATCACCGAGCCGGGGTTGACCTTATCCTGGCCGGCGTATTTCGGTGCGGTGCCGTGGGTGGCCTCGAAAATGGCTATACCATTGCTGTAGTTGATGTTGCCGCCCGGGGCTATCCCGATGCCGCCGATCTGGGCGGCCAGCGCATCGGAGAGATAATCGCCGTTAAGATTCATCGTCGCGATCACATCGAAATCGTTGGGCCGGGTCAGTATCTGCTGAAGCGTGATATCGGCGATCGCGTCCTTGATCAGGATCTTGCCCGCAGCCAGCGCCGCTTTTTGTTCGGCATTCGCCTCGTCTTCGCCCTTGTCCGCCTTGGTCCGTTCCCATTGCTCCCAGGTGTAGACGTGTTCACCGAATTCGTTCTCGGCCAGCGCGTAGCCCCAGTTACGGAACGCACCTTCGGTGTATTTCATGATGTTGCCCTTGTGCACAAAAGTAATGCTCTTGCGTTTTTGTGCGATGGCGTATTGCAAAGCCGAGCGCACCAGCCTTTCGGTGCCCTGGCGTGAAACGGGCTTGATGCCGATGCCGGAAGTCTGCGGGAAACGGATTTTCTTGAAGCGATCCGGAAAAGCCTCCATGAATATCTCCAGGAAGCGCTGCACGTCTTCGCTGCCTTCCTCGAACTCGATGCCGGCGTAAATGTCCTCGGTATTTTCGCGAAAAATAACCATGTCCACGGCGCCGGGGTTCTTGACCGGCGAGGGCACGCCTTCGAACCAGCGCACCGGACGCAGGCAAACATACAGATCGAGCATCTGGCGCAGCGCGACATTGAGCGACCGCATCCCACCGCCAATGGGCGTAGTCAGCGGGCCCTTGATCGAGACCAGGTAGTCGCGGCAGGCCTGCACGGTTTCATCGGGTAGCCAGTTCTCGAACTGGTCGAAAGCTTTTTGGCCGGCGAAAATCTCCAGCCAGTGAATTTTGCGTTTACCGTCGTAGGCTTTTTCCACGGCAGAATCGAGTACGCGCACAGCGGCGCGCCAGATATCGGGACCGATGCCATCGCCTTCGATAAAGGGGATGACGGGGTTGTCCGGTACATTGAGTTCGCCGTTTTCAACGGTGATTTTTGCGCCGCCGCTCGGGGCCTGGTAATTCGGGTTGCTCATATTGGGTCAGTGCCTTTTTTGCTGTGATTGAAGGTTGCGGTAGGTCCATTTTATGGCTGTGCGTAGCGTATTTCCACAAACAGGCTGCGGCCCCGGCCCGGCGTGTAGCGGAAGCGGCCAAAGGCGAAATCGGCGCGCTCGGCATAATGGCTGTCGACCAGGTTATTGAGCCTGAGCGCCGCCGACCAGTTCGGGCTGAAGCGCTTGTCCAGCCTGAGATTCAGCAGATCGTGGCCGGCGTAATTGTTGGCCTGCTCGGGGTCGATGTAATAGCGCCCGACATGGACCCATTCGATCTCGCCGGTGTAATTGCCGTCAGCCCACCGCAGTTGCACGCTGCCGAGACGTCGCGGTGCGCTATCCATTTCATCGCCGGAAGTAATGGTGGTGCCGCCGGCAAGCTGTTGACTGAAATCGTAGCGGTGCAGGGCGTAACTGGCGGCCGCTTGCAGCGACCAGGCGCCGTTGATCTGCCAGTGCAAGCGGGTTTCCAGACCGGTGTGCCGGGTCTTGCCGTTGTCGATGTTAAATCCATTCGCGTCGCGCAGGATGACGTTGCGTTTTTTCATCGCGTAAAGGGCCACGTCGTATTCGAGCGTTTCACCAATGCTTTTGAGCCCGAGTTCGAAGCTGTCCAGGATCACCGAATCGAGATTTGCAATCTGCTGCTGGCTTTGCAACCGGTATAGTTCGGTGCTTTGCGGCGGGCGGAAGCCGCGGCTTAGCGAAGCATAGAGGGCGCGCCGCTGGTCGAGGTGGTACAACGCGCCGAGCTTGGGCGCGAGCTCGAAAAACCCGTCCTCACGGTCGGCGGGGCGGGTGTGCAGGCAGCCGCCGAAACCGCAGGGCGTTCCATCGTCGCGGTCGTTGCCGTCTGCCATGCGATTATCGTAATCGTAACGCAGATATTCAGCGCGCAGTCCGGCGTTGAGTTCCCAGCGACCGGTTTCGCGTTGTATCTGAACATAAGGTGCGGCCATGTACGCGTTGACAGTGTAGTCGTAGTGTTTGCCGGCCGGGCGGGTTTCGATCAGGAAGGCCGAGCCATTGGCGATGGTGTTGGCCTGAATTTCCTCGAGAAAACCGTGCGTGTATTCGAGGTCAAGGCCGTATATCAAGGAGCCTGATGGTCGGGTTACATGGCGGCTGAATAACAGGCCAATGCTGTTTTGACCGTTGTCTTCGTCGGGCTCTCCTGGCAGGAAGTGCTGGCGAAACTGGGTGCTGGAATGACGGGCATACAGCCTGAGATCCTGTTTTTGCCGTTCGCCGTCATCCCATGACCAGTGGGTAAGCAGGCGCAACGCGCGGTTGTCGCGAAAGGCGCCGGCTGCATCGTTGCCGGCGCTCAAGGTGTCGTCTTTGTACGCGTCCTGACCGAAAACGAAGCCGGCGGTTTGCTGATTGAGATAGGTTGCGGCGAGTGTGGCGCGGAAATGGCTATGGTCCAGATCGTGCCGGTAAAAAAGATTCAGCTTGCCCTGGTCATAACCTGAGTCGAGGCGCGCTCCGCCATCGTGTGTGCTGTTGGCGAGCAGGCGCCAGTCGCTGGATTGCCCGCCGCTATCGAATTTGACTCGGTAATAGTTGTCGGGGCCTGCTTCGAAAGAGCTCAACGTTCCCGATGGCGTGTCGGCCGACGTCAGAAAATTCAGCAGGCCGTGCAAGGCATTGGCGCCATACAGCGCGCTGCCGGGTCCACGGATCACTTCGATGGCCCGGACTTGTTCGCTGTTGATTTCCATGAGCTGGTTGACGTTGCAGAAACCGGCCGGGCGTATGGCTACGCCGTCTTCGAGAAACAAGAAGGCGCCGCAGGAGCCGGGGCCGGTCAAAACAGGCGAGCGGATTGCGCTCAGGTGCTCCTGGCCGCTACCGGCGGCAACCCAGGCGCCGGGCGCCTGCACCAGCAGGTCGGCGATATGTGTGTGGGCAAGAGCTAGTATTGATTTTTGGTCGATTACCGTGGCATTGCCGGCGAGCTTGAGCGGGTCTTGTGATTCGCGCATCGCGGTGACGACGACTTCATCGATGGCTGACTGCGGTGGTTTGGTTTCAGCGGCTAGTGATGGGGTTGCGAGCAAGGAGAGAAAAAGCATAACTGGGAGAGAGTGCCTCCGCTGTATATTTTTCGTGGCTCGTAGGAGGGCCTTCAGGCCCGATATCACACGATGGACAAAGCGCTCCTGTTCTAGCGGGAAAATAAATCCGTCCCCTTTTTTCGAGCCGTCAGCGACTCTGTATGCGTTCGATCCGGTCGCGGACTTCATCCGGGAGGGGCGCCTTGCAATTATTCTGGTAATCGAAACACACAATCGTTCCGCTGCCTTCGGCGACGATCTTTCCAGTTGCATGACTGGCTATGGCATACAGCATTTTGCAGCGATCTTCTTTCAGCTCGGTAACGCTGGCGCCGACCGAGACTGTGTCGGGGTAGTTCAACGGGAGTTTGAACCGGCACTCGGTGTGCGCCAGGATCGGGCCGATACCGGTCTTGTCCATGTACTCCATGAAACCGGTCTGCTCGACATAGGCAATCCGAGCAGACTCGAAATAGCGAAAATAAATGATGTTGTTGACATGGTTGAAAGCATCCATCTCGCCCCAGGCTACGGGCAATTCGATAACCACCGGGTAGTCATCGAGGACTTTCAATTGCCCCGTTCCCTGACCACCAGTTGCGGCCCACCGGGCGGTCCGAAAGTATGCTTGCTAAACACGCCATAAATGTGCCCGCAGTCGGCGCACTGGGCGACAAAGAACCACGGTTGGCCTTTTTTTGCGGTTTCGGAACTGGGTCGTGAGACGATTTTGTCCATGCCGCGTACTGCACAGGAGGGGCAGCTGGGATCGGCGATGTCGTTGGATTGTTCTTCAGTCATGATCGGTTGGCTTTGAGTTATCGGGCCTGAAGGCCCTCCTACAGATGAGAATCAACCATGGGGTTAACCGGATTGATTCACTTTTTCGTAGACCAGCGATGGGCGATCTCCGCGACGTGAATAGCGATGCGTGCTGCGCATATCCTCTAAAGCGGCATCGCGCTGCTCGGTGCTTGCGTACCAGTGATATTTCTCCCAGCCCTCATCGACCAGGTTACGAAAGGGGTCCTCCCGGTTCAGCGTCACCTTGATGCCGAATGGCCGCGGTAGACCGCGTTGCTCGGCGAGATTGTGTTCGTTGGAAATTTCCATGCGCTTCCTGTTGTAGTTGTCGTTAAAAGAACGCCCCGGCAGCAATATTATTGCATAATTTAATGGAACTGGCGGTCGTTGGCGCCTTCACGATCCTGCCAGCGCAGTATTTTTCTGGTGACGAACAAGTACAGGCGTTTGCCGGTGGCAGCCCAGGCGCGGGCGGGCCAGGCCGGCGTATCGAGGATTGCAATTTGCCGCCGGGTCAGTTTTTCCGGGATGTAATTGCGTTTGTGTTTGAGCAGGTGACGCAGGTCCTCCCGCGCCAGCATCCGGAAAACCGCGCCGCGCTTCGCCGGGCACCAGGCCAGCTGGAAATCCACCAGCGCGGGCGACCCATCGGGTGTGACCAGCCAGTTGGCCTCCTTGGCGAGGTCATTGTGGGTAATCCCCGCCCGGTGCAGGCGGCGCAACAGCGTCAGTGCCTGGCGGTAGTAGGCCGGATCGAGCGGTTTGGCCTGTTGCATCGGCTGGCCGGCTATCCAGCCGCGCTCAAGCATCGCCCCGTCCCAGCCGATAAGGGCGGGTATCCCGTCCATCCCGTCTGCATGCAGCAAGGCGCGCGCTTCGCGGCGCGCCAGCCAGCGCGCGATGGGGCGGGCCCACACTCGGGCCGCCGTGGTGTCGCGCCTTATCCATTGCTCTTCGTTGTGTTCGACCCTCACGATCCGGCCAAACAGATCGGATTTGAGCTGGTTTTCAGCGCTGTTGGGACTATCACTCAATATCGTAAGCCTTTGTTTATTGGACAAGATTAGCCCCAGCGCGACCGGTTGACCAGTGCATGCTGGTACAACTGTCCGGGTTTAGCCAGAATGTGGGGGACCATGAGCGGAACCCATCGTAAAATGGCTGCCGGCGACGGTAGATCTTCGACCGGCAGTTTTTATGTCGTGGGCGGCCCGGTGCAATCGGACCGGCCTTGTTATGTGCTGCGCAAGGCAGACGAAAAGCTGTTCGACAGTCTGCGTGAAAACGACTATTGCTACGTACTTGGTCCGCGCCAGATCGGCAAGTCCAGCCTGATGGCGGCCACGGCTCGACGTCTCTGCGATGAAGATGAACTGGTTTCCGTCGTCGATCTGACCCAGGTGATCTCCAAACAGGCAGGCACCGACCCATCCCGCTGGTTCTACGGCATCGCCTACCGGATCGTCCGCGATCTCAGGCTTCGTGTTGACCTGCAATCGTGGTGGCAGGAACGCGGTGCGCTGACCATGCAACATCGCCTTTTCGATTTTTTCTGGGAAATCGTACTGGCGAACACGAGCCGCCCGGTCACCGTGTTTTTCGATGAAATAGAAGACACGCTGGGTCTGCCATTTGCGGAGGAGTTTTTTTCCGGGCTGAGGGCCTGCCATAACTCGCGGGCGGCCGAACCCGATTTCGAACGCCTGCGGTTTGTCATTATTGGTGTCGCGACACCGATACAGTTGTGCCCGAACCAGGCACATGCGCCGTTTCCGATCAGCCGGCAGATCGATCTCAACGATTTTACGATGACCGAGGCCAGTGGTCTGCTGCCGGGACTCGATCTCGATGCGCAACGAGCGGCCCGGGCGCTTGAACGCATCAGGTACTGGACCGGTGGGCACCCCTACCTGACGCAGAAAATTTGTCGTGCGGTATCCAGGCGAAAGGTGGGAGCAGAAACCGGCGATACCGTCGATGAGATAGTCAACGAACAGTTCCTGGCGAGAAACCGTGCGCGCGAGGAACCGAATCTCGCAATGGTCAGGCGGCGATTATCAGCACGGCGCAAGGATGCAGTGGCGCTGACATTGTATGGAAAACTGTGCAAGGGCAAGGCGATCGCACATGACCCGCGCTCGCGAGTACATCAGACGCTCTGCCTGGCTGGCCTGGTGCGGGCCAATAAAGAACACCAGCTGGTGATCAGAAACCGCATCTACAAACAAGTATTTACGCCACGCTGGGTCAATCAGCAATTGCCGTTCGACTGGAAGGGGCTGAGCAAGGCGTTGGTGGTCGGTCTGTTATTGCTGGGCGTGCCTCTTTGGTATACGCAAATCCTGCCGCGCCCGTATATCGAAACGCTGAGCGCCGCGACCGAGGATTACCAGCTGGCAATGGCTGCATATAACGATTTGCGCTCGATACCGGGTTATGGCGAGACCGCGGACCGCCTCTTGTCCGGTGTGCTGATGAGGCGGAGTCTGCGTGCCATGAGCTTGCCGCAGGCGCTGGAAGCGGATCAGGGTTTGCGTACCATGCCTGATAACAGTGCATTGGCCGACCAGTTGCTCGCCGGATTCTGGGAGCGCCAGGCGCAGCAGGCAGAGCAGGCCGAGCAGCGCGACGAGGCCTTGTTGTTCAGGCTCTACAGCCTGATCGACGATCGGCCCTACCGCAGGCGGCAGATCGCCGAGCTGATCGGCAATGATTACCCGGTTTTGGCTGCGACTATCCGGCCGTTGGGTCCGTTGCAACAGGCGATCATCAGCGCCGATGGCGAGCGGGTAACGACGCTGGCCGCCGGGGGTTCGTTGCAGGTTTGGGACGGTCGCGACGGCACGGCGATGAACCCGGCAGCGACGGTCCTTGCGGCCGAGGAATACGTGGCTCTGGATCGCGAGATACTGGTGGCCCTCGAGGGCCGCATTCGTGGCGTGAGCCTGGAACTGCTGATCGATCACCCGGACCCGTCCGCGCTCATGATTCGAGTCATTTCACCGCAAGGCACATCGGTGATCCTGAATTCATCCGCGGCGAAGACGAGCGGCGATGTCCTGGTTTTTGCTGCCGGCAGTCACCGCGCGCTGGCGGGCTTCGATCGTGAAGAGATGCGCGGTGGCTGGCAGCTGCATATCGAAGATCACCAGAAGCAGGAGCAGGGCAGGCTTATCGGCTGGCGGTTACGCTTTGCGGGCTTCGACCAGCAAGCGCAACAGGAAATGCTGCCCACCCCGATCAATTTGCCGCAGCCGCGCCGCACGGAAAGAACCCGCATCGTGCTGAGCGCGAGCGGGCGCTATGCCGCGGCCTACAGCGATAGCGAAACTCTGGGTGGCCTGGTCAACATCTGGGATCTTCATGCCGGCGTGCAACTATCCCGGCCCGCACGTGGCGCCGGTCTGGCTCCGTTTGCGTTTGCCGATGACGACCGGCTTCTGCTGGCGCTGGATGCGGCTGGCGAGAATCTGCTCGCCTGGGATATTCGAGACGGTTCCGTACAGATGACGATCGAAGCGCTGCAACATTTTGCAGAGATGCCGGTACTGGATCCAGGCAACACTCTGATGATGGTCGAGGACCGTGATGAGCAGGGACTGCCCCTGCTGCGGGTTTTTGCGCTGGATCAGCGCAGTGAACTGACCCAGATCCCGTTTGCGCAAAAACCACGCGCGCTGGCGATAGATCCACAGCAAGGCCGCTGGCTTGCCTCATCCACCGGCGATCGTGCCGTGGAAGTCTGGGATCTCGCGGCCGAGGAACTGGTTGATGAATACCTGCTGGATTTTCCGGTCGATCGCCTGGTGGTTGACCGGCGCGGTCGCTGGCTGGCTGCGATCGGGACGGATGGCTCGGTCGATATTCGCGCCGTCGATGGCCGCGGCGGTCGGTCGTTGAGAACCGTGATCAGCGAGTCCGCCGCATTGGTTTTCCACCCGGCCGAGGACGCGGTCCTGGTCTTGCGCCAGGGCGCCTGGCAGCTACTCGGCTTGCCCGCGGGAGAAGCCTTGTCGCCACCCTTGCGGCACGTTGGCGGCGGCGCCAGCCTGGCCGCGGTGACCGCGGCCGGGAAGTTGATGACCGGTAGCGAGGGGCGTGCCCTGCGGTTGTGGGATATTCCCGAGACCGGTTCGCGATCGGGCAGGGGTTCGCGCCATGGCGGCGGTGACGATTTGACCGCGGTCAAGACGAGCCAGGATGGGCAATGGGTGGCTGCCGGTTTGGCCGATGGCGACATTCGAATCTGGCAGCGAATCGATGATCAGGTGCGTTCGCGACACCTGCCCGCCGACAACGCGTTTTCCGCCTCGATAAGCGCGCTGGCTTTTGACCCCGGCTCAAACCTGGTGGCCGTGGCTGACCGGGCCGGTGCGATTCGCCTGGTAGACCAAGCCAGCGGCGACAGTCTTTTGCTGGGGAGCCAGGCCGGGGTCGTCGGTCATTTGTTGTTCAGTCCGGATGGCTCGCGACTGGCCGCGGCTGGCGAGTTGGGGGCTCGCCTGTGGTTTGTTGACAGGATCGGCGAATCGGTCCCGCTGGGCAGCGAGGATCCCGTTTCTCACCTGGTTTTCAGCCCGGACGGCAGTCTGCTGGCGATCAGCCCGGAACTTGGCGAGCTGTCGGTCTGGCATGCCGCCTCGGGCGACACGGCCGGGAGCGTCCGGCCGCAGGGCCAGGTTAGCGTGGCGGCATTCAGTCCGGACCAGGGGGTGTTGGCCACGGGCAGCAGGGATGGCACATTGCAGTTCTGGGGTCTCGATGATGGCGCGGCGTTCTGGCCGGCCGTACAACTGGGGGGCCCGGTCAGGGAGATGGCGTTTACCGGTGCAGGCAGGTCGCTCGTTGCGATCAGCGACGGTTGGGCGCATCTGCTTACCCTGGCTTTTAGCGGGCCGCGGGTTGTGCAAAGCCGTTTTTTGCCCGAACGCATTCCGCATGGTGGCTTTTTCCTGTCGGGTGATGATCCGCTCGGTCTGCAGTATCTGGATTGGGTCGATGGCGATGAACACCGGATGCGGACGCTGGAGATGGACAGTGCGGAACTGGGAGGCTGGGCCGGCGATAGCGGTGATTTGACCGCGCGCTGGCAGGATCTGCTCAATCTTGCTATTGACGCGGATGGCCAGATCAGGGCGGGCGACTCGGTTTTCGATCTCGCCGGCAGCCTGGACGAACGATAAGAGGCGTGGTCCTGGCCCGGCTATTGTTTTCGCATCAGTTTATCGACGGTATTCAGCAGTTTACGGTCCACCCAGGGAATTTCGACGAAATCGGCAGCGCCCTGGCGTATCGCTCGAACCGCTATTGATACGTTGCTTTTCTGGCTGAGCAGGATCGTGGGGAAAGAGTAGCCGCGCTGCTCCAGCTCGGTCATGAATTCCAGCCCGGTCTGGCCGGGAAGATCCTGGCCGACGATCAGGCAGCCTGGAGACAGGGCCTCGAGTTTGTCCAGGAACTTGCTGCCACTGGCAAAGGATTTGGTCTGATGTTTGCTGCGCTTGAGCAGCGCACCCAGTTTCTTTCGAATATTCGGATCGCCATTGATAATGCAGACCAGCCGACTGGCGGGTGTAGTGGTTCTTGATTTGCTTATCATCGACGTATGCGCATCAAATTCGGAAATCTATCGACCGTGGCAGGTAAATAAGTATTGGCATCCCAACAAGGAGAAAAGAATACGGAAATCTACTTACTGCCGGGGGTCGAATCCCCTAGCCGCGGTAAGCGGACGGTAAACGCCTGTTTATAGATCGCTGTTTGCGGTAATCGACATTCTCACCAGCTGCGCGAGTGAACGGGCCCGCATCTTCTCCATGACCCTGGCCCGGTGGATCTCCACGGTGCGTTGGCTGACGTCGAGATCCGCCGCGATTATCTTGTTTGGGTTCCCTTGCACGACCAACTCCATGACTTCTTTTTCACGATTGGTGAGTTGGTCCATGCGATCGAGTATTTCCCGTTTTTCGCTCAGAATATTGCGGCTGTCGTGATCCTGATCGAGCGCGTGGTTGATCCTGTCGATCAGATCCTGGTCGCGGAATGGTTTTTGGATAAAATCAAGCGCGCCTTTTTTCAGCGCTTCGACCGCCATCGGTACATCGCCGTGGCCGGTGATAAAAATGATCGGCAAAATCGCGTTTATTTCATTCAGTTGATCCTGTAATTCCAGACCGCTCATGCCGGGCATTCGTATATCAAGCACCAGGCAGCCGGCGATTTTATCATCGTAGAACTCCAGGAATTCCGTTGCCGAAGCAAAGCCGCGTGACTCGATTCCGATCGATTTCATCAGGAAACTCAGTGAATCGCGGACCGCGTCATCGTCGTCAACGATAAAAACCATTCTGTTGTTGTCGCTCATCAGGATTCCGGTTCCTCTATAGCGGTTGGCAGATCGAAGAAAAATAGCGCACCCGCGTCGTCGTTATTGCGGAAACTCAAGGTTCCGCCATGCGCCCCTATTATAGTGTGACTGATCGACAGACCGAGACCGATGCCATCTTTTTTGGAGGTCACAAACTGGGTGAACAGATTATCCGCCATGTCCTCCGACACGCCAGTCGCGGAATCGCTGACTTCAACTCGCACCGTTTCCGGATTCGGGCTAAGGCAACGAATGATAATCTTGTGTTGCCGGTCTTCGCATTCCCCGCAGGCATCGACCGCATTGCGCACGAGATTCAGGACGACCTGCTGGATTTGCACAGGGTCGGCCATGACCAACGGCAGTTCCGCGGGCAGTTCGTAGACCAGGCTGATGTTGTGTCGTCTGGCGTCCATCTCGACCAGCACATGCAGGTCGTGTATCAGTTCCTTCAGATCGACCTCATAGCGCTCACTGTCCTTGTGGCGAACGAAACTACGCATGCGGTTGATGACTTTTCCCGCGCGCTGGGCCTGTACGCTGATTTGTTTGAGCGCGTTTCGGAGGTCGCTTTTATTGCCGTTGCTGGCTGCCAGCATGCGCTCGCAACCCTGCGCAAAAGTACTGATTGCGGTCAGCGGCTGGTTGATTTCATGCGCCAGGCCGGCGGCCATTTCGCCCAGTAACGTGACGCGGCTAACCTGGGCCAGCCGTTGGCGAGTCTCTTCCGCTTCGATATCCGCGTGGCGCTGGTCCGTGATATCGGTGCCAGAGCTTAGCGTGCCGATGATTTCCCCGTTCTTGTCCCGCAACGCCCGATTTTGCCACGCGATCAAGCGCGTCCCACCGGCGTGGGTCAAAACCAGCCCTTCCACCGTCTCGTAGCCTTCGAAACCGTGCTCGATAACATGCTTGAATACTTTCCTGACCTCGCTGCGCTTGTCTTCCGGGATAAATCCGTCTATCCAGGGTTCGCCAAGCAGGTCTTGTTCATCGCGACCCAGGATTTCGCAGCCACGCCGATTGATCAAGTCGATAAAACCGCCTTTATCGAGTACCAGCAGCATAACGCCAGCCACTTCGAGATAGCTTCGTGAGCGATCCCTTTCCCGTATCAATGCAGCCTCGGCCTTTTTTTGTGCGCTGATATCGCGAATGATGCCGACGAACCGCGGCTCGTCTCCGATGACGCGCCCGACCGAAAGATCGATCGGGAACAGGCTGCCATCCTTTCGCTGGGCCACCGATTCGCGCCCGATACCGATAATCCGTGCCTCACCGGTGTCCAGGTAATGTTGAATATACCGATCGTGCGCATCGTGGTCCGGCGCGGGCATCAGTAGGTTGATGTTCTTGCCGTTCAGGCCACCTTCCCCGTAGCCGAACAATTTTTCCGTAGCCGGGTTGCAAAATTCGATGATGCCCTCGCCATCGATAATAACAATCGCATTTACCGCTGCCGTGAGCAGGGCGGCGAGGTGTTTTTCGGCATCTGCCGGGCTCATCCCGGCCAGTACATTGCGCGTGTCGTTCACAGTATGCGACTTGTGTTTGCAAGCTAATCTGGAAATTTAACCGATCTGCCCGTTGCTGTCGCCTGGTTGTGGGCCGGCGCGACTACTCGGCCTGCAGCGGGATTTGCCAGTGCTTACCGTTCCAAAGGGGCCCTCGTCCAAAAGTATTGGCCGAGAGATGTCCTATACTGATAAGTAGGATCCAGGAGCGGCAAAAAGCATTCCTGCCATACAGGCTCCTGGCCCGGCTTATTCATGAATAATCCGGGCTAGGTAACTTTGCGTATGGAAACACAGCACGGCGCGATACATCATAAGGGCTGGTAGCGGGAGCATGCCGATGGCCGATACAGACACTGTCAGGGATTCGCTGATCGAAAAACGGGCGGAGCTGGTTACCCGTTTGCACAAGATCACCAGCGATGTTCGTCACGCGGACGAGCCGATGGAAGCGGATTTTGCTGAACTGGCCGTGCAGCGGGAAAACGACCAGGTCATCGATGCGCTGGGTGAGGCAACCCGCCAGGAGCTGACCCAGGTTAACCGGGCGTTGGCGAGCATTGAGAGCGGAGAGTACGGGTGTTGCAGCGAATGTGGCAAGGAGATCCGTGTCGAAAGGCTGGAGGCGCTGCCATACAGCACCAAGTGCCTGGAGTGCGCAAGCCGCAGCGAATAATGTTTCGAAAAAACGACATTTGTTAAAAATCAGCCGGGCAGAGTAGAATCCGGCCATTCACTGTCTCGGGCCGTACGAATGAACAGACTGCCGCTGGTCTTATTGCCTGCCTTCCTTTTCATGGGCTGCGCCGAACCTGAAAAGCCACCTGTATCGATAGCGACGCTGATCGAAGACCCGACGTTGCTGGACGCGGTGCTGGCACGTTGCACGGCGGGAGACGAGGAGCTTCGCGCCAGCCAGGAATGCAAGAATGCGCGTCGTGCTGTCGATGTTGTTGCTGTAGCGGAGGCGGAGGAAAAGGAAAAAGTCGATCTGGAGGCCCAGTCCGAGCGCAAGCGTGCCGCCTTACGCCGACAGCGGGAACGCCTGGATCAGCAAAGAGAGATAAGCGAGGAGCGTGCCGAGAGCGAAGCGGCAGCGAAAGAAGCCGAAGAGCTGACTGGCTCTGCCGAATACGCCGATGCACTGGTTGCAGAAGAGGCGGTGGTCTTGCCGCCGACCACGCCGATCGGTGCCGTGATCGAGCCGGAAGTCACCGAAGACCCATCGCTGCCAGGGCTGGATGAGACCGAGATTTGCACGATCGACCCGGTGGCCTTGTCCGCTGCCGATCTTGAGATGCTGCTGATCGCATTGCAGCAGGAATGGCAGTTTCGCCAGTCGCGCGTTCAGCCCGCCGGAGCCGCAAACGGTGAGCAATTGCCGGTTCAGGAAACGGGGTTCACGACCGAGGGCGACCCACAAGGAGACAAACCGGCAGAAGCGTATTCCGGTGGTGACGGCGGGTAGGAGCCGGTCGGACTCAGGGTTGTTCTACGGTGGCGGCGATCACGCCGCGGCCGGTCCAGGCAGGATTACCAGAATACCGGCGAGATATCCTGCGCGGCATGATAGACGTCTTTGTGTCAAATTGACTCCACGATGAGTTACCCATATCGGTCTCAGTAGTTCCCCTTATTAACATGCTCGCGTGTCTGGGCTAGTTTTCGTGTCAGAAAACAACAAAATCGGTACACGGAGAGAGATATGTTGAAGAACAACGCGGCGTTGCGGGCGGTCAGTACGCCAAGTTTGGCGGAATCTCAACAGCCATCAGGCGTGAGCGGTTGCAGGTCCTGCGCCATTCGCGCCATGTGCCTGCGGCCTCGGGATGCCAGTGTCGTGTGTCTGCCGGGACTAAAAGCTGCGCGCGCGGACTTTCACCTGGTCCGTGCCGGCGACCCCTGTGAACAATACTGTTTGCCGCGCAGCGGCGCCTTGAAAGCGTATCGAAATACGCCCGATGGCCGCGAGCAAGTGATGGCTTTTTACCTGCCGGGGGAACTGGCCGGTCTGGACGGGCTGGCCGATGGTTGGAGCCAGTGGAACCTGGTCACGCTGGAGGCCAGCTCGTTATGTACGGTAACGCACAAAAACCTTATCGAGGCCGCCGGCCAGGTGCCCGAACTGCTAAACAGCCTGATGCGACGGCTCAGCGGCGACATGTTGAAAGCTGCAGACCTGGCGACCGGAAGCAGCGCCGAGGCTCGCCTGGCCGGATTCCTGATCGACATTGCTCAACGGATGGGCGATTCATGTCTTGATGGCGCCGATTTTTGTCTGCCGATGTCGCGGCAGGACATTGCCAGCTACCTGGCGCTGGCGCCGGAGACGATTTCCCGCCTGTTTGCGCGCCTGCGCGACGATCGTTTGATCGATGTCGACCGAAAACGGCTGCGAATACTGGATTATCCGGGGTTGTCGCAGATCGCTCAAACTGACCTGGCCGCCTGAGGCCGCGGCCGGATTATTCGTCGGGCTCGGGTTCGGCTCCTGGTATCGGTTCGGGCGTATAGACCGGGAAGGTCTTGACGCCGCTGCCGCTCTCGCCGTCGTCTGTGCTCGGCTCGCTGTACTGGATCGCACTGTCGGGGGCCGGTGCATATTTTGCCAGTGCCGCCATGAACTCGCGGGCTGGCTGTGGCGGCGTGATGTCGCCAAAAATTATCTCGCCGGCATCGACGGAGTCGCGATGGTAAAAACTGGCGTTTGCCTTGTCGTCTATGGAAATCACCGAGCCATCCAATGCAATACCGATAAACAGCCCGCGGCTCCTGGAGTATGAATAAACCTCTGCATCGAACTTGATATCGGTTGCGGCGCTGCCGGTACGGCCGACCGGTCCCGCAGCCACCGATGCATCCGCACCGAGCGTCAGTTTGCCGCCGGTGATCCCATCCACGCCTTTCTTGTTCTTGAAAACCAGGATCAGGTCGGTCTCGGATATGCCAATCTGCAATCCCCAGCTACCGCCTTTGAGCTTGATAAAGCTGGGATTGCTCCAGCTGTTGTCCGCTTTGCGCACGCTGATCGCGCCTTTGCCAAAGCGGCCGCCAAAAACCAGGCCCGCCTTCATGACGCTGGGTATGACGGCAACTGCGTAGGCCTTTGTCAGCAAGGACTCGGGGATACTCGTCTCCCTGATGCGCATGATTTGATCGAGGACCTCGACCGCCGTGTCAATACGTTTTTCTTCCTTGCTTTGCGCCTGCGCCAGCAACGGTACTAGAAACAAAACTGCAAGGCCCGCAAGCAGGCTGAATTTTCTGGACATAGCCATCTTTATTTCTCCGCGTTTCCGGGTGTGAACCCAAAACCCGTCCAAGGTTCCCGTCGAGGCGGGTATCGCCAGCTTACTGCAATGGTGGCGGGAATATCCAGCGCCCGCGAGTCCGGCTACACTGCGCAGGCCGCCTGCCGTTCTTGCGGCGGAGATAGTATGGAAGGAGCAATGAATTCTCGCCGGTTTCTGATGTTTGCGGGCTGCCTGTTGTGGTCCGTCGTCGCCACCGCCGAGTGGTATACCAACGAGCAGGCGATCATGGGCACGGTCATTCGCACCGAGTTGTGGAGCGATGATCCGCTGATGGCTGCCGAAGCGATCAGGCTGGTGAACGAGGAAATGCACCGCATCGACCGATTGATGAGTACCTACAAGCCGGATTCCGAGATTTCGCGGGTCAACCGGGACGGGGCGGAAAAACCAGTCAGGATCAGCGCCGAATTGCTGGACCTCCTTGCCAGGGGAATCGAAATGTCGCGGCTGACCGGCGGCGCATTCGACATCACTTATGCCAGCATCGGCCAGCTGTATGATTATCGCGCCGGTGTCCGCCCCGATGAACAACAGATTGCAGCCACCTTGCCGGCCATCGATTACCGGCTGGTCGAGCTGGACCTCGATGAGTGCACCGTATTCTTTGCCAGGCATGGAGTACGGATCGATCTGGGTGGCATCGCCAAGGGCTACGCGGTCGAGCGCGGTGTCGGTATCCTGCGCGCGCAGGGTATTGAGCACGGGCTGGTCAGCGCCGGCGGCGACAGCCGGATCCTGGGCGATCGGCGGGGTGCGCCATGGATGGTTGGCGTGCGTGACCCGAGAAACAGCGATCGGGTTATCGCCAGGTTGCCGCTCATCGACGAAGCGATTTCCACGTCCGGGGACTACGAGCGATTTTTTGAGGAAGACGGGGTTCGTTATCACCACATTATCAGCCCCGCCACTGGCCACTCGGTCAGCGAAGTGCGCAGCGTCACGATTATCGGGCCTGACGCGACGATGACCGATGGTCTTTCCACCAGTGTTTTCGTGATGGGCCTGGAAGACGGCTTGCGACTGATCGATTCGCTGGATGATTTTGAAGCGGTGATCGTCGACCGGCACGGTGCACTGCACCGGTCCGGCGGGTTTCTGCCGTCGCAACAATAAGCAACGGTCGCGGCACCGGCAGGCCTCGCCCGCTTATGTATCAAAGTCAGTGATTGCTAGTCGCGAGCCGTCCCCTGTCTTCGATTGGCGACAAGAAAAGCCCTTTAAAAACAGCATATTGCAAGAAGCCGGAAAATAACTGTTTGCACCTGGCGACGGTTGTTGACGCTATTTTCCATAAAAACCGGCACGGCTCACGTCCGGGTTTCGCGTTTGTCCTCTAAGCCGATGATTTCATGAACGATTACTCAAACTGGCACGAAAGTTGCCATTAATAGTGTGTGGCGTTTCTTTATCAATCACCAGGCCTTCGACAAGGAATCGTCCGGTCGGGTGATACAGATCGAATGCCGCCTGCTGCGGCCCTTTAAAGCCGAGGGTTCCAAAGCGTGCGGCGCTCGATTGACAGAAGACGAAAGGCTGTGCACGGTGCACGGTACTGATAAAGGCAAACTCGCCGAAAGGTGGGGACGCAAAGCAACCGGTCTAAGGGAAATCCCAAGACGGCGGGGCTGCCAGTTTTTTATAGCTGTTTGACTTTCTCCGTGGAAACCCCGACCGGTCTGTACCTGGCCTGAGTTCACGACCCATGCCAATGGGAGTGGTGAGCCTTGCACCCGGTTCTTTGCTTTGTTGCCTCCTGGTTACATTTACGGGACGGGTACGGATATGGACAAAGTAAACAGGAACAAGTCAGGCGGAGTTTTTCTTCTTGCAGCGCTTGCGTTATTGCTCGGCAGCTGTGGCGACAGCGCCAGGGAAGAGGTCGTCGTCGAAGGCGCCCTGGCGATCGTTTTTGTTCAACGCGGTGTCAACGCAGTTGGCAACCCGACCGATGGGACTATTTTCCAGGCCGGCGGTGACCTGATGAGCCTGGATCTTTCCTCGCCGAGCGCGACCATGAGCAATCTGACCGAGACCTACACGGCAGGCGCCGGCGATGTTTCAGACCCGGAAGTTTCTTTCGATGGGCAACGCATCCTGTTTGCGATGCGCGGGCCCAATGACCCGACCTGGAACATTTTCGAATACGAAATGGCCACCGCCGCGTTGACCCGTATCGTTGCGGACAATCTTATCGCCAATGCCGGCGATGATGTCGACCCGGCTTACCTGCCCGATGGCCGGATCGTGTTCAGTTCGAATCGCCAGGAAAAATCGCGCCAGATCCTGAGTACAGAAAATACCGAGCAGTTTTCCTTTCTCGACGAGTATGAACGCGAGCGCTCGATCGTCCTGCATGTCATGAATGGCGATGGCAGCGATATACACCAGATTTCATTTAACCAGAGCCACGACCGCAACCCGACGGTCCTGATCACCGGCGAAATCATGTTCTCGCGCTGGGATCATGTGGGTAATCGCAACCATTTCCCGATTTTCTTCACCAACCCGGATGGCACCAACATTTTTGTCCAGTACGGCGCATTCAGCCCCGGAAACAGCATGCTGCATCCGCGTGAAATGCCTGACGGGCGGGTCATGAGTTCGTTGATGCCATTGTCCGGGACCTTCGAAGGGGGCGCCGTAGTCGCCGTCGATATCCGTAATTTTTCCGAGTTCAACGAGCCCACGGCGGGGGCGCCTGCCGGTGCAGTCGGCCAGGTTGAAGTAACCCCGTTGCCGATCGAATTTGGCGATGACGTATCTGTAAACGGACGCTTCACGACGCCGTTTCCGCTTTGGGACGGCACCAACCGCGCGCTGGTCAGCTGGTCACCGTTGCGCCCCGAAATGGAGACCGATCCATTTTCCGGCGTGGAAGTCGAGGTTGAAGGCGAACCGCTGTATGGCATTTACATGCTGGACATGGACACCGATTCGATGCGCCCGATCGCCTTGCCGCAGGATGGCATGGCCTATACGGATGCGATTCCTTTGCAGGCGCGACCCGTGCCAAACACGATTAGCGATAAACCGCTGGATGCCGCCCTCGCGGCCCAGGGCATGGGCATTATCAACGTCAAGAGCGTTTATGACACCGATGGCCAGGATTTGATGGGTGCGAACATGCTGATTAGCGGCGAAAATATCCCGATGATAGCGGCACCGCCCGGGGATTCACGTTCCATGGTCGCGGACGTGGCGACGATCAAGGATCCGCTGCTGACCAATGCCGCCGGCCGGGTCGGTCGTTTTATCCGGATTACCCGCGCGGTCTCCACGCCTCGTGGCATATCGATGAACGCCATCGGTGAGAGCGACATGGAGATGCAACGCATCCTTGGCTATGGGGTTGAAGAGCCCGATGGCTCGTTCCGTTTCAAAGTACCGGCTGACATTGCCCTCGGCGTTGCTGTCGTGGATTCCAATGGCCGCGCGATACAGACCCATACCAACTGGCTGCAGGTTCGCCCCGGCGAAACCCGCACCTGTAACGGGTGTCACTCACCGCGACGTGGCGGCGCGCTCAATGCCGCGCCGATCGCCGGCGACCATCCCAATACACGGTTGGCAGCGCAATCCGGCGAATCGATGGCCGAAACCCGTACCCGCCTGGATCCGCAGGTCATGGACCTGACGGCCGATATGGTTTTCCAGGACGTCTGGACCGACCCGGCGATCCGGGCGCCGGATCCGGACCTGGTGCTTGATTATGCCGGGCTCACGACGACGGCCCCGGTGAATGGACTGATCAATTATCCGGATCATATTGCCCCGTTGTGGACCAGGGACCGCGGCGCCGATACTTGTATCGGGTGTCACAACAGCAACCTGGTGGGCGACCCGGTATCGGTCGGGCTGGATCTGCGCAGCCTGTCGGCGGGCAATGGCCGCTTGTTGTCCTACGAGGAGCTGATGATTGGCGATCCGGTCATCGATTCCGCTACCGGACTGCCGGTTCTACGGGTCAGAAACGGCGAAATTGAAGTCGTGCGCCAGGCGCCGCTGGTATCGACCGGGTCCTCACGGCAAAGTTCGCGGACCAGTCACCTGGTTGAAAAAATTTATGAGCAGGAACTTCGCGCCGGCAAGAACCTGGTCGCGGCCACCGTTGACCACGGCGGCATGATGAACGCATCCGAACGGCGCCTGATGGCCGAGTGGATAGATGTTGGCGCGCAGTATTACAACAATCCGTTCGATGACGCGAATGGAGACGGCTTTAACAGTCTCAGCGAGGTTCGTGGCGGAGTGCGCGGTCTTAGCGAAAGCGCATTCAACGCACAGGTCCATCCGATCCTGATGACACGTTGTGCCGCTTGCCATCAGCCGTTTACCGGCAATGGCACGCCATCCAACCCGCAAAATCCTGGTTTCAGCCCGAATCGCTTCGTGCTGACCGGGAGCCAGGAAGGCGATTTCAACATCACCGTCAGCATGGTCGAAAGCGTTTGCATGCCGGAACAAAGCAGCTTGCTCGAACGACCGGTCAGCGACGAGCTCGCCAATCCGCCGCATCCGCGCATCGACGATCCGAATGTTGCCGACGATCCCAATGACCCGCTGGCGGACGATGTCACCGTGTTGACGATCGCCGACGCCGATTATCAGACCATTTTCAACTGGGTTGCAGGCGGCGTTTGCATACCATGAACCGGCGTGGGAAGAGGTATTGGAGATTGATGGGTGATGGCTAAATCCTGGTATTTAATCGCAGTGTGCCTGCTCGCGCTGGTCGCCGCTTGTAATGAGGTGGAGAACGAGCAGCAGGCGCAGACCGCGCAATCGCTGTGCCTTGCCGATTACGAGGCCTGTGTGAATCCGATTTTTGATGGAACACTGAATGGCAGCGTGGGGCAAGTTACCTGCTCGGCCAGTGGTTGCCACAACCAGGCCGCCGGTTCGGGTGGCGCCTTCAAGATTTTTGCCAATGCACAGCCAGGATCGACCGAGATCCTGGCGAATTTTTTTGCGGCGAAGTCTTTTGCCAACCTGGATAACCCGGCACAGAGCAAACTTCTGCTCGAGCCGCTGCAGGGCGTGTCTTCGATCAGCGGCACGCATACCGGTGGCGATATTTTTCCGGACACCACTGACCAGTGCTACCAGGCAATTTTTAGCTGGATATCGACCCGCGTGGATGACCGGAACTCATCGAGTTGCGGTGTCTGCGTGGCCGCTGCACTGGCCAGTTGCGGGTTCTGAACCGAGGTGGTGGTTGGCTCTTATGTAAAAAACTGTGAGGCGGGTAACGGAACGAGCCGGGCATTAATGAGGAAATGGAGCTTGAATTCGTTACTGACACTGGAAAACCGATGAATGTGATTCGGCTTGCCTGCCTGCTGCTGCTGATTCCGCTGGTGATGGGCGCTGCCGCCTATCAGCGGGTCCAGGTGCAGGATCCGTTTGTGGATCTGCATACGGGGCCAGGACGTGGTTTCCCGGCCGTTCAGGTCGTCGAGCGCGGTGAATGGGTGGAGATACTCAAGCGCAAGACCGACTGGTTCAAGGTCAGGAGCGAACAAGACAAGGAAGGTTGGGTGCACAGAAGTCAGATGGAAAAAACGCTGACAGAAGCGGGCGTCGAGAAAAACTTTCGCGACGTCCTGATGGACGACTATCTGAGCCGCCGTCTCGAGATAGGTTTTGCGGCTGGCCGTTTTGACGGCGACCCATCGCTGACGGTGCGCGCCAGTTACCGGTTTAACGATTTTATCATCGGCGAATTTAACCTGAGCCAGGTCTCGGGCGATTTTTCCAGCTCCAGGATAGTCGACCTCAATGTGCAGCTCGCACCATACAGCGACAACCGCTTCTCACCGTATTTCAACCTTGGCTTCGGCCACTTCAGGAATGAACCAAAGGCGACCCTGGTAAACGCGGTGGATACCAGCGCGACGACGGCGGTAGTCGGCGTCGGTCTGCGTATATACCTGACCCGGCGATTCATCGTCAGGGCCGATTTCAAAGACTACATCGTGATGATAGATGCGGACCGGAACGAGGAATTTCAGCAATGGATAACGGGCTTTTCATTTTTTTTCTGAGGCGAGGCAATGTTTAAGCAAGGATTTCGCAAAATACCTGCATTGTTATTTCTGACCAGCTTCATTGCCACCGGTTGCAGCCTGCTCCCGGGGCGGGGAGACGATCAGGAGCCGCAGGAATTTCCGCTCGAGGAAGCGCCGGGCCAGGTGATCGCTCCGGCGGTGGAGCGGCGCGATATCAGCGTGCCAAAAATAGACACCGAAAACTGGGAGATCGGCCCGTACTTTGGCGTGCTTGGTGTCGATGATTTTGGTTCGCGGGCGATTTATGGAATACGCGCGGCTTATCACGTCAGCGAAGATTTTTTCCTGGAAGGCGCCTATGCGAGATCTACGGTCAGGGATACAAATTTCAGGAACATCGGTCTGCCGATATTTCCGAACGAGGAAGAAGACCTGACTTTTTATAGTTTTTCCCTTGGCTATAACTTCCTGCCCGGCGAAGTGTTCGTCGGTACCAAGTGGGCGATGACCAGCAGCATGTATTTCATTTTCGGGGTCGGCAATACCGAGTTTATCGGGGAAGACGATCTGACCTATAGCTTCGGCTTCGGGCTGCGCGTATTGCCGCGGGATTACCTGGCCTTGCGGATCGAAGCCAAGGACAACATTTTCGAATCCGATTTGCTGGGCACAAACGAATACAAACACAACCTGGAATTCAATATTGGATTCAGTGTGTTCTTTTAAAGGAGTGGCTCGATGCGTGGAATAAAAATATTGCTGATCTGCCTGCTGCTGCCGCTGACCAACGCCGTTGGCGTGACCGGTCTGGCGGGGCAGCCCGCGCCTGACTTTGCGTTAAAGAGCCTCAGTGGCGAAAACCTCCGGCTCAGTGAATTCCGGGGTGAGGTTGTCATGATCAATTTCTGGGCAACCTGGTGCGGTCCCTGCCGGCAGGAGATGCCTTTGCTCGATGAGCTGCACCAGCGCTACCAGAAAGTGGGCTTCCGCCTGCTCGCCGTCAACATCGACGACGACCGGCGCAGTGCGAGCAAGATGGTACGCGTGCTTGGCCTGAGTTTTCCGGTGCTGCTGGATGAGCGCAAGCATGTCAGCCGCCTGTACGACGTCGATGCGATGCCGGCGACGTTGCTGATCGACCGGACGGGCATCGTCCGCTATATCCACCATGGATACAGATCCGGATATGAGCAAAGTTATGTCGATGAAATACGTGAGTTGCTGAAAGAGTAAGGCGGGAATGAAGAAACTAACTTTATTGCTGATTGTCCTGCTACTTGGCGCCTGCGCCAGAGAGCCATGGGTGCGGCCGTATGAGCGTGAGGCCCTGGCCGATCCGATGATGTCGTTTAGCCAGGATCCACTGGCCGACAGCACAAGAACGCACGTGTTTGAAGTTCGCGAAGGCGCTCGTGGCGCCGGACGATCACACGGGGGCGGTTGTGGCTGCAATTAGCGAAAGACTGCTTTTCGAGTTCATTACGCGCGGCGCAAATGCGCTCGCTCTGCTGCGTGGTGGAACGACGATGCTGGCCTTGCTGTTTGCCACCATTGTCGCCGGGCCCGCCGTTGCAGCCACCTTGCCGGAGGAACGGGCCGACGCGCTCTACCACTATTACAGCGGTGGCGGCATCGATGTTCAGGGGCCGGCGCTGCTGGTTCGCAAGAATTTCGCAGAGAAATATTCCGTCACCGCCAGTTATTACCTGGACAGTATCAGCGGCGCCTCGATCGACGTCGTGACCAACGCCAGCGCCTACAGCGAAACGCGCAACCAGTTCGGGCTGGGGTTCGATTATCTCTATGGCGATACCCTGATGAGTATTTCCTACACGCAAAGCGATGAGAGCGACTATGAGGCCAAGACGCTGGATGTCGGGCTCAGCCATGATTTCTTCGGTGGAATGAGTACGCTCGCGATGGGTTTTAGCCGCGGCGACGATACGGTCATGCGGGTCGACACCTCGTTCGAAGACACTGTCGACCGTTTCCAGTACCGGCTGGGCTGGACCCAGATTCTGTCTCCCACCTTCGTTGCCGCGCTCAGCTATGAAGGCATTTCGGAGGAAGGTTTTCTGAACAATCCCTATCGCTCGGCGCGGGTACTGGGAGCCTCGGTCCAGGAACGTTACCCACGGACCAGGACCAGCAACGCGCTGGGCATTCAGGCCAACAAATACTGGGGCGACCGCAGTTTTGTTACGCGAGTGAAATACCGTTTTTATGACGATACCTGGGGTATTACCGCGAACAACATCGAATTCATGTTTTCGCGCCGTCTCAACGAGAAAACCGAGTTTGGATTGGGGGGTCGTTTTTACACCCAGACTGCCGCTAATTTTTACAGCGATAACTTTGCCCAGGAATTTCGCTATATGGCGCGCGATAAGGAACTGAGTGATTTCACCAGTGCCTCGATTGGCGGGCGGATTAGTTATGAGTTGTTCCGTGACCGGGGCCGGTTGGCAAAAGGCAAGGTCACGCTGATTTTCGACCGTATTCATTTTGACTATGACAATTTTAGCGACATTCGAAGCGGCGAGCTCTATGAGTTCAACGCGAATGTCATCCAGATATTTTTTTCTGCCTGGTATTGATTATGAACAGTAGAAATTCTGCAATTCATTTCTTGCTGGCCCTGGTGTTGATGCTGGGCATGCCCGTAACAAGCCTGGCACAGGAACAGCCGGCCGCAGTCAACGACGGGTCCGATAACCGTGAGTTTCGCAGTCTCGACGAGGACATACAGGATCTCAAGCAGGAGGTGCTGGCGCTCAATCGCGATCTGTTCATCCTCGAGGAGGAACTGCTTTTTCCGGCGAACACCCAGGTGGCGGTATTCGTATCGATGGATGTCGGCACTTTTTTCAGTCTCGACTCCGTACAGATCAAGTTGGACGACAAGGAAGTCTCCAACTACCTGTATACCGAACGCGAAGCAAAGGCGCTGCTAAACGGCGGCGTTCACCGTATTTACCTGGGTAATCTGCGCACGGGCGAGCATGAACTGGTCGCCTTTTTCACCGGTAAGGGAACGCACGATCGGGATTATCGCCGGGGGGCCAGTTTGCAATTTGAAAAAGGCGTGGGGGCGAAGTTTGTCGAACTCAAGATCAGTGACCGGCAAAGCAACCTGCGGCCGGAGTTTGTGATCGAGGAATGGGAGTAGATGAAGGGACACATTCACCAGTTGTTGATCGCATTTACGCTGTGCCTTGCTGGCGCGGCGCAGTTGCATGCGGATGAGGATTCCCTGGCGATTGGCCAGGTTCGGGATCTGCCGTTTGGCGAGGTGTTGTTTTATTTCTACCAGGATGATTATTTCCCGGCCCTGACCCGGCTGATGGCCGCACAGTATCGGGGCGAGCTGGACGATCACGACGATGACGCAGAGTTGTTGCGTGGCGGCATGATGCTTTCCTATGGTCTGCATCGTGACGCAGGAGAGATTTTTAATCGCCTGCTCGATCGCAAGGCACCCCAGTCGGTCAAGGACAGGGCCTGGTATTTTCTTGCCAGGGTCTGGTTCCAACGCGGTTATTATGAACGCGCCGAGACGGCGCTGGCTCGCATACTCGCGCCCCTGCCGGAGCACATGCAGGAGCGTCACATGATGCTCAGGGCCCAGGTCATGATGGCGCGTGGTGACTTCAATGCCGCCTCCCGCCTGCTGGATGATTGGCGGAGCGATGGCGAGCTGGCGAACTTCGCACGCTATAACCTGGGCGTGGCACTGGTCCGCCAGGGCAGGCTGAGCGAGGCCACGCGCCAGCTTGAACAGGTCGGGCGCATACGCACCACCGATCTGGAAATGCTGGCGCTGAGAGATCGCGCCAACCTCGCATTGGGTTTCGCGCTGATCCAGGACCGGCAAGGCCATGCCGCACGCAAAGTGCTTGGCAGGGTCCGCCTGTCCGGGCCGTTTTCCAACAAGGCCTTGCTGGGTGCGGGCTGGGCAGACAGCCTGGCCGAGGACTACCAGCGGGCGCTGGTTCCCTGGGGCGCGTTGCAAGATCATCATTTGCTCGACTCGGCGGTGCTGGAATCCTTGCTGGCCGTGCCCTATGCGCTGGGAAAATTGCAGGCGAACCGGCACGCCGCCGATGCCTATTTGAGTGCAATCCAGGCCAATGCACTGGAGACAGACCAACTGGACCAGGCAATTGTGCGCATACGTTCGGGCGAGTATCTCGGCCAGCTGCTGCAAGATGACGCGGTAAACGATCCGGGCTGGAGCTGGCGGCTAAAGACCATTCCGGACAGCAACGAAAGTCGCTACCTGTATTTGCTCGTTGCCAGCCATCGCTTTCAGGAGGGGCTGAGAAATTATCGCGATTTACGTTTCCTGCAATACAACCTGGGGCAGTGGTTGCAGAGCCTGGCCGCATTTGACGACATGCTGGACACGCGTGAGCTCGCCTATGCGCAACGCGAACCCGCGGTGGTCCGGGCGATCGATGAAGTCGATCTCGATTCGCTGGCAAGGCGGCAGCTGGAGTTTGCGGCCAGGATTTCCGAAATCGACGAAAACAGCGACTACCTGGCGCTGGCCGGCGCCGATGAGCAAAGCCAAAACCATCGACTGCGATTGGTCGAAAAGAAACTCGCTGTTCTGCCGTATGGCTCGGAAACCAACGATCTGCGGAAAAAACAAACTCTGTTGGCCGGGGTGCTGAACTGGCGGCTGGAAGCGAGATTCAAAGAGCGGTTGTGGCGGCAAAAGAAAACCCTGAACGATCTTGACATTGCGATGCTGGACGCGCGGCAACGCAGCGCGAAGGTTTCGCGGGCGCGTACGGAAATGCCCGCCAGATTCGTCCGCTACCGGCAAACCATCGATGGCTTGCGACCGCGGGTGCGGGCGATGATCGAGCAGGCCGCAATTATTGCGGCTACCCAGCAGGCGTTTTTGCAGTCGCTGGCGATCGCCGAGCTGGAAGCGCAGAAGGAACGCCTTTACACCTATCGCGTGCAGGCACGATTTGCGCTGGCGACCATTTATGACCGTGCGACGACACAGGGGCTTTCGCCGTGAATGCCGTTGCCTGGACAGTGATCGCCGGTTTGTCGTTGTGGCCGTTTGGCGACCGGAAAGACGATGCGGATGTCGAGACCATCGACAGCCTGGATCGGCAAAAACCGGTGCTGGTCGAGAAAGACAACCCCGATGCCAGCGGGCAGAACGCGATCCAGAACTATCGCGAATTTCTGCGGCTTTATCCGGATGATCCCGATTTACGTGCCGAAGCCATGCGCAGGCTGGCCGATCTGCAGCTCGAGGCCGGCGAGGAGCGGATGATCGAGGGTGACCTGGCGATGTTGCAGGGTGTCGAGTACCGCGATGCGGTGCATCTTTACGAGTCCCTGCTAAAGCAGAATCCGACCGCCGCGAACAACGATCGTATCCTCTACCAGCTTGCGCGGGCATACGAAAACACCAACCAGACGGAAAAGGCGCTGGCCACGCTCGACCAGTTGGTCGGTCAGTATCCCGATTCGCCGATGGCAATCGAGGCGCAGTTCCGCCGCGGCGAAATACTTTTTGTCGCCAAGCAGTATTACCCGGCACAAAAGGCCTATGCCGGGGTGGTCGCCGGTGACGATGACTCCCGTTATTTCGAACAGTCCCTGTACAAACTTGGCTGGTCGATGTTCAAGCAGGGTGAATACGAAGACGGCCTGGATTCATTTTTCGAGTTGCTCGATCGTCGCCTGGTCGATGATCAGGGTGAGCTGATATCGACCGGTTTCATGACCCGCCCGGAGCGCGAGCTGATAGACGACGCGTTTCGAGTCAGCAGCATCAGTATTTCCTATCTCGAAGGACCCGCGACGCTGGATCGCAGAATGGACGGCGATACGCCGCCGGTTTATGCCTACCGGCTTTACCAGGGGCTTGGCGACCTGTACCTGGAAAAGGAACGCTACCAGGACGCGGCCGAAAGCTATCGTTCCTTTGCGGTAAACGAGCCGCTGCACGAATTGGCGCCGTTGATGCGGACGCGGGTGATCGATACCTACAAGGCGGGCGATTTCCCATCCCTGGTCTTGCAGGCCAAACAGGAATTCGTAGACGAATACGATGTCGACAGCGCCTACTGGACCCGACACGACTGGCAGTCCCGAATCGAAGTGACCGGTCTTTTGCAGGAGCATCTCGATGATCTCGCAACCCATTTCCACGCGGTTTCACAGGATTCCGAAGACCCGGAACCTTATGCGCTCGCCGCGGATTATTATCGTCGCCTGATCCGTGCTTTCCCGGACGATCCCGCCGCCGCCGAAGCCAACTTCCTGCTGGCCGAGATTCTGTTCGATGCCGGTGAATACGAAGATTCGGCGATCGAGTACGAGCGCGCCGCGTATTCCTATCCTTTATCACCGCATGCGGCGGAAGCCGCTTACGCCGCGGTACTGGCATACCAGGCCCATGAGCCGTCTCTGGCAGGTCAGGCTCGCGCAGATTGGCATTTGATGGGGATCGATGCCGCATTGCGCTTTGCCGGGCGTTTCCCGGAACACCCGGAAAGTCTGCCCGTGCAGACACAGGCAGCCGAAGACTTGTACGAACTCGGCGAATTGCAGGGCGCATTGGCGGCCGCACAGCCGGTACTGGGCGTACCGAACGCGCCCGATGAGCTGAAGCGCGTCGCCTGGACCGTCGATGGCCACAGCAATTTTGATCTGAACAATTATCTGGCGGCCGAAGTCGCCTATCTCAAGGTCCGCGATCTGACGCCAGCCGATCATCCAGGCCTGCCCGATCTTGAGGAGCGGATCGCTTCCTCTGTTTACAAGCAGGGTGAAATCGAGCGCGACAACGGCGATTTGGAAATAGCCGTCATGCACTTTGCCAGGGTCGGCGAAATGGCGCCCGGATCGAAGATCGTGGTGACCGCCGATTACGATGCGGCCGCGGCTTTACTGGCGATGGAAGACTGGTATCGGGCGGCACCGGCACTGGAAGGATTTCGCCGCAAGTATCCTGACCACGAGTCGATCACCGATATCGGACGCAGCCTGGCGCAAAGCTATGAAAAATCGGGGCAGGAGCTGGCAGCCGCGACCGAGTACCGGCGTATCGCGGACGACGAAACGGAGCCCGCCGATGTCAGGCGCGAGGCACTGTGGCATACCGCCGAGTTGCTGGAGAGCCAGGTGGCCGTCGATGATGCGGCTGAAGTCTGGCAGGAATTTATCAAGCGTCACCCGTCGCCGATCGACGATTCGATGCAACTGCGTGAAAAACTGGTTGCCTATCACGCAGGCCGGTCCGACGAAAAAGAACGGGTCTCATGGTTGCGGGCAATTGTCGCCGCCGATGCCGCGGCTGGCGAATCGCGCAGTGATTACAGCCGAACCGTCGCCGCGAAGGCATCGCTCAACCTGGCACAGCCGAAATTGACTTCATACATCTCGATCAAGCTCAAAATTCCGTTAAAGGACAGCCTGGCGATGAAAAAGAACTTCATGGAGCAGGCATTGGCGGCGTACGCCGCCGCCGCCGAATACGAGATTGCCGAAGTAACGACGGAGGCAACATTTCAAATTGCGGAAATTTATCACCAGCTCAGCCGGGATCTGATGGATTCACAAAGACCGAAAGAGCTGAGCGCGGAGGAGATCGAACAGTACGACATCTTGCTCGAGGAACAGGCATACCCGTTCGAAGAACAGGCAATCGAAATTCACCAGGCGAACACGGAGAGGGCAGCCAGCGGTTTTTACAACGAATGGGTACGGGCCAGTTTCGAGGAACTGGCGAAACTCTTGCCGGCACGATATGCGAAGGCGGAAATCAGTGAAGACCATATCAACACAATGTAGGGGCTTGCTGCTCAGTCTGCTGGTGTCGATCATGCTCACCGCCTGTTCGACGCTGCCGGTCGGCATGTTTTCGAGTTCCGCGAACCGCGAAAATCCCGCGGCGTACGAAGAAGCGCTGGCATTGATGGATAGCGGGCATCTCGAGGCCGCCGAAACGACGTTGCTGCGCCTGACAAAACGCTACCGCCGGTCCGCCGGGCCGTGGATCAATCTATCGATTATTTATGCGCGAACCCAGCGCCATGAACAGGCCGAGGCGGCATTGAACCGCGCCCTGGAGCTGGACCCGCGCAGCGCGGTTGCCTACAACCACCTCGGCATTCTTTTGCGCAGGGATGGCCGCTTCGAGAAGGCAGACCAGGCCTATGCGAAGGCGATCCGCTTCGATCCCGAATACAGCCTGGCCTATCTGAACTACGGGGTGCTTGCCGATCTGTACCTGCAGCAGCCCGAACGGGCCCTCGCATATTTTCAGCGTTACCAGGAACTGCAAGGCGAAGAAGACCAGCAGGTCCGTCGCTGGATCATTGAGCTCGAACGACGGGTCGCCACGAAAACCGCGCAGGTGTCCCC
>JAZFYI010000014.1:0-30796 GCA_036443455.1 Gammaproteobacteria bacterium
TCCCCGGTTATGGCATGGCCGTGGCCCAGGCGCAGCACAAGGTCTTGGAACTGACCCAGGTCCTGCTGGCAAGAGACGTGCAGGTCAAATTTGCGATTCACCCGGTCGCCGGCCGCATGCCCGGGCACATGAACGTATTGCTGGCCGAGGCCGGCGTGCCATACGACCTGATTTTCGATCTGGACGAGATCAATGCCGAGTTCGAGACCGCCGATGTCGCGCTGGTTATCGGCGCCAACGATGTCGTGAACCCCGCGGCGCACAGCGACCCGGCCAGCCCGATTTACGGCATGCCCATCCTAAAAGCGGAGAAGGCAAAAAATATCATCGTGATCAAGCGCGGCCAGGGCAAGGGATTCTCCGGGATCGAAAACCTGCTGTTCTTCCTCGATCAGACGCGGATGTTATATGGCGATGGACAGGCCGCGACCTCCGAGTTGATCCAGGCGGTCAAGACCTTCTAGCGAAGCCACGACCAGAATGTCGCCTTTCTGATCTTATTGCGGTTTCGCGGACACGCCCATCCAGCGCGATGGACTTGCGCTCAAGACCACCCATCGGCACGGGTATAGAACGGCAAATCGCAGTGAGTCGCGCTATCCGTCTTCGGTTGGCTCGGTCTCTGCGGCAGGTTTTAGTGCCTCTGTATCATTGTCTTGTACCGGTTCGCCGCCCTGCGCTGGATCATCAGCCTGCTCCGGCTCGGATTTCGGGCCCGCATCATCGGCCTGCCCGCAGGTCCAACCCCATCCCTGGAGCCTGGCGATCAGCTCCTCGGTTTTTCTTTCACAATAGCCGGTTTCGTTCAGGGCGCGCCAAAGCACCTGCTGCTCGCCAGGCGCCTCGGTATCCTTGTAGTAATGCACCTCGCAGGGAACGGTCACACCCGCTTCATAGAAGATTTCGACACGCCTTTGCAGATCTCCATAAGTACACTGATAGGCTTGGGGGCTTTGTCCGAAGGACAGGCTTGGGAGCATTGCCGCGAACAAGACGGCCAGGAATTTATCGTTCATGTCGGTCTCCTGCATCGATTAGCAACAGATCACCAAGTATAACAAAATGGATGCCCTTCCTAGACCTGGCTTGCAATCGCTTCGTGATTTTGCTTCGCGGATAGTCTGCTCTCTTTGCTGGAAAAATCCAGTCGGGGTTGCCCGCATTTTCGCCTGCAGCATCGACTTCAGGCTAAGATGAGGCCAGACCCTTTTCCAGGCAATCGGAGGCTGAGTTTTTTTAATCTCGGCACGTTTTTCAATGCGACGGGCACCATTTTTCATCTGGCTTGGCGTTACCCTTCACATGGTCTTCTTCGTCCTGATGTTGATGGGCGTGGAACCCTTTCTGCACTTCTTTTACCTGTTTGCGTGGTGGACCTTCATTGCGGTCATCGGGGCCATCAATGCCCGGCGCGGCGGCAATTCACTGATTTTTGGCGCGAGCCAGCAACTGGCATGGGTGACCGGCTTTTCTGTGATCGTTTGGCTGTTCTTCGAAATCTGGAATTTCCGGCTGCACAACTGGTTATACCTTGGCGTAATAGAACCGACCTGGTTACGCTGGCTGGCTTACGCCGCCTCCTTCGCCACAGTGTTGCCGGCGATCCTCGAGGTGGATACGCTGCTTGGCAACCTGGGACTCGTCCGGCGGGTGCCAGGACCGGTGATCCGGGTTTCCCCACGATTGCTGAACGGCTCTGTGCTGGCCGGCCTGCTGATGCTGGCACTGGTCGTACTGCTGCCGAAGTACTTTTTCCCACTATTGTGGGTAGGGATCGTTTTCATCCTCGATCCGTTGGTCTACCGGCGTGACCGTGTTGCTTCGTTGCTGGGCCAGGCGGCCAGGGGTTCCTATGCCCGACTGCTGCGGCTCATGCTGGCGGGTCTGCTGTGCGGGATGCTGTGGGAATTCTGGAACTACTGGTCGGGCGCGAAGTGGATTTACGCGATACCGCTGTTCGATTCCTGGAAAGTGTTCGAGATGCCGTTGGCCGGCTACCTTGGCTTCATGCCTTTTGCCCTGGAGTGCTATCTGTTCTGGCAGCTTCTACGTCTCGCCAGGGAGACTTATGCCGGGACGGATTGGCGAATCCTATCGATCATCGCTGCCCTGGCGGCGATTTACTGCGCGCTCGTTTTCAACGGTATCGACAACATCACCGCGATCTAGACTTAACTGACTTAGCGGACTTTTTGCAGGCGCTAAAGCCAAAACACGCAATGCGTGCATGGCTGCGGTCAGGTCGAGTCTGGCTCAACACAGCTATTCGTCAGTTTCGGCTGGCTCCGCGACTTCTTCTTCGTTGCGTTGCCGCAATAAATTCTCGCGCATTTCCTCGCGTTCCCTGGGCGTCATTCCTCGCATACGTTCGCGCATCCGCTGACGTTCCTCGGGCGTCATGTGTTCCATGCGCTCGCGAATGGCCTGCCGGCGGTGTCGCATTTGTTGACGCTCCTCCGGCGACATATTCTGTGCACGATCACGCATTTCCAGCTGCCGTTGCATCATTCGTTCACGCTCCGCCGGCTTCATGTTTTGCATGCGTCTGCGCAACTGCTGACGTTGCTCGGGCGTCATGTGTTCCATGCGCTCGCGCATGGCGCGCTGCCGTTGCTGCGCCTTTTTACGTTGCTGCGGTGACATTTGCTCCCGGCGTTCGCGCATTCGCTCGCGCTGCTGCCGCATTTGCCTGCGTTTTTCCGGATCGATCCGCTGCATGTGCTGTCTCATCTGTCGACGCTGTTCGGGCGAACTTCTTTGCATTCTGTGCCGCAATGCGTCCCTTTGCTCGGGTCTCATATTCCTGAATCGGTTGAAATTATGTCGCGCGCGCTGGCGTTGTTTGGGCGTCAAATCTCGCCATTGCTCAAAGCGCTCTTTGGAATTTTCCCGCTGCTCGGGGCTTAGCTGAGACCAGCGCTTCGACCCGTCGTTCAAGCGTCGACGTCGTTCCGCCGGCAAGGAGTCCCACTCGTCTTCAAAGCGCTGCAACAATTCCTGCTGCTCCGGGGCCAGCTCATCCCAGCGCGGGTTGTCCGGGTCGGCAAGCGCAGTCTGCAGGCAGACCATGGCCAGCAACACCGCCGGAAAGCATCCCTTGCTAAACCCGCCCATTCGCCTGCGCACGTTCATCGATCAAACCTCCCGTCGTCTCACTCTGTTCGTCATCCAGCTCATCGAGCAACAGCTCTTCTTCCAGTTCGGCCCATTCCAGGAACTCCAGGTCCTGGTAAAACTCGATGCTTTCTTCCGCCATCAGCAAGTCCATGCTTTCAAACAACGCCGCGTCAGGCACTTCCGGCTGCGGCCAGCGGGACCAGACCAGTGCGACGACGAGGCTGGCCGCTATCGCTGCGACCGCCGGCCAGGCTCTGCGCTTTTCATGGGTCATCTCGAGCAGCGCTTTTTGACGGGCTCGCGCCAGCCGGGACAGCGTCTCCTCGTCCAGCAGCTCGTCCCCGCGACGCAGCGCGGCCCGGGCTTGTTGCTCAAACTTGCTTTGTTCGTCTTTGACGTCGTTCACCATGCCTCTCCAATTTCTGCACGCAGCGCTTTCAGCGCCCGGAAATAATGCGTTTTTACGCTGCCCGCGCTACACCCCATCGCAACTGCCGTCTCCTCGGTACTGAGATTTTCCAGCATACGCAACAGGAACGCCTGGCGCTGTCGTTCGGGCAGCCGCCCGATCGCCGCTTCCAGCATGCCCAGCGCCTCGTCTGTGCCAGCCCGCTTTTCCGGGCCCGGCTCCGCCGGGTCGGGCGCGGCTGCAACAGGATCCAGCCGCTGCGAGTCTTCCGCGCCCTGGTAAAGGTTCATCACCGTCCCCCGCACAGCCCGCCTGCGATACCAGTCCGTGATTCCATTATCGAGAATCCGGTAGAACAGCGGCGGCCATTCGGCCGCTGCTTTGTCCGCATAGCTTTTGACCAGTTTCAGCATGGCATCTTGCACCAGGTCCAGCGCTTCGTCCGCATCGCCCGTCGCATAGCGTGCGATCCGGAAAGCCCGGCGCTCTACATCCTGCAAAAAAGACTCCATTCGCCGTCGTTGGTCCAGCTTGCCATCTCCTGAATTTATCGGGTCGGTCCCTGACCCTCTGCCACCACCCGGCTAAAGCCGCCTTTCCTTAAACAGTAACGCACCCCGAGCGCTTCGGTTGACAATACGGAAGCCTCACCCAACCATAGGCCCGGGCCTGATGCAGGCTAGCAATACTACAAAACAGTGTGCCACATTCCTCCAATTGATCTGCCAAGACGATGCCGCACGATAAACCGGTGATTCTGCGGGTAGCCGTTAATGTGCCGCTAAACCGGTACTTCGATTACCTGTGCCCGCCGGGATACCCATCGAATCGGCTTTTGCCCGGCATGCGCCTCAAGGTTCCGTTCGGGCGCGGCAAGACGATCGGCGTGCTGCTCGAGACCGCTCGCACCAGCGAATTGCCACTATCGCGTCTGAAACGGGCGCTCGCCGTTATCGATGATGAGCCGGTATTGGATGAGGTGTTGATGAAATTGATGCGCTGGTCGGCGGATTATTTTCATCACGCGCCTGGCGAGGTTTTCGCGACGGCATTGCCGGCGTTGTTGCGGGGCAGCCGGCCACTGCCAGCGGCGCCCGAACACTGGCGTGCAACCCCCCTGGGACAGGCCGCGGAACCCCTCAAAGGCGCATCGCGCCAGCAGGCATTGCTGGAGCTGCTGCGCGAGCACGAATCTTTGTCCGAAACCGAGTTACCCGCGCTGTTCAAGGGCTGGCGCCCGAGTATGAGGGCTTTGCACGCAAAGGGGCTGGTCGAGCGCCGGGTAATCGAGCGCGGCCCGCCGATTTCTGGCCGGGAAGCGCCCGACGATGTTTCGCTGACCGGGCCGCAACAAAAAGCGGTGGCTGAAATCGGCGCGCACGATGGCCGCTTCGCGACCACCTTGCTTTTTGGCGTCACCGGCAGCGGCAAAACCGAGGTCTATTTGTCGCTGATCCGACGCCTGCTGGCCAGCGGGCAACAGGCCATGGTGCTGGTTCCCGAGATCGGCCTGACCCCGCAGCTCATTCGACGCTTTCGCGAGCGCCTGCCCGGACAACTTGCGGTACTCCACTCGGGCCTGGCCGACGGCCAGCGGCTGGAAGCGTGGCGCATGGCGCGCAGCGGTGAGGCAGCGATCGTACTCGGGACCCGCTCGGCGGTATTCACGCCGATGGCGCGGCCAGGCTTGATCATCGTCGATGAAGAACACGACAGCTCCTTCAAGCAACAGGACGGCTTTCGCTACTCGGCGCGCGATCTGGCCATCGTCAGGGCCAGGCTGCATGGGATACCGGTGGTGCTGGGATCGGCGACCCCGTCGCTGGAGTCTTTTCACAATGCGCAAACCGGGCGTTACCAGCTTTGCGAGTTGCCCGAGCGTCCCGGCAACGTTGCCCAGCCGAGCATGCGCATCGTCGACCTGGGCGCGCATCGCAGCGACCATGGGCTGGCGACACCGAGCCTGATGGCGATGCACGCGCATCTGGACCAGGGCGGCCAGGTTCTGTTGTTTCTGAACCGGCGGGGTTTTGCCCCGGCCTTGTTTTGCACCGAGTGCGGCTGGGTAGCCGGTTGCGATCGTTGCGATGCGCGCATGACCGTCCACGCCGCGAAGGGCCAACTACGCTGCCACCATTGCGACCGACGCTGCGCGATGCCCGGTCATTGCCCGCAATGCCGGGAGCAGTTGATCCCGGTTGGCCAGGGAACGCAACGGGTCGAGGATTTCCTGCGCAGGCAATTCCCGGATGTCGGCGTTACCCGGATCGATCGCGACAGCACGCGCAGAAAAGGCAGCCTCCCGGACAAACTGGATGAAATCAGGTCGGGTCGCTCGCGTATCCTGATCGGCACCCAGATGCTGGCCAAGGGGCATGATTTTCCGGATATCAGCCTGGTCATCGTCATGGATGCCGACCAGGGTTTGTTCGGCACCGATTTCCGTTCCAGCGAAAGACTCGCCCAGATCGTTACCCAGGTTGCGGGTCGCGCGGGCCGGGCCCAGCGACCGGGCGAAGTGCTGATTCAGACGCGCTTTGCGGATCACCCATTGCTGCTCGACCTGATCCGCGACGGTTATGCGGCTTTCGCCAGCGACGCACTGGCGGAGCGGCGCGCGGCCGGCTGGCCACCCTATTCGCACCTGGCCTTGCTGCGTGCCGAGTCGACGAGCCAGGACGATGCGAGAATATTCCTCGAAGCGGCACGGCATGAAGCGGAGAAAATCTGCGACGGTGGGACCTGCCTGCTGGGTCCGGCGCCCGCGCCAATGGAAAAAAGGGCCGGCCATTTTCGTGCGCAATTGCTGCTACAGGCAAGCCAGCGCAGCACTCTTCGCAAATTGCTGGGGCCATGGACAGCCAAACTGGAAAATCTGCCGCAACGGCGCAAGGTTCGCTGGTCGCTGGATGTCGACCCGGTGGATTTGTTCTGAGCCGCCACCGGCTTCCCTTGGTTTATTTTTGCCGGCAAGACGTTAGACTTGCTGCCTGATCGTCAGGACCACCGGCCCGCCCCGTGAAAAATCGAATTCAGTCTTTGTTTGTACAGGCTTTGCAACAGTTGCCTGTGGAAACCCTTGAAAAAACCGATCAATTGCCAGTCCCGAAGATCGAGCGAACCCGCGATCCCGCACATGGCGATTTTGCCTGTAACCTGGCAATGAAACTGGCCAAGCCTTGCCGGATGAACCCACGCGAGCTTGCCGCACAACTGATCGCGGCGCTGCCGGACTCTCCGCTGATCGACAAGACCGAAATCGCCGGCCCGGGATTCATCAATATTTATCTCTCGGCCAACGCTTATCATCAGCAGCTTCGCGACATCGTCGAATCCGGCGATTCATACGGGCAGCAACCTGCCAGCGGCAAGAAAATCATCGTCGAATTTATTTCCGCGAACCCGACCGGACCGTTGCATGTCGGTCATGGCAGGCACGCAGCGTACGGGGCCAGCCTGTCCAACCTGTTGGCGGCCGCCGGCAACGAGGTCTTCCGGGAATATTACGTCAACGATGCCGGGCGGCAGATGGCCATACTCGCCGCCAGCGTCTGGTTGCGTTACCTGGAGTCTCACGGCGCGGTTTTTGCCTTCCCGCAAAACGCATACAAAGGCGACTACCTTGCGCGTATCGCCGATGACATGAAGACGGAGTACGCGGACGACTTCGTCGTGGATACGGCCAGCCTGTTTGCCGATCTGCCCGCGGATGGTCCCGATGACGACAAGGACAGGTTTATCGATGCGTTGGTCGAGCGGGCGAGGCAGACACTCGGTGAGCAAGGCTTCGGACAGGTGCTCGACTTCGGGCTGAAAAAAATACTCGACGATATCCGCGATGACCTGGAGGAATTCGGCGTACACATCGATCGCTGGTACGCCGAACGTGACCTGCACAGCGGCGGCGCCATCGATGAGGCGTTAAAGCTTTTGCGCGCCAACAATCATGTTTACGAAAAAGACGGCGCGGTCTGGTTTCGCGCCACCGACTTTGGTGACGAGAAGGACCGGGTCGTGGTCAGGGAGAATGGCCAGAAAACTTATTTTGCCTCTGATATCGCATACCACCTGGAAAAACGCCAACGCGGTTTCGACCTCCTGCTCGATGTACTGGGAGCCGACCATCACGGCTATATCGCCAGGGTACGCGCGGGACTGGAAGCGATGGGCCAGCCCGGCGAAACACTGGAGGTCAGGCTGATGCAATTCGTTGCGCTGTTCCGCGGGGGCCGGAAAGTGCAAATGTCCACCCGCTCGGGCGACTTCGTGACCTTGCGTGAGCTGCGCAGTGAAGTCGGTAATGACGCGGCCCGGTTTTTTTATGTGTTGCGATCGAATGACCAGCATCTGGATTTCGACCTGGAGCTGGCCAAGTCACATTCGAGCGACAATCCCGTCTATTATATTCAATATGCCCATGCGAGGATTTGCAGCGTGTTGCAGCAACTGAGCGACAAGGGTTTCGACTGGCAGGCAGAGCGAGCCTGGGATCACCTGGAAAGGCTGAACGAACAGCATGAGAAGGCCTTGATCGTCAGCCTGAGCCGCTATCCTGAAGTCATCTCGCTGGCCGCCCAGAACCGCGCACCGCACACGCTGGCGCATTATCTGCGGGACCTGGCCAACGATTTCCACACTTACTATAACGCGCACACTTTTCTGGTCGCGGATCAGGATCTGCGCGATGCGCGTATTGCTTTGGTCGTCGCGGTACGGCAGGTTATTGCCAACGGCCTTGCGATACTGGGTGTTACCGCTCCCGAGAGCATGTAAACAATGACCAGGGACTACAAACGCCGTCCCGGCCGGCGCAAAAAAAAGAGCGCACAACCGCCCGGGTGGATCTGGATGCTGTTTGGGCTGGGCGTGGGGTTGTCCGTCGCGATGTGGGTTTACCTGTACGACCGGCAGGCGGAGCCACCCGCGCAGCAACCGGTAGCGAGCACCCGGCAGGAACCGGCGTCCGCGAAAGCCGAACAGGAAACGCGCAAAGAGCCGGCACGATTTTCCTTCTATGACGTGCTGCCGAAATTTGAAGTCGTCATTCCTGAAACGGAGTCATCGGCGCAAGCCGATACCCACCCTGTTCCGATCACCGAACCGGGCCAATACGTGCTACAGGCGGGTTCGTTCAAAAATTTCGCGGATGCCGATCGCATGCAGGCGACACTGGGGATGCTGGGTCTGGAGGCCCGCGTACAGAAAGTCAGCATCGATAGCGATACCTGGCACCGAGTTCGCCTGGGACCATACAGCGATCTCGATTTGCTCAACAGGAACCGCGAACTCTTGCGCCGGAACCAGATAGAAGTGATCCGGATTCGTGTCGGCGACTAGCAGGCAGGCGGCCAGGCGGCTTATCTACCTGGCCCTGATGTGCATTGCATTTCCGCTCCTCGCCGGCGCCGATTGCCCCCGGTCGAAACAAAAATCCGAGCCGCTGCTGGTTATCGGCGTCGGCGATATCATGCTGGGAACCGATTTCCCGCTGAACCACTTGCCCGACGATGACGGCGTTTCTTTCTTCGAGGGGGTCAGCGAAATACTCCGGTCCGCGGATATTACTTTTGGCAACCTCGAACAGACGCTGATGGATGGCGGAGAGCCGGTAAAAACCTGCGCCGATCTGAGTGTGTGCTATTTGTTCCGGAGCCCTGCGCGCTATGCCGCACATTTGCGCAACGCGGGTTTCGATGTCATTAGCCTGGCCAACAACCATGCGCGTGATTTTGGCGAAGAAGGCCGTGATGCCAGCATGGCGGCGCTCGACGAAGTGGGAATTCTTCACTCGGGACGCGAGGACAGTTTTGCCAGCTGGCAGGTCAACGGTCAAAAAATCGCGCTGATGGCGTTCGCCCCGTTCAAGGGGTCCAGCTCACCGCTGGGGCCCGACATCGAGCGGGCCAGAATAAACGTTTCCTCACTGGTCCAAAGCCATGACATCGTCATCATTTCCCTGCATGGCGGCAGCGAAGGCGTCGAAGCGGACCGGGTTCCGTTTGCGGAGGAGTATTACCATGGCGAGTTGCGTGGCGATGTGGCGGCCTTTTCCCGGGCGATGATCGATATCGGCGCCGACCTGGTGCTTGGCCACGGTCCGCACGTACCCAGGGGGATGGAAATCTACCAGGGCAGACTGATTGCCTATAGCCTGGGCAATTTCGCGACTTATTACGGTATCGGCGTCGCGGGAATGAAAGGGGTCGCGCCGATACTGCTGGCCAGGCTCGGTCCCGATGGCCGCCTGCTCGATGGCCGGATTATCTCCGCGGTTCAACGACGCCCTGGCGGGCCTTATCCTGACAGCGGCATGCGGGCGTTTCGGGAAATCATGCGGCTGAGCAAACTGGATTTTCCGGACGGCGGCATCGCATTCCACGAAGACGGCAGCTTCACGCCGAGTAATAACATCGATTAGCCCTGCCTATTCGTCGCGGCCCTTGCTGAACTCCACGCCGAGCGTGCGCAACTTGCGGTACAAATGGGTCCTCTCCATACCCACTCGTTTGGCCAGCAACCCGACCTTGCCGCCGCAGAGTATCAGTTGCTGCTGCAGGTAGGCTTTCTCAAACTGCTCGCGCGCTTCTCGCAACGGCAAGGCAAGGAGATCCTGCTTGACCAGCGGTTCGTTGCTGGCGGGTTGCGCGGCAATGTCATTCTCTATTTCCTCAAGACTGATTTCTTCTTCGTCGCTCATGATCAGGTGTCGTTGCACCAGGTTGCGCAGTTCCCGGACATTGCCCAGCCACGGGTAGTTGCGCAGCCGGTTTTGCGCCGCGACGCCAAAACGGCGGTAAGGCAGTCCCTCGCTATCGACCAGCTTATCAACGTAGTAGCGCAGCAGATCGGGCACGTCCTCGGCATATTCCCGCAATGGCGGCACATGCAGCTGGACGACGTTGAGCAAGGCAAGCAAATCGGCCCTGACCGGCCCGTTTTTCGATAAATCAAGACTGGAATCGGCCGAACTCAACAAGCGTAGCGACAACGAGATGTCGGTGTCGCTGCCGATGCGCTGAAAACTGCCCTGCTCCAGGGCGCCCAGCAGCAGGGTCTGTACATCCGGATCGAGGTCACCGAGTTCGTTGATAAACAATGTGCCGCCGTTCGCTTTTTCAAACGCACCGGCGGCCACGATACTGCCTTTCTGATTGCCAAAAAGCTTTTGCGCGGCCTGATCCGTTTGCAGCGAGCCTCCGGTGATGGTGACGAACGGCGCGTCGGAACGCGGGCTCATGGCGTGAATATACCGGGCAAATGCCTCCCGACCGGTGCCCGCTTCACCAAGCAACAGCACCGGCGTATCGTGTGGCGCCAGTCTTTGCGCCTGGTCGCGCAATGCCTTCATTGCCTTGCTCTTGCCAATCGGCGCCACCATGTCCGGCAGTTTCATTTTGCTCTGCGGCCGGACGCTCTGCCCCTCGTTGATCGCTCGCTCCACCGTCCTTAGCAGTTCCGCCAGCGACAAAGGTTTTTCGACAAAATCGAAAGCGCCGAGGCGAGTGGCCTCGACCGCGGTTTCCACCGAGCCATGACCGGACATCATGACCACCGGACAGCTCAGGGGCTTGCCCTCCGACCATTCACGCAACAAGGTGATGCCATCCGTCCCCGGCATCCAGATATCCAGCAGCACGAGATCGGGCTTGTCATCGACCCAGGCCGCGCGCGCTTCGTCCGCATCGGCGGCCACCGTGACCTGGTAGCCCTCCTCGCTGAGAATTTCCTGCAACAATGTCCGGATATCCAGTTCGTCGTCGACGACCAGAACCTGCGGATTACTCATGCGCTTTCTCTCCTGACTTCAATACGCCGCTGCTCCATCATGGCCTGCCGGGCCGTTTCATTAACCGGCAGCAAGACTCTCACTTCCGCGCCGCCTTCTTTATAGTTGCCGGCTTCAATTTTGCCGCCGTGTTCCTCGACCAGTTTCTTGACAATGGCCAGGCCCAGCCCGGTGCCCTTGGGTTTGCTGGTGACATAAGGGTCAAAAACCCGGCTGACCAGGTCCATCTGAAATCCCGGCCCATTGTCACGGACGATGATTTCCGCCAGCGGGCAATCGTCTTGATCATGAAAGCGCGAGAAAACCTCTACCTTGCCATTCTGGTCATCGCCCAGCGCCTCGAAGGCGTTGCGGATCAGGTTGTGCAGAATCTGCCGCAGCCGCCCGGCGTCCACTTCGATTTCACCGAGCTCAGGATCCAGGTTCTGTTTGATTTCCACACCCATCTCGCGCGCCCGGTACAACTCCAGCACCTCGCCGATCAACTTGTTCAAATCGACCGTGCTGACCTCCAGGTTGGGCGCCCTGGCATATTCACTGAAGGCATTGACCATATCCTTCATCGCCTCGACCTGCTGTACGATCGTGTGCGTGGCGCGCTCCAGAAACTGCGAATCCTCGGCGTTCATGGTGCCCAGGTATTTTCGTCTCAGCCGCTCGGCCGAAAGCTGAATCGGGGTCAGCGGATTTTTGATCTCGTGCGCCAGGCGCCGCGCGACCTCACCCCAGGCTGCGTCCCTCTGCGCCTGCAAAAGGGCGGTGATGTCGTCGAAAACGAGGACAAAACCACCGGGCTGGTCGCTGCCGCCCGGCAGGGGTGTGCAGGCACACATCAGGACCCGCGAACCCAGTTCCCCGCGCAGGACAAACTGTTCACGCCATTCGAATTCGTTCTTGTCAAGATGGCTGCGAGCGGAATCGAGGAACTGGACAAGCAGTGGCTGCCCGATCGAAACGTCTTCGAGGGTTTCGCCGACCCGCGATCCGAGCTGGGTGCCGAGAATTGCGCCGGCGGCCTCGTTTGCGGTGCGGATGCGAAGCTGCTCGTCGAGGGAAATAACACCGGTCGAAAGACGGGCCAGGATAATCGCCAGGTTCGCCCGCTGGGACTCTACCAATTGCTGGCTGCGGGCAGCGGTTTCCCGTGCTTTTCCCAGCCGTCGGGTCATATCGTTGAATGAATTGATCAGGAAACCGATTTCATCGCGACTGGACCCCGGTGGCAACTGCGTATCGAAATCGCCCTTGGCCACGGCGCGGGTACCCGCCACCAGTTGCTGAATCGGCAACACCAGCCGGTCGGCGAAGAAGATCGCGCCATATACCGCGCCCAGGAAGGACAGCAACAGCACAAGGGTCAGGGTCAGGGTAAAGCTCTGTTTGAGCGGTTCGCGCAGAAACATCTTGCCCTGGTACTCGTTGTAGGTCTGATCCACTGTATCGGCCAGCCGTCCCAGCCTGGCGACCACCGGGAACTGGCCAAGCAATGCACGCTGTTGGGTCAGCGTCGACCGTTGCGGAATATCGACCGCGGTTATGACCCGGTAACCGCCTTCTCCCGTCGGTTCCATTCGCACATAGGGTCTGCCCTGGCCAATCTGCTGAAGCAGCTCTTCGCCCGGCAACAGGGCCTGGATGTCACGGGGCTGATCCTGGCTGGTCGCGATGATGCGCCCGCTGCGATCGACCACGGTAAGCGATCTCGCGCCGATGGTGCGTCTCAGGCGACCAACCGCATTGACCATGCCGAGATCGGGCCAGCCAACGAGACCGGCCGCAGCCTCTTCGGTTCGCGCCAGGTAATCCCGTTTCTGAATATCGAGCACCATCTGGGTAAGGCTCAGCGCATCCTGCAGGCCTTCTTCGACCTCGACTGTGAACCAGCTGTCGATGCCGCTATTGAGGAATTGCACGGCGAAGTAATAGACCACCAGCAACGGCAAGACCACGAGAATGACGAACGACAGCAACATCCGCGCCCGCAGTCTCGAACCGGGGATATGCTTCCTGTAGTCGCGAATAAGCCGGCTCAGCGCGACGCCGATAACGACCAGCAGCACCATCACGCCAATGGCATTGATAAACAGAATCAGGTTGTGGAGTTCTCCAAAACGCTCGGAATTCTGGGCGGACTGCGCCAGCAACAACAAAGCGGCAATCCACAGGACCGCGCCGACGGTCAGCAGCACCTGGAAAGCGATGCGTTTTATGGCTGAAGAGGCCATGTGTACCACGCGCTGGTCAAGCGCCAGTCGTCCAGCCAGAATGCCAGTAACTGTATGGGTGCGGGCAGGCGCCTGACATCCAGTTCAGCCTGCAGTTTCAAAATGTATTTCTTGCCGGGTTGCAGCAGCGCTTTATCGAGTATGGGCAAGTTGGAAACCCGGCCCAGAAAACTCAGTGCAGCGTCCAGAGTCGCAAAAGACTGCTGTCCGCCGCTGTTGAGATTACGAACGACATAGCGATTGACCAGTGCATTGAACCGCAGCTGGTAGCGTTGCAGCAGAGTCGCCACATTGGCATCCGGGATGTAGCGGCGCACCCGGTTGACTTCGATACGTAACTGGAAATTCAGTTCTACTCCGCTTTGCAGCGCCTTTAGCGCCTGCTTGCTGAGCGGGTATTCGATCCTGGCGTGCAGGAAATACACTGCGTTTTCCAGCTCGGCATAAGCTGAGCGAATTTCAAAACGGGGCGTATCCTTGGCAGCATCGGCAACCCCTGCAGGCAGGACGCCGCAGCAGACCAACGCAAGAGACGCCAGCCAGACTCTGTTCGGTGATGTCGTGCCATCCATGCCCATCAATCTGTCGCTACCCTCAATTTCCTCAATACCGCGTAGAAAAACCCGTCCATTTCCTCTTCACCGGGAAACACTTGCATACCGGGGCCTCTGCCATCGCCAAAACGGCCCCTAAGCCTATCAGATAGTGGCAATAATTCTGCATCGGAGTGGCTATTCATGAAGCGATCGATCTGTTGCTGGTTTTCTTGCCGAAACACCGAGCAACAGCAATAAAGCATAAGCCCTCCTTGATCCAGCGTAGACCACAATCCGTCGAGCAGAGCCCTTTGCCGGCCAGCCAGATCGTCGATATCGCTGCGTCTGCGCAACAGTTTGATGTCCGGATGCCGGCGAATAACCCCGCTGCCGCTGCACGGAGCATCCAGCAGTATCCTTTGAAACGGCTTGCCGTCCCACCATTCACCCGGGTTCGTTGCATCCGCCGTCAGCGTCCTGGCGGTCCACCCGAGCCTCTCCAGGGTCTCGTCAACCTTTCGCAGACGCTGCGGGTCCCGGTCCAGCGCGAGCAGGTCAATATCCCCGCCAACCAGCTCGAGCAAGTGGCCCGTCTTGCCGCCTGGCGCGGCACAGGCATCCAGAATCCGCTGCCCGGGTACTGGCGCCAGCAGCTGGCCGGCCAGCTGCGCCGCCCCGTCCTGGACCGAAACCCGGCCGCGGTCAAAGCCCGGCAGCTCGGCTACAGCGCACGGCTTGGCCAGGCGAACCCCGTCATCCACCCATGCTGACAGGATTGCCTCATGGCCATGGTCGCTCAGCTCCTGCAGGTAATCGCGGGAGCTGGTCCGGGTCCGGTTTATCCTGAGCCACATCGGCGCCTGTAAATTGCCGCTGGCGACGATGTTTTCCCAGTGCCCAGGCCAGTCACCGCGCAAAACGTCCAGCATCCAGCCCGGATGCGCGCTGGCCGCAACCGGGTCCTGATCCAATTCTGCCTCTAGGGCATCTCGGGCACGCAAATATTTGCGCAACACTCCGTTGACCAGGCCGGCCAGACCCGGCCTGCCGAGATCCCGTGCGGCATTGACTGTTTCGGATACCGCGGCATGGTCCGCCGCATGCATTATCGATAGCTGGCACAGGCCCACCTGCAACAAGGCATCGATAACACGGTCGCGTGCCCGCAAAGGCCTGTCCAGCAATAGACCGGCCAGCCGGGACAGGCGCGGTTGCCAGCGCACGCTGTGATAGACCAGCGCCTTGTACAGTGCCGCCTGCTCGACCGATGGCGCAAACCTGGGCATCGCGGTATCCAGCGATCGTCCGTCGAGTACTGCGGACAGTGCCCTGGCGGCGGCTGCGCGGGTCCGCGACGATTCGCTCAAACCATCACCATTGGCCTAGGAGTCTGCGCGGTAGAAATATTCCTACTCGGCAACTGCTCCTGCGTTGCTCTACCTCCTGCGTCCCTGCAGTCGTGCGAAAGCGCCACAGCGAGGACAGTTTCTCGCTACGGATATTTCTACCGCGCAGACTCCTAGTAAAGTTGCAGGCCACTGAGATCACAGGCATTGCAGAAATCGGCCGCAGCCTGGGGTTTGCGGCCCGGCAACTGCAGCCGCTCGGCGATCAGATCGCCGGCGCCGGCCGCAATCCTGATGCCGTCTTTGCTCGCGGAAACGACCATACCCGGGGACAAGCCGGAAGCGCCCCGCGCATCGGCTTTGGCCTGCCAGATTCGCAGCGTTTGCTCCGGGTCGGCATCACCCCGGCGCCACCGGCACCATGCGACCGGCCATGCATTGAAAGCCCGGACCATGCGTTCCAGCTGCCCGGCATCGAGACTGAAATCCAGGCGGGCATCGCCCTTGGAGATCTTGCCTGCATAACAAGCCTGCGCCTCATCCTGTGGCTGCGCCCGGGCCGTGCCGTCAATGATCCCCGGCAACGCCGCAGTCAGCGCCGTTGCCCCCAGTTCAGCCAGCCGCCGATGCAGGCTGGCGCCCGTTTCATCGGCCCGAATTGCCAGTTCCCGACCCAGGTACAGCGGCCCCTCGTCCAGGCCTTCGCTCATTTTCATGATGCTGACGCCGCTGCGTTTATCGCCGGCAAGGATTGCTCTTTGTATCGGCGCGGCTCCTCGCCAGCGCGGCAGCAAAGAGGCGTGGACGTTGACACAGGCCAGGGATGGCAGTTCGAGCACGGCTTTGGGCAACAACAGGCCATAGGCGACGACGACGATCAGATCCGGCTCGAGGCTATGCAGTGTTTTCTGTACAACAGGCGATTTGAGCGTTTCGGGTTGCTCGATCCTTAGCCCCGCAGCGGTCGCGACTTTCTTGACCGGGCTGGTGCTCATCCGGCGCCCGCGTCCGGCCGGACGATCCGGTTGGGTATACACGGCGACGATTTCCATTGCCGAACGCCCACTGTCACCGATCAGGGACTCCAGGACCGGCAAGGAGAAATCGGCTGTTCCTGCAAAAATAATGCGCACGGTCGGATACCTTTCGAGAGCCTGTTGCAGCGCTCAGATCGCCGGCGCCTTATGCGACCGATCGCTGTCCAGGCGACGGGCCTTTTGCAGGCGCGTTCTTATTCTCTGCCGCTTCAGTTCGGACAGGTAATCGACGAACAATTTACCCTCCAGGTGATCGCACTCATGCTGAATGCATACCGCAAGCAGACCATTTGCTTCCATCTCAATGTTATTGCCGTCACGGTCCAGCGCCCTGAGGCTAATGTGCTCCGCCCGTTCCACTTTTTCATAAACGCCGGGTACCGAAAGGCAGCCTTCCTCGGTGATTTCAACCCCGTCGCGGGTAAGGATTTCAGGGTTGATCAAGGCCAGCGGCGCCAATTTGTCTTCAGATATATCGGTAACCAGCACCCGCAGGTGCACATCGACCTGGGTGGCGGCGAGGCCGATACCGGGAGCGTCATACATGGTCTCCAGCAGATCGTCGATCAGGGTTCGGATTTTTTCGTCAACGGACTCGACCGCTACGGCTTTGCGCCTCAGCCGCGGGTCTGGAAACTCGAGAATTGTCAGTTTTGCCATCGATATTCAACCAGATTTTCTTGTGTTTTCGTATATAATGCGGCCAACTGCATGACATTATTGAAATTGATGTCGGTAATTCACGACAGCTACGACCGCGACAGAACCGCCATGGATGGATGGGTCAAGCGTGACGTAGTTTGTTGCGTCACGGGCGTATAGCGATTATAACAGCCCAATTACCGCAACCGGCACCAGCTAGCAAAAGGATGAATGGATATGTCCCGGCCCATGCGCATTGCCCAGCAAATCTCCCTGGTCTTGATTTCCGGTAGCCTGCCGTTATTGGCTGCCTGTGCCGGCAAACCTGCGCCAACCGCACAGGCGAGTTCGGCCCAGTTTCCCCAACCGGTCCAGGTGGCGCAGACGCAGCCTGCGCCCAGGCGCTATGACCAAGTCACAACCGCCGTGGCGGATCCCGCCCCGGTTCGGCTGACATCGAACCACCCGGATCAGTATGTCGTGCAAAAGGGCGACACCTTGTGGGATATCTCGACGATGTTCCTGAAAGACCCGTGGTTCTGGCCGGAAATCTGGTTCGTCAATGAGCAAATCGAAAATCCGCATCTGATCTACCCGGGCGACATCCTGAACCTGGTCTGGATGGACGGGCGGCCGAGAATCGTACTCGAGCCGGGTGATCGACGTGTGGATCGCGGCGACTCGGTACGCGTTTCGCCCCGGATTCGCTACGAAGACCTGGACGAGGCAATTACCACGATCCCCTATGGCGCCATCAAGGCGTTCCTTTCCAGGCCTGCGGTGCTACCGGCCGACCAGGTCAAAAAGATGCCATACATTTTGTCATCGAAAGACAAACACCTGATCAGCGGCTCCGGCAATACGATCTATGCCAGGGGATTCAGTACTCCACCCGAGATTGGCGAGGTGTTCAATGTAGTGCAAATCGGCGACGAATTGCGCGATCCGGATGACAATTCCTTGATTGGCTATGACGGCGTGTATGCGGGGGAAGCCCGCACGACGCGTACCGGCGATCCGGCGAGCCTGATCCTGATCACGACTACGCGCGAAGTGCTAAACGGAAACCGCTTGTTGCGCGACAACCAGACGCTGCCATTGAATTTCTTTCCGAGCGCACCAGCTCGACAGATTGACGGCAGCATCATCAGCATACTGGATGCCATCAGCGTGACCGGCAGCAACCAGATCGTCGTGATCAATCGCGGCGCCCGGCACGGTATCGAGGAAGGCAACCTGCTAACCATTCTGCGCAAGGGCGATGTGGTGAGCGACCGCTTTGAAGGCGGTATATTTGACGAGAAAGTCACCTTGCCCGACGAGCCGGCCGGCATGATGATGGTGTTCAAGACCTTCGATCGCATCAGTTATGGATTGATCGTCGAGGCAACCAGCGAAATCAGGAAATACGACCTGGTTCGTAATCCCTGATACGCGGCCTGATACGCGGCCTGATACGCGGCGGAAATCCCCGCTTTCGTCCATTGGAAGTCTGTGCGGGAGACCTCTATGTCCGACCCCGGCTTGTGGCTGACGCTGCTCCAGGCGCCAGGTATAGGCGCCAGGAGCGCCGCCGAACTTCTCCGGCATTTCGGTAGTATCAGCAAGGTTTTCTCGGCCGGCAATCAAGATCTGCAAGCATTGGGTATATCGGCTGAAGCGCGTCGCGCCATGCGCACACCCGATAGCGATACCCTGAAACGCAGCCTCGAGTGGATTGGCCACGAGCAAAATCATTTCCTGGCTCTCGACGACGAGGCCTATCCGGCACTGTTGAAGGCCATCCCCGACCCACCGATGCTGCTGTTCATCCGTGGCAATAAAGACTGCCTGGGGTTGCCTCAACTGGCCATGGTCGGCAGCCGAAACCCAACGCCGGCCGGTCTGGATACGGCGAGAATGTTTGCCCGCCATTTGTCGGTCAGCGGTCTCGCAATTACCTCCGGACTGGCGCTGGGTATCGACAGCGCCAGCCATCGCGGCGCACTGGATGCCGGTGGCGTCACCATCGCAGTCTGCGGTTGCGGGCTTGACCGGGTTTATCCGGCAGGGCAGGAATCGCTGGCGGAATCGATCTGCCAAAGCGGCGCACTGGTCAGCGAGTTTCCACCGGGCACGCCTCCGTCGCGGAAAAACTTCCCGCAACGAAATCGTATCGTCAGCGGCCTGTCAGTGGGCACGCTGGTCGTGGAGGCGGCCAGGGCCAGCGGTTCGCTGATTACGGCCAGGCACGCGGCCGAGCAGGGCCGCGAAGTCTTCGCGGTTCCCGGCTCCATACACAGCCCGCAGTCGCGAGGCTGCCATCAGCTCATTCGCCAGGGGGCGAAACTGGTCGAATCGGCGGCTGATATATTCGAGGAGCTTGGCGCGATGGTCAGCGTATTGGCCGAAACAGCACGCCAGGACGATCCGCAGGAACCGGCGCCACCTGCGGTGGACCATGATCGAAGTCACCAGCAGCTGCTGATCACGCTTGGCGAAGAGACCCTGCCCATCGATACGCTGGCGGAAAGGAGTGGATTGACGGCACGCGAGGTTTCCTCCATGCTTCTGATACTGGAGCTTCAGGGTCTGGTACAAACCGCGCCCGGTGGGCGTTACTGCAAGACGACGAGGCGCTAAAGGATTTGGGAATGAGAGAAAACGTGCTCGATGTGCTGATGTACCTATTCGAGACTTACATGGACGACGACATCGAAGAAGAGCCGGACCGCAACGAGATGCGTGACGAACTGGAGCAAGCCGGTTTTGGTGACCTGGAGATTGACCGGGCGCTGGAATGGCTGGATGGCCTGACCAGCGGCCAGGAAGCTGCGGCAAAAAGCGCCCTCACCGAGCGCGCAACCCGTATTTTCGACTCTGTAGAGTTGAGCAGGCTGGATTCAAGCTGTCGTGGATTCTTGCTCTACCTGGAACAGCTGGAAATTCTTTCCACCAGCCAGCGCGAGCTGGTGATTGACCGGCTTATGGCGCTGGGCAACCCGGATATCGATGTCGAGCAGATAAAATGGGTAGTCCTGATGGTGTTGTTCAGTCAGCCGGGCCAGGAGTCTGCCTATGCGCGCATGGAAGACCTGGTTTTCGACGAGGCCGCAAGCGCCCTGCATTGATTCAGTGCCCGGTCAGCGTGCCAGCGTATACCGCGGATCGGCCGCGGTATCTTTTTTTATTCCCCCGAAAATGGCTACAATCCGCGGCGAGTCCGAACCAGGCGTTTGCGGGGCGTTAGCACAAGGTCAAAAACCAGGCATCGAAGAACAAGAAAATGAGTAAATACCTGATCATCGTAGAATCGCCGGCCAAGGAAAAGACCATCGAGAAGTATCTGGGCAAGGACTTCAAGGTCCTGGCCACTTATGGCCATATACGCGATTTGATATCGAAAAACGGTGCGGTTGATCCAGCCGAAGGGTTCAGCATGACCTATCAGGCCATCGACCGGAATAAAAAGCATGTCGATGCAATAGCAAGGGCATTGAAAAAAGCCGATGCACTTTACCTGGCGACCGATCCCGATCGCGAGGGAGAAGCGATCTCCTGGCATCTTTATGAATTGCTCAAGGAACGCAATGCGCTAAACGACAAGCCTGTTTACCGCGTCGTTTTCCACGAGATTACAAAAAACGCAGTGCGCGAGGCGATCGAGAACCCGCGCGAGCTGGATTTCGACTTGATCAATGCCCAGCAGGCCCGCCGGGCGCTGGATCACCTGGTCGGTTTCAACCTGTCGCCGCTGTTGTGGAAGAAAATCCGTCCGAAATTGTCTGCCGGCCGCGTACAAAGTCCGGCGCTCAGATTGATCGTCGAACGCGAAAAAGAGATCGATGCGTTCAACCCGCGTGAATACTGGACTGTCACAGCATCGCTGAGCAAGGAGCAGCAAGACTTCAGCGCAAGACTCACCGAGTACGACGGCGAGAAAATCGAGCAGTTCAGCATCACCGAGGAGCGGCACGCCAGTGCAGTCAAGGAAGCGTTGACGACTGCAGCCGATGGCCGGCTCAGCGTGCTCCAGGTAGACAGGAAACAACGCAAACGAAACCCGGCGCCGCCGTTCACGACCTCGACGCTGCAACAGGACGCTTCACGCAAACTCGGTTTTGGTGCGCAGCGGACCATGCGCGCGGCACAAAAGCTGTATGAAGGCCTCGATATCGGCGATGGGCAGGTTGGCCTGATTACATATATGCGTACGGATTCGGTCAATCTCGCCGGCGAAGCTATAGCTGTTTTGCGAACGGTTATTGCTGAAAAATATGGCAAGGACCAGGTGCCCGATCAGATCCGCCTGTACAAGACCAAGTCGAAAAACGCGCAGGAAGCGCACGAAGCGATACGCCCGGCCAACCCGGAGATTTTGCCTGAACATCTTGCGGGAAAAGTCGAGGATGATCAGCTAAGACTTTATCGTCTCATTTGGCAACGTACCCTGGCGTGTCAGATGGTCCACGCGGTTTACGACACGCTGGCCGTCGACCTGGCAGCCGGAAACGATGCCAGCCCGGTCGGCCGCTTCAGAGCCAATGGCTCGGTGCTGGTGCAGCCGGGATTTTTGGCGGTCTATCATGAAGGCCGCGAGAACTCTGTGGACGAGCAAGACCGGTTGTTGCCGCCGCTGGCCGAGGGCGATATTTTGACATTAAAGGAAATCATCAGCGACCAGCATTTCACAGAGCCAAAGCCACGCTATAGCGAGGCCAGCCTGGTCAAGGAATTGGAAGAATATGGCATTGGCCGTCCTTCGACCTATGCCAATATTATTTCCACGCTGCAACGCAGGGAGTATGTGGAAATCGATCGCCGCCGGTTTTTCCCGACCGACATCGGAAAAATCGTCAGCGACTTTTTGACCGCCCATTTCGAGCAATATGTCGACTATGACTTCACCGCCAACATGGAAGACCAACTCGATGCTATTTCCCGGGGCGAGAAACAATGGGTGCCGTTGCTGGAGAGTTTCTGGGCGCCATTCAAAAAGCGGGTCGCCGAAAAAGAAGAAACGGTAAGCCGCGCCGATGCATTGAAACAGCGGGTACTCGGGACCGATCCCAAAAGCGGTCGCGAGGTCAGCGTTCGCATGGGCAGGTACGGGCCATTCGCGCAAATCGGTACGCGCGAGGAAGAAGACAAGCCAAAATTCGCCGGTCTGCGCAAAGAACAGAGCCTGGACACCATTGGCCTGGAAGAGGCGCTCGAGCTTTTCAAATTACCGCGCGATCTCGGTGAAACACCCGAGGGAGAACCCATGTCGGTCAGTATCGGTCGCTTCGGTCCCTATATTCGTTATGGCAGCAAATTTGTCTCCCTCAAAAAAGACGACGACCCGTATACGATCGAACACGAGCGCGCCCTGGAACTGGTCCGGGACAAGAAAGAATACGATGCCAACAGGCTGATCCAGGATTTTCCTGATGATGGAATCCAGATTCTCAACGGCCGGTGGGGCCCGTATATCACCGACAAAAACAAGAACGCCAGAGTTCCCAAAGACCGGGACCCGAAGACGCTGACGCTGGAAGAATGCCAGATCCTGCTGGCCGAAGCGCCGGTCAGGGGCGCGCGCAAGAAGGGCGCGACAAAGAAAACCGGCGAGAAAAAAACCGTGGCAAAAAAGAAAACCAAAAAGAAAGCCAGGAAAAAAAAGAAGAAGGCTCGGAAAAAGAAAGCCGGCAAAAAGAAAATAACCTCAGACCAGGGCGATGATTAGCCGGCACACCCTGCGCCGGGCAAGCGGGATGCTTGCAGCAGGTGGAGTCATTGCCTACCCGACCGAAGGCGTCTTTGGCCTGGGTTGCCTGCCGGAAAACGTCATCGCCATCCAGCGCATCCTGGACATGAAAAACCGCAAGCCCGATCTCGGTTTTGTGCTCGTGGCCTCATCGATCGATCAACTCCTGCCATATCTCGGCCGGCTTGGCGACAAAACCTTGGCCCGTCTTCTTGCGCGGGAAAAAGCGCCTGTGACCTGGGTGGTTGCCGCCAGCGCGGACGCGCCCCGGTGGATCACCGGTGACCGCGATACCATCGCCGTCCGCATCAGCCAGCACCCGATAGTACGGGCCCTGTGCGAAGCGGCCGATTCAGCGCTGGTATCCACCAGCGCCAATATTTCCGGCCGGCCACCGGCATCGAGCCGGCTGGCGGTGCGACGCATGTTCGGTGACCTGGTTGACATGATCACGCCCGGAGAGACCGGCGGACTTGGCGGACCCACCGAATTGCGCGATGCTGATACCGGAAAAGTGCTGCGCGCGGGTCCACGATCATGAAAAGCGACATCGATGCAGTGATCGACTACCTGAGATCATTGCAGGACGATATCTGCGCCGGGCTGGAAAAGCTCGATGGCGAATCCCGTTTTGCCGAGGATCGCTGGGACAGAGGCGGTCATGGCGGTGGTGGCGTGACCCGCGTCATGCGCGACGGCGATGTGTTCGAGCAAGCCGGCGTCAATTTTTCTCATGTCACCGGCGAGGGCCTCCCGCAATCGGCGACGGTACGACGGCCGGAGCTGGCAGGCGCCAGTTTCCAGGCTACCGGCGTCTCCCTGGTGATCCACCCGAAAAACCCCTATGTACCTACCAGCCATGCCAATGTCCGCTATTTTCAGGCTACCCAGGCGGATGGAGAAATAGCCTGGTGGTTTGGCGGCGGCTTCGATCTGACCCCGTATTACCCTTACCATGAAGATGCTGTGCAATGGCATCGGCAGGCCAAAGCTACCTGCGATCCATTTGGCGAAGAGCTATATCCGCGCTTCAAGAAATGGTGCGACGAGTATTTTTATCTGCCGCACCGCGGTGAGACGCGCGGCGTGGGGGGGTTGTTTTTCGACGATTTGAACGAATGGGATTTCGACACCAGTTTCGCTTTCATGCGCAGTGTCGGCGACAACTATCTTCAAGCCTACGCGCCGATCGTCGAACGACGCAGGAATCAGGAATACGGTGAACGTGAGCGCCAATTCCAGCTCTACCGCCGGGGCCGCTACGTGGAATTCAACCTGGTTTATGACCGCGGCACCTTGTTCGGTTTGGAGTCCGGCGGTCGTACCGAATCCATCCTGATGTCCTTGCCCCCGCTGGTTCGCTGGGCCTATGACTGGAAACCGGATCCGGGCAGCGCCGAACTTGATTTGTACGAAAATTACCTGAGGCCACGCGATTGGCTGGGAGAATCTGCAGATGACTGAGCTGACTCCTTTTCACCTGGCGTTTACCGTCGACGATATCGCGCAGGCCGAATCCTTTTACACCGGTGTCCTCGGATGCTCGCTCGGGCGCAAAAATACGCGATGGATAGATTTCAACCTGCACGGCCACCAGATTACCGCGCACCTGGCGATATCAAGACATGCTGAAGCGAGCAACCCGGTCGATGGCGACCAGGTACCGGTACCCCACTTCGGCCTGATTTTGCCATGGTCTGAATGGGAGGAAATGGCGGAGCGCATTCGCCAGTCCGGGTTGTCCTTCCTGATCGAGCCGCGGATTCGATTCCAGGGTCAAGCCGGCGAACAAGGGACATTTTTTGTTCGCGACCCGGCAGGCAACGCGCTGGAATTCAAAAGCTTTCGCGACCACGATAAAATTTTTGCACGCAGCTGAAAGGGCCACGCATGGCCTGTCGAACTCAAAATTAATGGAGACTGGCCATGGCCTGGATAAATGAGATTGAAGAGCAGGATGCCGATGGCGAGCTGCGCACGGTCTATGACGAGCTGCTCAAAAGCCGCGGCAAACTGGCCAATATTCTGCAGGTGCAAAGCCTCAACCCGGGTGCGCTAAAAACCCATGTCGATTTATACATGCACCTGATGTTTGCCAGGTCGGGTCTGAGCCGCAAGGAACGTGAAGCGATTGCGGTGGTTGTTTCGGCCAATAACGAATGCAGCTATTGCGTAAATCATCACTACGAACCACTCGCCCGCTACGAAAAGGACGCACAGGTCCTGGCAAAGATTCGCAACGCGGACGCGCTGGACACGCTGGACGAACGGCTTGCCGGCATGCTGAAACATGCCGAGAAACTGACCACGAACCCGCACCAGGTCAGCGCTGACGATGTGCAGAAACTTCGCGATCTGGGCCTGTCGGATAGTGATATCCTGGATATCACGCTGGTTACCGCCTATTTCAATTTCGTCAACCGGATCGCGCTGGGACTGGGTGTGGCTTACAGCGAGGAAGAGGTCCAGGGTTATGAAAGCTGAGCCAGGAGCCTGCGAAATGACGGCCCGCCGCCCGTTTTAATCGCGATTCTTTGCCGATTTTCCAGCCAGCGTTTTTAGTAAAGCCCGGGCCAGTTCTTCGGCGCGGCCATGATCGCGAACCGGCATCATTTCCGCCGCTTCCACCTGGTAGACCCGGGCGTGCATATTTCCTCTCTTGGCCGAGACCGTAAACCAGGCGAAGGCTTCCGGCGGGTCCATCGTATAACCAGTACGAGTGACCATGCCGCGCCGCAACAGGAAGGTCCTGCCGAGGTATAACTGACTTGCCGGGTCGTCTTGCCAGGCAGAAAACTCGAGCTTGGTGCGCGCATTGTCCATCGCAGCGAAGAAGAACGGTTCGTTGCGCCGCGCTTCGGCAAGCATATAAGCGGCAACCCCATTCCCCTGCTCCGCCAGCACCCGCAACAGCGGAGTCGACCTGCGCCGCAATGACAATGCCGCGCTGGTCAGGTTGCCGATATCACTCGGTTTGTACCGGGCCCAGCGTTCATCCACGAGCATGATGTAGAGTTCGGCCAGGTGATGCATCGCACGGCCATCGCCGGCATCGACCGCGCGGCGGTAAAGACTGACCGCCCTGGCGACATCGAAGTACGACGACTGGTAATACTTGCCTGATGGAAGGCGGTGAAACGCCGGGTCATGCAGCAGGCCGAGCAAGTAGCAGGCATCGGGATCGCCTGCGTTTGCCAGTTTGCCGATCTCCGACATAGCCGTGTCGTAATCCATTTCATTGAATGCGACCCAGCCTTTCACGACATCGGAAAATGCCTGGCCAGGCAAAACCAGGACGAGGACAAAGAATATTGTGGCGACGTAACCGGTGAACCGTCTTTTCGTTTGAGCCGTATTCATGCTTGATTCTCGTTGCTAGCCTGGATATTGACATTCGACCTGGCTAATAGTTGCTACCTCTACGTTGCGCCCGACGTTCTGACGGACCTGTCAGAAGCCCGCCTTCTGTACCGTCACCAGCATATAGAGGAAATAAATCACCAGCAGGAACACGCCTTCCGATCGCTCGAGCTGGCGCCTGGAAATAACCAGCGGGATCAGTATCAAAGAAACCGCCAGCATGACCGCCAGGTCCGGCCATTTGATCGCACCCATACGCAGCGGCCCCACCAGCGCGCTGATACCGACTATGGCGAGTATATTGAATATATTCGAACCGACCGCGTTGCCTATCGCAATATCGCCTTGCCGGCGGTATGACGCCAGCATCGCGGTAGCGAGTTCCGGCAGACTGGTTCCAACGGCTATGACCGTAAGAGAAATAAGCGCCGGCGCTATCTTGAAACCCCGTGCCAGTTCGACCGCGGTGTCGACCAGCATCGAGCCGCCAAAAATCAGCATTCCCAAACCGACGACCACGAGCAGGATTTCTTTCCACCAGGCCAGCAGGTTATCCCGTACGACTTCGCCGAATTCATCCTGGATTTTTTTCTGCTCGCCACGCGCCAAATAGATCGAAAAGAAAATATATGCGGCGATTCCGCCAACCAGGACGACGCCATCAAATGTCGAAATAACACCGTCCATCAATACGAGAATCAACAGCAAACTACAAAAAATCATCACCGGGATATCCAGGCGCACCAACTGGGACTGAATATTGATCGGCCGAACGAGCGCAGCCGCGCCCAGTACCAGGGCAATATTGCAGATGTTGGAACCCACCGCGCTGCCGATCGCCATGTCGCCAAGACCCCGATACGAAGAATCGACGCCGACCGCGAGCTCGGGGCTGCTGGTGCCAAAAGCGACAATGGTCAGGCCGGCCACCAACGGCGTAATCCCCAGCCGCAGGCCGATCGAGGTCGCGCCCCGCACGAGGAAATCCGCGCCGAGCAACAACAGCACCAGGCCAGCGATGAAAAGAAAAAGCGGTGTAATCACTCGGTCCCGCCGGGTCCATGACCGTATGCGGATGGTTTTTTGGCCGGGACGTCCGGCAAATAAGACCGTATTCTTTTGCTTATCGGCATGCCGGGATTTTAGCATGCCGTCATGGCGGTTCCGTGCATTGCGCTCACTACCTGGCGAGCTCCGCGCCGAGACCAGCCAGCACCGCCGCATAAATCTCAATAGCGTCCCACAGATTCTGCATGCGCAGGTTCTCGTTCGGGCTGTGCTGGTTATTGTCATGGTTCGCCATGGGAAGCATCACGATGGGGACGCCAAGCCCTTGCCGGATAACGTGCAACGGCAGGCTCCCGCCCATCGTCGGCATCCTGACCAGCTCGCCGTCCCTTGCCTGTAGCAGAATCCGGCTAATGGCCTGCGCACGTAGATCATTCATGTCCATCCAGACAGCCGGGTAACCGTATTCGCGCCACTCGACCAGCGCGACCTTCTCATGCTGTCGCAGGGCTTGCGAATCCGGTGGTTCACGCACGATCGTATAGCCTTGTTTACGAATGTGGGCATCGACCAGCGCCTGCACTCTTACCGGCGTAAGATCCGGGACCAGGCGAAATCCCAGCGCTGCCGTGGCCTGATCTGCGATCGCGTTGCGGGCGGTCTCGCCCACGCCTCCTGCCCTGATTCCCCGAACATTGATCGCCGGATTCATGATCAGCCTCTCAAGACGCTGGCCGCTGCCTTCCGTCCATCCCAGCGCGAAATCCTTGCGCAAAAACTCGTCGACCGGTGGAGCCGCCGCTATCGCGGCCAACGCCTCTGCGCCTGGCTCAGCCACCGCTTCGGCAAATCCATCGACCAGGATCTCACCATCCGGGGCGCGCATGCTGGCCAGCAGATGCACCAGCATCATGACCGGGTTTGGCGCCCAGTTCCCATAATGCCCGCTGTGCAATTGGCGCAAAGGCCCATAGACGGTGATTTCTGCCCCGGTTATTCCGCGCACCCCAAAACTGACCAGTTGCCGGCGGGTCTGGTGCACCGGGCCATCGCAGAACAACCAGAAATCGGCCTGCAACAGCTTCGCGTGCCGCCGAATCATGTCCGCAAGATGAGGCGAGCCGGCTTCCTCCTCGCCATCGAAAAAGAATTTGAGATTGACCGAGACTGGAATATCCGCCGCCGCCAGCGCATCGATCGCGCTCAACAGGCCAATGATCGGCGCTTTGTCGTCACCGGCCGAGCGCGCGTACAGGCGCCATTCGCCGGGGATTTCCGCGGGCAGGGAACCGAGATCGACCATTGCTGCATTATCTTCGAGCCTGCCTTTGCGCAGCACCGGTTGCCAGGGGTCGGATGCCCACAACTCACGTTGCACAGGCTGGCCATCGTAGTGCGCGTAAATCAGCACCGTGTGCGCGGCGCCCCGGTTCAATTCGCCAAAAACAACCGGCGGGCTGCCCGGCGCTTCGAGCAATCGTGACTCGACGCCTCGTCGTCGCATCATCTTCATGATGAACTCGGCATTCCGACGCATATCGGCATGATTCGACGCCACGTTCCGCAAAGCCAGCAGCTCCACAAACTCGCGGACGATTCGGCCCTGGTTAGCGCTGTTGTGCGTCCGTGCCGCGGCTACGGCCTGGACGACCGGCGACCCGGTGTCCGCTGCCCCCGCCATCGATGGCGGACAGAAAATCAACAGCGCGCTACACAGCCAGAGCTTTGCATTCCCGATAGCGAAAACAACTCGTTTCATGATCGTTAACCATCCCGATGGCCTGCATATGTGCGTAAATGATGGTGCTGCCGACAAACTTGAACCCTCTCTTTTTAAGGTCTTTCGACAATACATCCGATTGACCGGTCGTCACCGGCAGCTGCTCCATGGTTTCCCAGCGATTTTGTATCGGTTTGCCGCCAACGAAATCCCAGATATAGCGGTCGAAGCTGCCAAATTCTTTTTGTACCGCCAGGAAAGCCCTGGCGTTGCTCACCGCCGATCTGACCTTGAGCCGGTTTCTGACTATCGACGGGTTGGCCAGGAGTTCATCGATCCTTGCGTCTCCGTAGCGGGCAACCTTGTTTGGGTCGAAGTTGTCGAACGCCTCGCGATAACCATCGCGCTTTTTCAAAATCGTCTCCCAACTCAGACCGGCCTGCGCGCCCTCGAGCACCAGGAATTCGAAATGCAACCGCTCATCGTGTACGGGGACACCCCATTCCAGATCGTGGTAGCCATGAAAGATTTCCTTTTGCGCCCACCTGCACCTCGTTTCCTGTTTGTTTTTCCCTGCCATGAAAATCGCTCTCGAAGACCGTTGAATGATGGTGTCGCCCTATAGAGTAATCCGCGGTATCGGGGCTTGCCAGCACCGTTTCATTATTTTACCGGCACAAATAAAAAGGCCCGCTTGCGCGGGCCTCGATAGAATTCCGAAGAATTCCGTGCAGTGCTATGAACGCTTTACAGCGACTCGCCGCATTTGCCTTCACCACACTTGCCTTCTTCGCCTTTATCTTCACCGCAGCTACCTTCGCCGCCTTTGTCTTCGCCGCAGCTGCCTTCGCCGCCTTTATCTTCGCCACAGCTGCCTTCGCCAGCCTTGTCATCGGCTTTGTCTTCGCCACACTTGCCTTCGCCACACTTGCCTTCGCCGATATCGGCAGAAGCCATGTAGCCAGAGCTCAGCGCGGCCGCCATGAACGGGCTGCTGTCAGCACTCGCGGTGCTGGCGAAAGCGAATGAGGACGCCAGTGCGACGCCAACCGCTAGTGCCAGAGGTTTCTTTAATTCAGACATGATGCAGGTCTCCTTAGTATCCCATTGGGATTTAACAGCCTTCCGGCCACTTTATTATCCGCTTCTCAATGAGCGGGTTGAAATTAGCATAGACCCCGGACCGGAAGGCCGCCACTGTCTGAATTTTGCGACAAGTGGAGACTAATCAAAGCCGGGCGGCCTCAGACCGCTGGTGCGCTTCGTGACGCGGCTGGTTTCTTGATGCTCATAAATCAAGCAGAAAGAATGCCTCACCACAAAAAACCCAGATCCATACCTCCGTTACTCAAACGCCCTGCCGGGCTTATTAAACTAGACAGGGTCTCAAGCAAAAAAATTACAGGCAGATACGCTCAAATATCCCATCGCAGTGATTGGATAATCGGCTCGGACACCTCTTCGATGTTGCTTTGCTCTCCGGCAATAATGGCAATACTCCCCGTGGCCGCAGGCAGAATAGTTCCGAAAAAGCCCTGCTCCGAGAAACTCGTTGGCCCATCGACCTCAAGGTCGGGCAATATCATCACAGTGACCGGGCCTTTCTCGCCCTGCACCACCAGGTGAGGTACCAGCCGGCCCCGGAAAATGCAGCTACGCGCATAGGAAACCCCGGCTATTCTTTGAGACATCGTCATTCTCGACTCTCGAAGTACCGTCTCCAATTGCTGATTCGATACCCGTTTATCGGTAGACACCTGGGATATCCCCGTATGGCGCATATGGGCAAGCAAATCCTGCGCAATATCACCATGCGGCGCACTCCACCAGGTCAGCAACCCTACACCCAGCCCAAGAACCAGGCTCGCAGCCAGTCCGATCC
>JAZFYI010000015.1:0-5232 GCA_036443455.1 Gammaproteobacteria bacterium
AGGCGCCGCTGGACGCATTTGAGTTTCTGATGGTAGTCCGCGAAAAAATGAAGCTGATGCAAATAGACGATTCGTTTCTGAACCGCAGTGTCAATGCCGGTTTTTCCGGTGGCGAAAAGAAGCGCAATGAAATCCTGCAGATGGTGGTGCTGGAACCACGCCTCGCGGTACTCGATGAAACCGACTCGGGATTGGATATCGATGCGATGAAAGTCGTCGCCGACGGGGTCAATACGATGCGTGACCCGGAGCGCGCGATTGTGCTGATCACGCATTACCAGCGTCTGCTCGATTACATCAAACCGGACAAAGTCCATGTGCTCGCCAATGGTGGGATCGCACGCAGCGGCGGACCGGAGCTGGCCCTGAAACTGGAAGAAAAGGGTTATGACTGGGTACGCCAGGAGGCCGCCAGCGCATGAGCGCGATGATCGAAAGCCTGCAGGACAATTTCTCCCGTCAGCCGGAGGCCCCGGGGGGCGAATTCGTGCACCAGGTTCGTGCGCAGGCCATGAAGGAATTCCTGGATACCGGCCTGCCCGGCCCGCGTGACGAGTACTGGAAGTACACGCGGCTGAGAATTATCGAGAAACGACTGTTTGGCCTGCCCGAGGAAAATGCAGTTGGCGGCAGCGATATCGGGATCGAAAACCTGGACGCGATCCGCATCGTGTTCGTCGATGGGCTTTATGCGCCGGCGCTATCCGATGAGTCCGTGTTTGCCGAAAACGGAATCCGCCTGCTGGCCGACGCCTTGCATGACGATCCGGGTCTGGCCGGCGGGCTGTTGCCGCAACCCGACCCGGCGACGCATCAGTTTGCGGCGTTGAACCGCGCCTTCCTCGGACAAGGGGTGGTCATCGAGCTGGCGGCCGGGCAGGTACCTGACCGCCCGCTGTACCTGTTGTTTTACTCGCAAAACACCGGCCGCGACACGGCCAGCCACCCGCGGATCCTGATCAGGGCGGGTACCGACAGCAAGGCGTCTGTGATCGAACATTACGACGGCGCCCCGGGCAACGCCGGTCTTTGTAATGCCCTGACCGAGATCGATCTGGCTAGGGGGGCGCAATTGACGCATTACCGTATTCAGACTGAAAGCCACAGCGCTTTTCACCTGGGATCGTTGTTTGCGCGCCAGGCGGAAGGCTCGCGGCTGGTCAGCCATAATCTCAGCCTCGGCGGCAGGCTGGCCCGCGCCAACATGCAGTTCGATCTGCTGGGCCGCGGCGCCGAACTGGTGCTAAACGGCTTGTACCTGGCCAGCGGCAGGCAGCATATCGACAACCACACGCTGGTCAATCATCGCGAGCCCGGCGCCAGCAGCTTCCAGGATTATCGCGGGATCATCGATGACCAGGCGCGTGCCGTTTTTTGCGGCAAGGCCGTGGTGCACGCCGATGCGCAGCAGAGCGTGGCGAAACAGAGCAACCGCAACCTGTTGCTCAGCGAAGGCGCCGAGATCGACACCCAGCCAGTGCTGGAAATTTACGCCGACGATGTGCAATGCAGCCATGGCGCGACCATCGGCCGGCTCGATGCCGACGCCTTGTTCTACCTGGCCACACGCGGGGTCCCGGATGACGAGGCCCGTGGCTTGCTGACTTTCGCATTTGCCGAAGACGTGGTGTTGCGGCTGGAAAACCAGACCCTGCGCAATGCGCTTGGCAAACACCTGATCGGCCGCCTGCCCGATCTCGAAAACGCCGAGGAACTGGTGGCCAGATGAACAAGCCACAGGCAGCCAGGCAAAAATACGCGCCGGATTTCGCTGCGATCCGGGCCGATTTCCCGATCCTCGAGCAACAGGTTCATGGCTGTCCGCTGGCCTATCTCGACAGCGCCGCGTCCGCCCAGCGGCCCCGCCAGGTCATCGACGCCGTCGCCGATTATTACCGTCACGATCACGCCAACGTACACCGCGGCGTGCACACCCTGAGTCAGCGCGCGACCGAGGCCTACGAAGGAGCCAGGGAGTCGCTGCGCCGCTTCATCAATGCAGCGAGCAGCAAGGAAATTATTTTTACCCGCGGCACGACCGAAGCGATCAACCTGGTGGCCCAGGCTTTCGCGCGCACCATCCTGGAACCGGGCGATGAAATCCTGATCACCTGGATGGAGCACCACTCGAACATCGTTCCGTGGCAAATGGTTTGTGAGCAGACCGGGACCGTGCTCAGGGTCGCGCCGATCAATGACCGCGGTGAACTGGAACTCGATGCGTGGAAAAAACTGCTCTGCGCCAAAACGAAGGTCGCCGCGTTTGGCCATATTTCGAATGCGCTCGGGACCATCAACCCGGTGCATGAGCTTTGCGCCGAAGCCCGCCGGCGGGGAATCGCGACCGTCATCGATGGCGCGCAGGCGCTGCCGCATGTCGGCGTGGATGTGCGCAGCATCGATTGTGATTTCTACGCGTTTTCCGGTCACAAGATGTATGGCCCGACCGGCATCGGCGTGCTTTACGGGCGTGAGGAAATGCTGCAAGACATGCCGCCGTGGCAAGGCGGCGGCGAAATGATTCTCGCCGTGGACTTCGAGAAAACCGTGTACAACGAGTTACCGCACAAGTTTGAGGCCGGCACGCCGAATATCGCCGGCGCCATTGGCCTGGGTGCGGCGGTGGCTTACCTGGAAAACATCGGCATGGAGCGAATCGCCGCCCATGGTCATGAACTGATGCGCCAGGCATCCGAAGCGCTCCTCGCTGTTCCCGGTCTGCGCCTGATCGGCACGGCCGAGCACAAGACAGCGCTGGTCTCTTTCGTCGTCGATGGCGTGCACCCGCATGACCTGGGCACGATCGCCGATCATCACGGGGTTGCCATTCGCACCGGCCACCACTGTGCGATGCCCGTCATGCAGCGTTTCGGGCTGCCGGCAACCGCGCGCGCGTCGTTCGGCATCTATAACACCGAGGCCGAGATCGACCAGCTCGTGGCCGCGGTCAGGCACGCCAAAGAGGTCCTCGGCTGATGGATTTGCGCCAGCTTTACCAGGATGTGATCGTCGATCACAACCGTAGCCCGCGGAATTTTCGCCGCCCGGAAACCATCGACCGGGTGGCCGAAGGCTATAACCCGTTGTGCGGCGACAAACTGCACATTTATCTTAGCGTCGTCGATGGGAAAATCGCCGATCTGAGTTTCGAAGGCAACGGTTGCGCGATCTCGATCGCATCGGCATCGATGATGACCGAAGCGTTGCTGGGCATGGACGAGAGCGAGGCCGAAGCATTGTTCAACGACGTGCATCGCATGCTGACCGAATCCGACTTTGCGGCGGACCCTGCGAAACTGGGCAAACTGGCCGCGCTGGCGGGCGTCCGCGACTATCCGATGCGGGTCAAATGCGCCAGCTTGTGCTGGCATACCTGGCTCGCGGCACTGACCAGCACCGGCGCCGAAGCGGCAACGGTACGCACGGAATAAGCCATGTATTTTCATGACAGCGAACCGATCACCTTGTACCGCGACTGCCAGGCCGTGCTGATCCCGGCGGGCAACGAAGTCACGCTGCCACAAGGCAGCATCGGCTATATCACCCAATCGCTGGGTGGCAGCTTCACCGTGTACATCGAAGGCAACCTGTTCCTGATCGCCGGTGGCGATGCCGATGCGCTCGGCAAAGACCCGGTTCCGCCCCCTACCCTGCCGGACAACGCGCAGGACGAAGATGTCGAGAAGGTGATCTGGGAGCAGCTCAGGACCTGCTTCGACCCGGAGATCCCGATCAACGTCGTGGACCTGGGGCTGATTTACAGTTGCGAGCTGAGCAAGATTGACGATGGTCAGCGCAGGATCGATATCGAGATGACACTGACCGCGCCTGGCTGCGGCATGGGCCCGATGCTGATTCACGATGTGCGCTCGAAGCTGGAGCTGATCCCGACGATAGAACAGGCACAGGTGGAACTGGTATTCGATCCGCCATGGAACCAGGGCATGATGTCGGATGCGGCGCGCCTGCAGACCGGCATGATGTAAAGCGATGAGCGAACGATGGCATGACGTCGCCATGGCCGATGAACTGGAGCCCGGCGGCTTTGAAGTGATCGATGTCGACGACCTGCTGATCGCGGTTTTTAATGTCGCGGGCGAATTTTACGCGATCGAGGATATCTGTACCCACGATGGCGAGGAACTGACCGGCGGGCCGATCGACAACGACCAGATCATTTGCCCGCGCCACGGCGCACGCTTCTGCCTGCGAACCGGTGCGGCGTTGACCCCACCCGCCTATGAAGCCGTTGCGACTTTTGCAACCCGCGTCGTGGATGGGCGGGTCCAGGTGCGGGTCGCGGATTGATGTATTGGCCGGCCGTCTGAGAAGGCGAATGGGTGCGCGGTGAACAAGCTGTTGTTGATGCGCCACGCCAGTGCGGCCTGGTCACAGGACGAGGCTGACCAGGAACGCAGCCTCAGCGAGCGGGGCCGGCTGGAAGCGCAACAAATCGGTCGGCGCATGCGCGCCAGGCAATTCAAACCACAGACGCTGATCTGCAGCCCCGCGTTGCGCGCCCGGGAAACTGCCGAGATCGTCGGCCGCCTCCTCGGTTTCGATGCGCAGCGAATCATCCACGCGGACGCGCTCTACCTGGCCAGCCCGGATACGCTGATAAGCCAGATCCAGGCCCACCCCGACAGCCAGGACCTGATGGTGGTCGGTCATAACCCTGGTTTGACCGGCCTGGTCAATCGCCTCGCCGCGGGACGCATCGACAATATGCCGACCGCCGCCTATGCCTGGTTCGAGATTGGCGGCGGTGTTTTCAGCGCAAAGAATTCTTATCCGGCGAGCATCGATTTTCCGGCCAACCCCGGCGACCCGTTCGCCGCCTGAGTCCGCCTCAGCACTCGGGAACGTTGACCGCGAGACCGCCCTTCGAGGTTTCCTTGTACCGGGTCGACATGTCCAGACCGGTCTGGTGCATCGTCGCGATGACCTGGTCGAGGCTGACCATGTGCTTGCCATCGCCACGCAAGGCCATGCGCGCCGCGTTGATGGCCTTGATCGAGCCCATCGCATTGCGCTCTATGCACGGTATCTGCACCAGTCCTGCGATCGGGTCGCAGGTCAGGCCCAGGTTGTGCTCCATGCCGATTTCCGCGGCGTTTTCGATCTGCTCGTTGCTCGCGCCCAGCGCCGAGGCCAGGCCGGCCGCGGCCATCGAGCAGGCCACGCCCACCTCTCCCTGGCAACCCATTTCCGCACCCGAGATCGATGCATTCT
>JAZFYI010000016.1:0-14900 GCA_036443455.1 Gammaproteobacteria bacterium
TCGCCATCGACCAGGGCGACCATGTTGATGCCAAACACGGTTTGCAGCTGCGTGTGTTTGTACAGGTTGTTCAGTACTACATCGGAAATTTCGCCGCGGCGCAGCTCGATGACGACCCGCATACCGTCCTTGTCGGACTCATCGCGCAGTTCGGTGATGCCCTCGATCTTTTTGTTGCGCACCAGTTCTGCGATTTTTTCCAGCAATCTCGCCTTGTTGACCTGGTATGGCAGCTCGGTGACCACGATGGCCTGCTTGTCGTGGCTGCCGATATCTTCAATATGCGTCCTCGATCGCAGGTGTATGCGTCCCCTGCCTGTCGTGTACGCCTCGTAGATCCCGCTCGAGCCATTGATCATCGCAGCGGTTGGAAAATCCGGGCCCGGTATATATTTGATCAAATCGCGGATTTCCATTTCCGGGTCGTCGATCAAGGCCATACAGGCCGCCACGACTTCCCCCAGGTTGTGCGGCGGAATATTGGTCGCCATGCCGACCGCGATACCGGTCGAGCCATTGACCAGGAGATTCGGAACCCGGGTGGGCATGACCGATGGTTCGAATTCCGACTCGTCGTAATTGGCGACAAAATCGACGGTGTCCTTGTCGATATCGGCAAGCAATTCATGGGCGATGCGCGACATCCTGACTTCGGTGTAACGCATGGCGGCCGGCGCATCGCCATCCACCGAGCCAAAGTTTCCCTGCCCGTCGACCAGCATAAAACGCATCGAAAACGGCTGCGCCATCCGCACCAGCGTGTCGTAGACGGCGGAATCGCCATGAGGGTGATATTTACCGACCACATCGCCGACGATGCGAGCCGATTTCTTATAGGCTTTGTTGTAATCGTTGCCCAGTTCCTTCATCGCAAAAAGGACCCGGCGGTGGACCGGTTTCAGCCCATCGCGAACATCGGGCAAAGCCCGTCCAACGATGACGCTCATCGCGTAATCCAGGTAGGACTGACGCATTTCGTCTTCGAGATTTACGGGTATTATTCCGCTTGCGATGTCGGCCATAAGGGAATTTAAGGGGTTCCATATAATATTTTGGCCCGGTCGGAGAACCACTCCGCCCAGGCCATCTGAACAAGCTTATATCTTAGCACAGCGAGCAATTTCGCCCTAGCTAAATCAGGCCGTTTTGCCCGTTTTCAGACCCTTGAATGCCTTGTCGAAAGGCGCCTGAAAAACGCCTTTTTCGGTCACGATAAAATCGATCAACGCGGCCGGTGTTATATCGAAAGCGGGATTCGCGACGGTGATTTCCGGCAAACAGTTTTCGATCCCCGCCGCATTGAGGATTTCCTTTGCCGAGCGCTGTTCGATCGGTATGCCAGAACCATCGCTGACAGTCATATCCACGGTAGCATGGGGCGCCACGACCATGACTTTCGCGCCGTGGTAACGCGCCACAACCGCAAGCGCATAAGTGCCGATCTTGTTCGCGACATCGCCATTGGCCGCTATCCGGTCGGCACCGACGATCAGCCAGTTGATCCCGGCCTCGCGCATCGCCTGGGCGGCGGCGGAATCGGCCAGCAAAGTAACGGCTATGCCGTCTTTGGCCAGCTCCCATGCGGTCAGGCGGGAACCCTGGAACCATGGCCGGGTTTCACCGACGAATACTTGCTCGATTTTCCTCTGCCAGTGGCCCACGCGTACGACCGCCAGGGCGGTCCCATAACCCGCCGTAGCCAAGGCACCGGCGTTGCAATGGGTCATCACCTTGCTGCCTTTTTCGATCAGCGCGGCGCCCGCCTGCCCCAGTTGCAGGTTTTGCTCACGATCCGTCGCCAGTTGATCCTGCGCTTCATCGAGCAGGCTTGCCGCGAGCTTGCCGGGCTTCGCCGACAACAGCTTCGTCATGCGACCCAGCGACCACGCAAGATTGACCGCCGTGGGTCTTGCGGCCGCCAACATTTCGATATCCGAGTCGACCCGGTTCCGCCAGCCTGCAGCCGAGCCGTGCTGCTGGAACGACAAAACCACGCCAAAAGCCGCCGCAAAACCGATCGCCGGCGCGCCACGGACAACCATGTTGCGAATCGCCTCGGCAACCTCGGGCGCGCTATCCAGGCGCAACCAGGTCTCTGTGGCGGGCAGGCGCCGCTGGTCCAGCAGATACAATGCATGGTCCTGCCAGCGAATCGGGCAAATCTGACTTTTGGGCTGCATACCGGAATATTTTTGGCTTTGGGATAATAGTGGCTAGGGCAAATCGTTCAACAGACGATCCGGATCACATATTATAATACCCGGAAGCCGCTGGCTCGCCCGCGATAAACCTGTGCAGACAACGGCAGCCGAATTACGATTCCGGCCGATAAGCAAGCGGCTGAAAAACGAAGCAAAGACTGGAGCAAAAATGGACCAGCTCAATGAATTGATAAGCTCAGGCCGCTTAACCGACCTGCTGCTGCCATGGGCCATCAAGATTGGTCTTGCGGCATTGATATTCGTGGTCGGCCGCTGGGCTGCCAAACTGGCCACCAACAGCATCGACAGGATAATGAAAAAAGCCGGCGTCGATGCCACCTTGACCCATTTCCTGCACAACGTCGTGTACAGCGCCTTGCTGATCGCGGTGATCATCGCGGCGGTCGATCAGCTCGGTATCAAGACCACTTCGTTCCTGGCCATACTCGGCGCCGCTGGCCTGGCCGTCGGTCTGGCCTTGCAATCGTCCTTGTCGAATTTTTCATCGGGCATCATGCTGATCCTGTTCCGCCCGTTCAAGGTCGGCGACTTCGTCGAAGCCGGCGGGACCACGGGTACCGTAGAACAGATCAATGTATTCAACACGGTCATGAGGACCGGCGACAACCGGGAAATCATCGTGCCCAACGCGCAGGTCTTCGGCGGGACGATTACCAATTTCTCGGCCAAGGCCACAAGGCGGATCGATCTGGTCATCGGCATCGGTTACGACGACAACATCGGCAAGGCCAAACAGATCATCGAGGACATACTGGTCGCCGATGAGCGGATCCTGAAAGAACCGGCGCCGGTGATCCTGGTTATGGATCTGGGCGCCAGCAGCGTAGACCTGGCGGTGCGCCCCTGGGTGCGCAAGGAAGACTACTCGGCCACCCGCGGTGACTTGCTGGAACACATCAAGACGGGCCTGGAAGAAGGCGGTTGCAGCCTCCCCTACCCGCAACAGGACATACATCTGTACAAGGCTGGAGAATCATCTTGATACCGGTGACGGACCATGAATGAACCCGCAGAAATCCATCTGGACAATGTCGATGCCGGCGAAATAAAAAAATTTGCGGCGATGGCGGCGCGCTGGTGGGACCCGGATGGAGATTTCAAGCCGCTGCACCGGATCAATCCGCTGCGGCTGGATTATATTTCGCAGCGTTGCGAACTGCGCGGAGCCACAATCGTCGATATCGGCTGTGGCGGTGGCCTGCTGAGCGAAGCGATGGCCGCCGCGGGCGCCGAGGTAACTGGCGTGGACGCAGCCGATGCGCCATTGCAGGTGGCCAGGCTACACCTGCTGGAAAGCGGTCTGCAGGTGGACTACGTGCTGGCGACGGCGGAAAAGCTGCTGGAAACGCACGCGCAGAAGTTCGACGTGGTGACCTGCCTGGAGATGCTCGAGCACGTGCCCGATCCTTGTTCGGTGGTCAGCGCATGCGCGGGGTTGGTCAAACCGGGTGGCCAGGTGATTTTCTCGACCATCAACCGCAACCCGAAGGCCTATGCGCTGGCCGTCATTGGCGCCGAATATGTGCTCGGTATGTTGCCAAAGGGCACCCACGACTACCGCAAATTTATCCGGCCATCCGAATTGGCGGCCTGGTGCCGGCATGCCGGGCTTACTGTGCACGACATTAGCGGCATGACCTATAATCCGCTGACCGATCAGTTTCGGCTCAGGCGCGATACCGATGTCAACTACCTGATGCATTGCAGTCGCGAGCCGGCGCCCTGAACTCCCCGCCCGTCATCCTGGTTTCGGCCGTGTTGCTCGATCTCGATGGGACCCTGGTCGATACGGCACCGGATATGGCCGCCGCGCTGAACCAGTTGCTGGCGGAGGAAAACAAATCGCCAATGGCCTATTCCGAAATCCGCCCGCATGTCTCCCAGGGCGCAGCCGGGCTGCTTGGCCTTGCCTGGGCGCGGCAAGAGGACGAAGACAGATTTGAGGCGCTCAAGCAAAGATTCCTGGAAATTTATGCCGAATTGAATGGACGGCAATCGGTCTTGTTCGATGGCTTCGCCGAAATCCTGGATTGGTTCGATGGCAACGGCATCGCCTGGGGAATCGTGACCAACAAACCTGGCTGGCTGACCGAGCCCCTGCTTCGGCATCTGGGCATCGATCGGCGCAGTGGCTGTCTCGTTTGCGGCGACACGCTGACGCAGCGCAAGCCGCACCCGGCGCAGTTGCTCCATGCGGCCGGTGTGCTGAATGCAGCACCGCGGGCGTGCGTTTATGTCGGTGACGCCAGCCGCGATATGGCAGCCGCAGAAAGCGCAAACATGGCCGGGATCGTCGCGGCATACGGTTATATTCCGGCGGAATCCGACCCGTCTGCCTGGCCGGCCGCAGCCATGATTGAAAAACCCGGGGAACTGACCGGCCTGATTGGCTTAAAATAGACCGATGGCTACTGTTGCAACGCAAAACCTGTACTGGATCCTGGCCGCGGCCGGTGTGGCTGGCCTCGTCGTTGGCGCCATGGCCGCCAGCTTGTACCTGCTGCACAAAATCAGCGGCATGCGGGCCCGCAACAGCGCCCTCGAAGCACAACTCAAATCGCAGGACCAGCTACGGGAAGAAAGACAGGAAACCCTGAAACAGGCGGAAACGACACTGGCTGCCAGCATGATCGAGCAAACGGGAAAATCCTTCCGCGAACACAGCGAAACTTTTCTCAAACTGGCGAAGGCAAATCTCGGCAGCCACCAGGAAAAGGCGCACGGGCAGATGCAGGCGAAGGAAAAAGCGATCGAAGCCCTGATCAAGCCGGTCGCCGACGCGCTAAAGAAAACCGAAGAGCAGTTGCTGCGCATAGAGAAAGAACGCAAGGAAGCTTACGGCAGCATCTACAAGGAACTGGAGACGGTTAGCAGAAGTCAGCAGGCATTGCAGGAAGAGACGCAAAACCTGGTCAACGCCCTGCGCCGGCCCGAGGTACGTGGCCAGTGGGGAGAACTCACGCTGCGGCGGGTCGTGGAACTGGCCGGCATGGTCAAACACTGCGATTTCTCGGAGCAGACCCAGGTCGATGGCGATGAGGGATCCATTCGCCCGGACATGATCATTCATTTGCCGGAGGGCAGAACCCTGGTGGTTGACGTCAAGACGCCTCTCGACGCTTACCTCGAGGCTACCGCGGCCAAAGACGCCAAGAGCCGGGAGGTCGCCCTCAAGCGTCACGCGCGGCATGTACGCGAGCGGGTGCGCGAGTTGTCGAGCAAAAACTATTGGTCGCAATTCGATGGCAGCCCGGAATTCGTCATCTTGTTCGTCCCCGGCGAACAGTTCCTGGCAGCCGCATTGGATATGGAACCCAACCTCAATGAAGAAGCGATCAAACAGAAAGTCCTGCTGACCACGCCCAACAGCCTGGTCGCGCTGTTGAAAGTGGGTGCTTATGGCTGGCGCCAGATGACGCTGGCCAAAAACGCCGAGCAAATCAGGGATCTTGGCCAGGATCTGTACCGCCGGCTCACGACCTTTACCGGCCACCTGTCAAAATTGGGTCGACAACTCGGCAGCAGTATCGAAGCTTATAACAGCGCGGTGGGATCGCTGGAGCGGCAGGTCCTGCCGGGGGCGCGGAAATTCATCGAGATGGGTATTAACGCACCCAGGGAAATGCCCGAACTCGACCCCATTGAAAAAACTGCGCGCCAGCTCCAGTCGCCCCAGGACAAAGACACCGCGGACGAAAAAGACGCAGCCGGATCCTGAAAACGATGTCCGGCCCGGATCGCGAGCTAGACCCAACGCAGTCCATGCCGTCGGAAGCCGTCCGGCCCGGCACACTAAACTGGTTTGTCTGTCTTTATGCATCGACCGGTCTGCGCGAGCGTCTGCGCGCCTTGTTTTCCTTTCGCCACGCTTGTGAGATGGCCGTTTACCGGGTCCAGGAACCGGATATTGCACGCATAAAACTGGCCTGGTGGCGCGAGGAGATCGAACGCTACGGCAACGGCCGTGCGGTTCACCCGGTCTGCAAGGCCTTGCTGGACGAGCACGGCGGACCATTGCTCGACCCGGCAACGATGGCCAGGGTTGTCGATGCGGCGCAAATGGACCTGGCAAAGACCCGCTACCCGCTGCCGGACGATCTGCTGCGCTACTGCCGCCTTGGCGGTGGCAGCCTGACCTCCCTGCAAGCCGAGATTTTGCATGGCAAAGCGTTTGCGATGGATCATCAAGACGCGCTGTTGACCATCGGTTCGTGGATCAGGCTGATTGAATTGCTACGCGACCTGCGGGTGAACCTGGCGGTTGGACAGCTTTACCTGCCCTTGCAATGGCTAGACGAGTCCAGCCTGACGATCGCCGATTTCGACAGCGATCACCCGCAACCGGCCGCCATTGAAATTACCAGGCTCCTGGGGCAACTGACGCGCTCGCAGATTGCGCCGCACACAGATAGCGTTGCTGCCAGGAAACTGGGCGCACACCCGTCCGCTGCGGCCAGCCTCGCCATGCACCGGCGCATGTTCGACAAGATGCATAGCAGCGATTACCGGGATGTTTTCCTGGGCAGGACGGCTTTGTCTGCATTTGAGATGATGCGCGTTTCCTGGCGGGCCGCGAGGCGAGCCGCCAGGCAGGATTGAGCAGGCCAGGGATATGCGACAAATAGAAAAATACGAAGCGCCGGACAAATTGCTGGATGAGCGCGTCATTTTGATCAGTGGCGTGACCGAGGGGATAGGCCGCGCGCTGGCTGTCAAATGTGCCGCACTGGGAGCAACGATCGTGATGCTGGGCCGCAAGGTGCCCCGCCTGGAAAGCCTGTATGACAAGATTACCGAAGCCGGTGGACCCCGACCGGGCATTTTCCCGTTTAACCTGGAAACGACCGAATGGGCGGAATACGAGAAAATTACCGAGCTGCTGAGCGGCGAGTATGGCCGCCTTGACGGCCTGGTTCATTGCGGCGGGATGCTCGGAGAGCTGAGCCCGATCGAACACCATGACCCTTATCTTTGGTACCGGGTCTTGCAGGTCAATCTCAACGCACCGTTTCTGCTTACCCGGGCCTGCATGCCGTTATTGAGGAAATCGGCCGATCCGTCGGTGGTTTTCGTCTCAAGTACTGTCGGTCGCAAGGGGCGGGCTCACTGGGGCGCTTATTCGGTTTCAAAATTTGCCATCGAAGGGCTGGCCCAGGTCCTGGCCGACGAAACTGAAAATATTCCGATCCGGGTCAACACGGTCAACCCCGGTGCGACCCGCACCCGTTTAAGACGTGCCGCCTTTCCGGCCGAAGACGCCGGTCAATCGGCCAAACCCGATGAGGTACTGGCGCCGTTTCTGTATTTTCTCGGGCCGGACAGCCGCGGCGTCAGCAATTTGAGCGTGGATTCTCAGCCATGAGCCTGGCTGTCTACCTGCGCCGATGCCTGGCCGGGGCTTTGCGCGGCTGTGGTTTTTTGGGCTCGTGCTGCATGCCGGCCGCGCGGTAGAGCTCATGCACTTCATGGGCGGACAAAACCCGGGTTCGCCCCCTGGCCAGGTTGCGCGGCAGACGCAGGGAACCATAACGAGTACGCGATAATCGGCTGACCGTCACGCCAACCGCCTCCCACAAACGCCTGACTTCCCTGTTGCGCCCTTCCGCCAGGGTCACATGGAACCAACGGTTTGCACCTTCGCCGCTGCCCCCGGGGATCACCGACTTGAACCTCGCTGGCCCGTCATCGAGTTCCATGCCATCCAGGAGCCGTTGGATGCTTTCAGCGCCGGGGTCACCGTGCACCCGGACCGCGTATTCGCGGACCACTTCCCGGGACGGGTGCATCAAGGCGTTGGCCAATTCACCATCGGTGGTGAAGATAAGCAAGCCATCGGTGCTGATATCGAGACGGCCGACACTGATCCAGCGAGCGCCTTTTAGCGGCGGCAGGCGGTCGAAAACCGTTTTTCGCCCTTCCGGGTCGGTCCGGGTGCAGATCTCGCCAACCGGCTTGTGATACATCAGGTATTGATGATCGCTCAGGTTTTTGGAGCTAACCGGTTTGCCATCGATCTGGATCTTGTCATCGGGACCTACCGGTTCGCCGGCTTCGGCGAGACGCCCGTTAATTTTTATGCGGCCTTCGGCAATCCAGCTTTCGACCTGGCGTCGCGAACCGACGCCCCGAGCCGCAAGAAATTTCTGGATGCGTTGCTTGTCAGGCAATCGACTTGTCACCGGATTCCTCGATGGCACTCGGATCCGATGCGATGGGATCAGCCAGGTCTTCCGGCTGCTGCCCGGCGGGAGCAGATTCCGTGCCGACGATCGCTAACGGCTGGGGCTCCCCGCCCGCTTCCGTTACAGCCGCGCTCTCCTCACCCGTTTCTACGGATGGCATGTCCTGGCTGACCGCCGTTGGCGTTGACCCGGCACTTGCCGTCTCGCCTGGAGCCTGCAGGTCCAGTTCGACATTCAGGTTGTCGAAATCCTGGATCTCACCGAGCGTCGGCAGTTCATCGAGACTCTTGAGATCGAAATAGTCCAGAAATTCCCGTGTCGTCCCAAACATCTCGGGTTTCCCCGGCACATCCCGATGACCGACCACCCGCGCCCAGCCTCGTTCCAGAAGCGTCCTGATGATGTTTGCACTGACGCTGACACCGCGGATTTCCTCAATTTCGCCGCGCGTTACCGGCTGCCGGTAGGCAATCAACGCCATCGTTTCCATCAACGCGCGTGAATAGCGTGGCGGTCTCTCCTGCCACAAGCGGGACACCCATTCGCCATATGCCGGCCTGACTTGAATTCGATAGCCACTGGCGACTTCATTCAGCTTTATCCCTCGATCCGCGTAGTCCGCCTGAATTTTCTCGATAGCTTCGCGTATGGTCTTTCGCTCCGGGCGGTCAGCTTCTTCAAACAGCGCCAGCATCCGGTCGATGCTCAACGGCTGGCCCGCCGCCATCAATGCGGCCTCGACGATATTTTTTATTTGCGTTTCATTCATTTTTTCAGACCTGCTCCCGGGTCTCATCGACATCCTGTTGGTCCGGGTCAGTCTTTGCAACGGTTTCCGCCGTCGCCGATTTAACATGGATCTGCCCAAAGCTCTCCGCCTGCACCAGTTCCACCAGGCGTTCCTTTAACAACTCCAGCAGGGCGAGAAAAGTCACGACCACACCCATGCGCCCCTCGCGCGGATCGAACAGGCGGGAAAACTCGACAAATTCCTCGCCTTTTACGGTCAGCAACAACTCACCCATGCGTTGCCGCACCGACAACGCCTCTCGGTGGATCAGGTGGTGCTCGAAATGCTCGGCCCTTGCCAGCACCTCTTTCAGACTGACCAAAAGTTCTTTCAGATCCAGTTCCGGCAGCACATGCACGGTTTTTTTGTCGACCAGCTCCGCTTCGACCGGGAAAATATCCCTCTCCATGCGCGGCATCCGGCTGATCTCTTCCGCTCCTTTTTTGTAGCGTTCGTACTCCTGCAATCGCCTGACCAGCTCGGCCCGCGGATCGTCCTCTTCGTCACCGCTTTCAGCCGGCCGTGGCAACAACATGCGTGACTTGATTTCGGCCAGCATCGCCGCCATCAGGAGATACTCGCCGGCCAGCTCGAGCTGAATCTCCTTCATCAGCTCGATGTATTCCACATACTGGCGGGTAATTTCGGCGATCGGGATATCCAGGATATCCAGGTTCTGGCGTTTGATCAGGTATAGCAGCAGATCGAGCGGACCTTCAAACGCCTCCAGGAATACTTCGAGTGCATAGGGCGGTATATACAGGTCCCTGGGCAACTCGGTAACTGCTTCGCCCTGGACCACCGCGAACGGCATTTCGCCTTGCTGCGGCGTACCGCCGTCATCGCCTTCATGCAATGGGGGCGGTGCGCTGCGAACCAGTTTCAGATCAGGTTTTTTCTCTTCCATCGGGGTACCGGCCTACCTGTAGTGCAAACCCATGGCCTGGCGAACTTCATCCATGGTATCGCGCGCCACATCTCTCGCGTCCTCGCATCCTTCGGCAATGATACTGCGTACGAATTCCGGATTTTCCTCGAATTCCGTGGCGCGTGCCCGCATTTCCTCGATTTCGGGCACCACCCGGTCGATCAGTTTCTTCTTGCAATCGAGACAACCGATTCCGGCGGTCGTACAGCCCTCTTTCACCCATTCCAGGGTCTGCTCGTCCGAGTATATTTTATGCAGCTCCCAGACCGGGCATTTTTCCGGGTCTCCCGGGTCGGTTCGCCGCACCCTTGCCGGATCGGTCTGCATGGTCCGCAGTTTCTTGTCGACCGAATCCGGGTCTTCCCGCAAACCAATCGTGTTGTTGTACGACTTCGACATTTTCTGCCCATCCAGCCCGGGGACTTTTGGCGTCGGGGTCAGCAAAGCCTCCGGCTCCACGAGGATGTTTCGCCCACCGCCTTCGAGGTAACCCAGCAACCGTTCCCGATCCGCCAGCGTCAGGCTGGCATGATCCATGACGATCGCCTTGCCCTTTTCCAGGGCCTCCAGCTCGCCTTTTTCCTGGTAGTTCCTGCGCATCTGCTGGTAAAGTTTCGCGTTCTTGCCGCCCATTTTCCTGACCGCCTTGTTGGCCTTGTCTTCAAAACCCGGCTCGCGACCGTACAGGTGGTTGAATCTTCGGGCAATTTCCCGAGTGATTTCCACGTGGGCGACCTGGTCGCCGCCGACCGGGACAAAGGCGGGCCGGTACAACAGGATATCCGCGCTTTGCAACAGCGGATAACCCAGGAAACCGTAAGTAGACAGGTCCTTTTTCTTGAGTCTTTCCTGCTGGTCTTTGTAGGTCGGCACACGTTCCAGCCAGCTTAACGGCGTCATCATCGACAGCAGCAGGTGTAATTCGGCGTGTTCGGCAACCCGTGACTGAATAAACAACGTGCACATGCTCGGGTTCAAGCCGGCCGCCAGCCAGTCGATGATGATTTCCCGGACATTATTATCCAGATCGGCCGAATCGTCATAATGGGTGGTCAGCGCATGCCAGTCAGCGACAAAAAAATAACATTCGTATTCGTGCTGCAGGGCGACCCAGTTTTTCAACGCGCCATGATAGTTACCCAGGTGGGTTCCGCCGGTCGGTCTGATACCCGAAACGACCCGATTGTTTTGTCCGGAATTCGCCAAAGAAGTCTCCTGCTTGTTTTTATCCGCCAACCAAACCGAAAAAGAACGTGGCGACCAGATAGATAACCGGACCGACTATCTTCCAGAGAACGCCAGTCGCCAGTAGTCCGACAATGATAAACAAGCCATAAGGTTCGATTCGGTCGAAGCTGAGTGAGGCCCTGGGTGACAAAAATCCGCTCAATACCCGCCCGCCATCCAGTGGCGGCAACGGAAATAAATTAAAAATTGCCAGCAGGACATTGAAGAAAACACCCCATTCAGCCATCAGCCTCAGTGGATGAAATAGTGAAGAGCTACCCGCGAAAGCTAATGCAAACGCCAGTATCAGTGTCCAGCCTGCCGCCATCGCCAGGTTTGATCCCGGTCCAGCCGCTGCAACTATCGCCATGTCCCGCTGTGGCTTCCTCAAATTTCGGGCCGCTACCGGTACCGGTTTTGCCCAGCCGAACAGAAAGGGAAAACCAAGCAGCAACAGGGTCACTGGCACCAATATTGTACCGACGGGATCTATATGTTTCAGCGGATTCAGGGTCAGGCGACCGAGCATTTCGGCGGTTCGGTCACCAAAATACCGGGCGGCATATCCGTGCGCGGCTTCGTGGATCGTAATAGCCAGAATCGTCGGAATTGCGTAAACGGCGATTTTCTGGATCAGAGTCAAACTTTCCATTGACTTATTATACGCATCCGGCGGCGACAAGGCCCGTTATAAGAGCAAGGATTCTACCGGTCCCCTGCCGGCACGCAATAACGTCGGCGTGGCCCCGCTCAGATCGAGAACCGTGGTCGGTTCCGCCGGGCAAAGCCCGCCATCGATAATCAGATCCACCTTCTCGCCCAGCCGGTCAAGAATCTCGGCCGGGCTGTTTAATGGCATATCGTCGCCGGGCATGATCAGCGTCGAACTCAATACTGGCGCATCAAGTTCGGTCAGCAATGCCTGGCAAATCGGGTTATCCGGAACCCTGATCCCGACTGTCTTGCGCCGTTTGTGACGCACGCGCGCCGGAACCTCCCCGGTCGCTTTCAAAATCAGCGTGTAGGGTCCCGGCGTCAATGAGCGGAGCAACCGGTACGCCCAGTTATCCGGCCTGGTGTACACGCCGATCGTACTCAGATCAGGACACACCAGCGTCAGCCGGTGATGGCGGTCGGCCTCGCGAATTTTTGTTATGCGCTCGGCGCCTGACTTGTTGGTCAACGCGCAGCCAAGCGCATAGGACGAATCGGTGGGATACACGACCAGGCCGTCTGCGCGCAGCACGCTGGCCGCGTGCCTGATGAGCCTGGGCTGGGGATTGTCAGGGTGAATCGCAAGGAACTCTGCCATCGGTGAATTGTAACGATGTCGGCCATGAATTCGAGCCTTTTGCCGTCTCGCGATGCCTGCCGGCTTGGGACAGGGCCATGGCTCGGCTATGATACTCGGCCTTGTTAGTCTTTCGTCAGCAAACCTTCGGAAACAATATGCAGCTCCTGTTCGATTTCTTTCCCATCGTGGCTTTTTTCGCCGCCTATAAGTTTTACGGAATGTATGTCGCAACCGGTGTCATCATCGTGGCATCGGTGTTGCAGGTTGGCGTGCACTGGTTACGCACCCGCAGCGTTAACAAAATGCATGTCATTTCCGCAGTCCTGATTATCATTTTTGGCGGTATCACGCTGTATTTGCAGAATCGCCTGTATATCCAGTGGAAACCCACCATTTTGTACTGGCTTTTCTCCGCGGTAGCTCTTGGCAGCGAGTTTTTTGGTGACAAGCCGGTTATTCAGCGGATGATGAACCATGCGATCGACATGGATGCCCGATCGTGGCGCTCGCTGAACCGGATGTGGGCTGGCTTTTTCCTGGTAATGGGTTTCGTGAACCTCTACGTGGTTTATAATTACGACGAAAATACCTGGGTCAACTTCAAGTTATTCGGATTTCTTGGCCTGACCTTTTTGTTCGCTCTTGCGCAGGGTTTTTGGATGCATTCCAGGGTCACTCATATTCCGGACTCCACTGGCGACAAGGGCGTCCCGGTCTCGCCAAAAGGCGAGGATTAGTCATGCTATAAGCGATTATCAGCGGGATATACCGGAAAGAACGCAACTCAGGGCCTCAGCACGTCCGGCGCATGTGGCGCGACCGAGGCAACCGAAGTCACTCCGTTCAAATAAGGTCTTGCCATGAATGAGGAACGCATCCAACTACTGAGGGAAAGACTGGAAACGCTCGAGCCAACCAGGCTGGAAATCAGGGACGACAGCGAAAAACATATCGGCCATATCGGCGCACGCGACGGCCGCTCGCATTTTTTCGTTTTAATCGAATCGCCAAAATTCAAAGATCGCTCCGCCCTCGAAAGACACCAGCTCGTCTATGATGCCGTGGGCGATCTGATGACCACTGACATTCATGCCCTGCAAATCGATGCGCGGTCCTAGGCCGCATCTTTCAGCAAGGATTGCGGATTCCGCATGTGGGTCAGGGCGGCCCGATTTCCCGGTGATGACTTCGCCTTTGCCAAAGTGTGACGTGGTTCACACCTTTGCGCCCGCAATTTTCCTATAAATGAACCTGGCTTTCCCTATCGCTCAGGGCAAGCCGCTCCAACCCTCAGAATCTCTCCTTCCAAGGTGAGACTCAGGCCGGCAAGGATGCCGGCCTTTTTTATGCCTGGCCCCGCGAGACACCCGTTCTCCGCAGGACCGTGTCCTCCATGCCAAATTGCTCGCGCAAATCAATCGTTTTCTGCCGTTTTTTATCCCTGGCCAATGAAACTGGGAAAAATTTCCATTTCGATCAATTATTTTTGGGGCAAAGTACGAGGTAGAATCATTTTATTGCTGTATTTTATATTTTTTTTCAATGACTTACTGCCTGTTATTAATCTAATACATTATATAATGTCTTATGTCGAATGCTTCTCACTCGAGAATGTCAAGCAAGATTTCCTTGCAAAATAACCAGTTATAACGTTTTTCGCTTGACTGTCTAAAAAGTTTGGGATTAAAGTCCCCCAGACGTTGGGTTATGTAATATGCTGCGGATTCAGAGGGTTCCGCTCGATATTTCCTGAAACAGGCATGAATCAGACACCCAAAAACAGCCTGCTGGATGCGTTTAAAAAGATTTTGCGACCGTTTATCGGAGTGATGCTAAGGAACGGCGTCTCGATCGCGGAGTTTATAGAACTGATCAAGACCGCTTTCGTGGAGGTCGCGGCTAACGATTTTGAGGTGCCCGGGAAAAAAATGTCCCAATCGCGGGTGGCCATCGTTACCGGCCTGACCCGCAAGGAAGTGGCCAGGGTTATTAAGGAGGAACATCGCCGCCTATACGGATACGAAGGATCTCCACAGGGTCGAGCCGCGAGGGTATTGCTTGGCTGGCACATGGATGACGACTTTATCGGACCGTATGGCACGCCGAATGATCTGCCCTTCGACGCAAAAGAAGGGATGACATTTTCGGACCTGGTCAAGCGCCACAGCGGCGACATGCCAGCCAGGGCGATGCTCGATGAGTTACTGAGAATTGGAGCGGTAGAAGAAACAAAGGACAGTTTGTACCGGGTTCTGAT
>JAZFYI010000017.1:0-9909 GCA_036443455.1 Gammaproteobacteria bacterium
GTCGCCATGATGACGTAGGCCAGCGTATAAAACAGGGCCGCCTGGTAGCCGACCGGCCCGCCCGCCAGGAAACCCATTAGAATAAAACCGACATGGGAAATCGTCGAATAAGCCAGCATGCGTTTTATATTGGTCTGGACGATCGCGACCAGGTTGCCGATGCCCATCGACAAAATGGCAAGCACCATCACCATGTCCCGCCAACTGCCATACATGTCGCCCAGCGATTCGGCCAGGATCCTCATGAACAGGGCGAATGCGGCAATTTTCGGTATCGTGCCGACATACAGCGTGACCGAACTCAGTGCGCCCTGGTAAACATCGGGCACCCACATGTGGAAAGGCGCCGCACCGAATTTGAAGGCGATGCCAACCAGCAGGAAAGCCAGCGCCAGCAAAAACTGAATACCCAACGGGTCCGCCCCGGCCAGGGCCATCTTCAGCTCGGTCAGATCAAGCGTCCCGGTCGCCCCGTATAGCAACGACATCCCGTAAAGCAGGCAACCGGAAGCGATTGCGCCGAGCACGAAATATTTCATCGCGGCTTCGGTCGACAACACCGAATCACGATTGATCGCAACCAGTGCATACAGCGACAACGACAGAAGTTCCAGCCCGAGATACATCGTTATCAGGCTGTTCGCGGCGATCATGACCATGATCCCCAGCAAGCCAAACAGCCCGAGCACGTAATACTCGCCCTTCAAAAGATTGCGCTGCTGCAGATAGTTTCTCGAATACAAGAAGACCACCGCCAGCACCGCGTAGCAAAACAGCTTTAAAGTCGTACCCAGTTGGTCCGCCACCACCATGCCGGAAAAAATAATCTCACGGCCTACCGGTACGAAGCGATAACTCAGCCAGGCGGCCCCAACCAATGTCAGGATGCTAAGTATGTAGCTGATTACTTGATTTTTTTCGCCGGCAAACGCCGCCGCCATCAGCACCACACAGGCCATGGTCAGAACAAAAATTTCCGGTGCGGCCAGGCTCAGATCCAGTGTAGTCAGATTCATATCGGGCTCGTTATCCTTTACAGCTTCGATTGCATAATGTGCTGCAACAGGTTATTCAGCGTGACCTCCATGACCTCGGTCAATGGATCGGGCCACACGCCAAGTAAAAGTACTGCAAGAGCTAATGTCGCTAGTACTATGAATTCCCTTGTATTTATATCTTTCAATTCTGCGACTTTTGGGTTGGCGATATCGCCAAAAACAACCCGTTTCACCATCCACAGGGTATACGCGGCGCCCAGCACGAGCGTTGACGCCGCGGCAAAGGCGATCCAGAAATTTGCCTTGAAGCTGGCCAGGATCACGAAAAACTCACCGACGAAAGCGGAGGTACCGGGCAGACCAGCGTTCGCCATCGCGAAAAACACCAGCAAGGTTGCAAACCAGGGCATGGTATTGACCACCCCGCCATAATCGGCAATCTGCCGGCTGTGCATGCGATCGTAAAGAACGCCCACGCAAAGGAACAGCGCGCCGGAGATCAGTCCGTGCGAGACCATTTGCACCATCCCGCCTTCCATGCCCAGCACCGCGCCCGCGAGGTTCCCGGTGTTGGCATAAATGGCGAACGGCAGGAAAAAACCCAGCGTGACGAAACCCATGTGCGCGATCGACGAATAGGCGATCAATTTCTTCATATCGCGCTGCACCAGTGCGACGAAGCCGATATAGACCACCGCGATCAGCGACAGCGCGATAATCAAACCATCCAGGCTGCGGCTGGCGTCCGGGGTGATCGGCAGGCTGAAACGCAAAAACCCGTAGCCCCCCATTTTCAACATGATGGCCGCCAGGATGACCGACCCCCCGGTCGGGGCTTCCACGTGCGCATCCGGCAACCAGGTGTGCACCGGCCACATCGGCACCTTGACCGCGAACGCGAGCAGGAAGGAGATGAAGATCAGCAGTTGCGCGTTCATCCCCAGCGACAGTTCGTGGAAATCCATGATCTCGTAGCTGCCTGACTGGAGGTACAGGTAGATCAGCGAAACCAGCATGAAGACTGAACCCAGGAAGGTATACAAAAAGAACTTGATGGTCGCGTAAACCCTGCGCGGGCCGCCCCAGATGCCGATGATCAGGAACATCGGCACCAGCATCGCTTCCCAGAAAACATAGAACAGCATGGCGTCGAGAGCGGCAAACACCCCGATCATCAGCCCTTCCATGATCAGGAACGCCGCAAAATACTGGCTGACATTGGCCTTGACGCCTTCCCAGCCCGCGACGATGACCAGGACGGTCATGAAAGTCGTCAGCAGGATCAACGGCATCGAAATCCCATCGACACCGAGGTGGTAATTCACATTGATGGCGGCGATCCACGGATGAAACTCGGTAAATTGCATCGCCGCGGTCCCGCCGTCGAACTGGCTGTACAGCGGAACACTCAGCAACAACGCGGCGCCCGCGGTCGCCAGGGCAATCCAGCGTCCCGCGTTCAACCGCTGTTCACCGATCGCCAGCACCAGGATGCCACCGGCGACCGGCACCCAGATCAGCAAGCTCAACAGAAAATCGGCATAGTTCATCTATAAAGTCCGTGTTGTCCCTGGCCCGTCGCCGTCAACCGCCCAACAGCAACCAGCCCGCCAGGATTGCGAAACCGAAGATCATCGCGAAGGCATAGTGGTACAGATAACCGGTTTGTATGCCGCGCACCCTTTGCGCAATCCAGCCGATGCCGTTCGCGGTACCATTGACCAGGCCGCCATCGATTATTTTCTCATCGCCAATGCGCCACAGGAAACTGCCCACGGCACGCCCGCCTGCCGCGACGATTTTTTCGTTGAAGTCGTCGAAGTAATACTTGTTGACCAGCAATTCGTAGAGGCGGCTGATGCGCCGGGAAATCTCCGTACTAAGTCCGGGGTTCTTCAGATAGACCCACCAGGCGGTAGCGACGCCACTCATCGCCAGCCAGAAAGCCGGGCCCTTGATGCCATGCAGTACGAAGGCGGCCGGCCCATGGAATTCGTGTCCCAGTCTGGCCAGGACATCCTGGGAAGGCAACACCTTGATCGAGCCGCCAAAAAATCCGCCGAACAACAATGGCTCGATCGTGTACCAGCCGATCATGGCGGACGGGATGGCCAGCAGGAGCAATGGCACGGTCACCACCAGCGGGCTTTCCTTGAGCTGCTCGCGGGTGTGCCGGTCCATGCGTTCCTCGCCATGGAAAGTCAAAAACAGCATCCGGAAGGTATACAGCGCGGTCACAAAAACACTGAGCAAGATGGCCCAGTACGCGAGCCCGGCGCCAGGCGCCTGGGACAAATGAACCGCCTCGATCAGCGCGTCTTTCGAGAAAAACCCGGAGAACCCGGGGAAACCGATCAACGCCAGGCTACCGACCACCGCCGTCCAGTAGGTGACCGGCATGTACTTGCGCAAACCGCCCATTTTCCGCAGGTCCTGCTCATGGTGCATGGCGATGATCACCGAGCCGGCGACCAGGAACAGCAAAGCCTTGAAAAACGCGTGCGTCGTCAGGTGGAAAATGCCCGCCGCATAGGCTGAAGCGCCGAGCGCGACGGTCATGTAACCGAGCTGGCTGATCGTCGAATAGGCAACCACCCGCTTGATATCGTTTTGTACGACACCCAGCAGCCCCATGAAAAAGGCCGTCAATGCGCCGATCACCAGGACGAAACCCAGTGCGGTCGTCGACAGCTCGAACAGCGGCGACATCCGCGCGACCATGAATATGCCGGCGGTCACCATGGTAGCGGCGTGAATCAAGGCTGAAATCGGGGTTGGGCCTTCCATCGAATCGGGCAGCCAGACATGCAGCGGGACTTGTGCCGATTTACCCATGGCGCCGATGAACAATGATATGCAAATCACCGACAGTACCTGCCAGTCCATTCCCGGGAAAATCTGCATGGTTTGCGATGTCAACGCCGGCGCTTGTTGAAATACCTGCGTGTAATCCATGCTGCCGGTGTAGTAATAGATCCCGGCAATACCGAGTATAAAACCGAAATCACCGACCCGATTGACCAGGAACGCTTTCAGGTTGGCAAAAATCGCGGTCGGCCGCTTGTACCAGAAACCGATCAGCAGATAAGACACCAGGCCGACCGCTTCCCAGCCGAAAAACAACTGCACGAAGTTGTTCGACATCACCAGCATCAGCATCGAGAAAGTAAACAGCGAGATGTAGCTGAAGAACCGCTGGTAGCCCGGGTCGTCTCTCATATAGCCAATCGTGTAGATATGCACCATGAACGATATGAAGCTCACGACCGCCATCATCAGCGCGGCAAGACGGTCGATCAGAAAGCCGACTTCCATGTGCAGGCCATCGATATCGGCCCAGGTATAAACGGCGCCATTGAACACAGGATCGCCATCAACGACGATCCCCTTGAGTACATATAGCGAAAGCCCGCAGGACAGGCCGACCGCCAGGATGGTCACCCAGTGGGCGCCCGCGCGGCCAATTTGCCGCCCAAAAAGGCCGGCGACGATGGCGGCAAGCAACGGGGCGAGAACGATGGTCAGATAAATATTTTCCAAGGTCAGCCCCTCATGCCGTCCATGTCTTCCACATTGATGCTGCTGCGGTTACGAAACAGCAAAATCAGGATGGCCAGCCCGATCGCCGATTCGGCGGCCGCGACCGTGAGGATGAAAAATACGAAAATCTGACCGGAGAGATCGCCGAGGTAATGTGAGAACGCGATGAAATTGAAATTGACCGCCAGCACCATCAACTCGATACACATCAGCAGCACGATGACGTTTTTACGGTTGATGAATATGCCGGCCACGCTGATGCTGAACAAAATTGCGCTGAGCAGGAGGTAATGAGTCAGACCTATGCTCATTGCTCTTTCTCCGTCTTCATTTTTACCAGGCGCACCCGGTCTTCAGCGCGTACCGCAACCTGCTTCGCGATATTCTGTTTTTTCAACCCCGGCCGTTGCCGCATGGTCAGCGCTATCGCCGCGATAATCGCGACCAGCAGCAGCACCGCGGCCAGTTCCAGCGGATAGACGTACTCGGTATAAAGCACCGCGCCCAACGCTTCGGTATTCGAATAATCGGCAGGTGCGGGTTGTGGCGCCACACCCAGGCTGAATCCCTGCGCCTTGAACCAGACGACATGCGCGATTTCCAGGATGACCACCACGGCGACGCCGATACCCAGCGGTGCATACCGGGTCAGGCCTTCGCGCATGGGCTGGACGTTGATATCCAGCATCATCACGACGAACAGGAACAACACCATGACCGCGCCGACATAGACCAGCACCAGGACGATCGCCAGGAATTCCGCCTCCAGCAGCATCCACAACACGGCGCTGCTGACGAATGCCAGCACCAGGAACATCACCGAATGGATTGGATTGCGGGCCGATATCACGCCCAGTGCCGCAACCACCACCACAAACGCAATCCAGTAAAATAAAATGTCTTGAAACAAAGTGTCAGTTCCTGATTCCGAAAAGTTATTACTTATCTGTAGCGGGCATCCGCCGCCTTGTCCGCGGCGATCATCGCTTCGTACTTGTCGCCGATCGCCATCAATTTTTCCTTGGTCATGATATTTTCGCCACGATTTTCCATGTGGTATTCATGGATACGCGTCTCGACGATGGCGTCCACCGGGCAGGCTTCCTCGCAAAAACCACAGTAAATACACTTGAACAGGTCGATATCGTAACGCGTCGTCCTGCGGGTGCCGTCCTCGGCAACATCCGACTCGATGGTGATGGCCAATGCCGGGCACACCGCCTCGCACAGTTTGCAGGCGATGCATCGTTCCTCGCCGTTGGGGTAACTCCGCAGTGCGTGCAAACCGCGAAACCTCGGGGATAGTGGCGTTTTTTCCTCTGGATACATCAGCGTAAATTTTTTGACGAAAAGATTGCGCAGGGTCACGCTCAAGCCCTGGAAAAGCTCCCAGAGGAAGAAGGTTTTGAGCAGACTACGGACCTGATTCATCTCACCACCTCAGACCGACCACGGACCGACTTTCATCGCCGCCATGACGCCCTCGACAAAAATCCAGACTATCGTGATCGGTATAAAAACTTTCCAGCCGAGCCGCATGATCTGGTCATAGCGATAACGCGGAAACGTTGCGCGAAACCAGAGGAAACAAAACAGGAACAAGCCGATCTTCACCGATAACCAGAAAAACGACGGCTCCGCGAGCCAGCTGTCGCCGACGATCGGCATACCTTCAAACGGCGATAGCCAACCGCCCAAAAAGAATATCGACGTCAACGCCGCTATCAAGATCATATTGGCGTATTCGGCAAGAAAGAATATCGCGAACGCCATGCCCGAATATTCGACATGGAACCCGGCGACGATCTCTGACTCGCCCTCGGCAACATCGAACGGCGCGCGGTTGGTCTCGGCCACACCGGATATAAAAAACACAAAAAATAACGGCAACAACGGCAGCATGAACCATTGCGACATGCCCCCCTGCTGGGCCATTACGATTTCCCCAAGATTGAGGCTGCCGCCGGCCATCAACACGCCCACCAGCGCGAAACCCATGGCTATTTCATAGGCGACCATTTGCGCCGCCGTGCGCATGGCCCCCAGCAACGCATACTTCGAATTGGACGCCCAGCCCCCAAGAATAACGCCGTAGACACCAAACGATGTCAGCGCGAGCAGGTAAAGCAGTCCCGCATTGATATCGGCAATCACAAACCCCGGATTCAGCGGGATAACCGCCCAGGCGGCAAACGCCGGCAGGATCGACAACACCGGCGCGATCAGAAAAAGAAAGCGATCGGAATTGGTCGGAATAATGATCTCTTTGAGCATCAGCTTGAGCGTATCGGCAAACGGCTGTCCCCAGCCCATTGGCCCGACGCGGTTCGGGCCGATGCGGTTCTGCATATAGCCGATGACTTTGCGCTCGAAAAAAGTCAGCAGCGCGACACAAATGATCAATGGCAGCACCACGACGATGATCTTCAGGAAAATGATCAGCAGTTCCCGGACCCACTCCGGAATACCCATCCACGTGGCAAGCATGGAATCCATTAACCCGCCCATCTCAGAAACTCACCACCGCCGGACTCGCCGGTGACTCCTGCACGGTTTCCTGCAGGGGCCGGGACCGGCGCACGATGGCGTCGGTGCGATACATCGGCACATCGTGCGCCTCGCCGGCGCCGCCCGCCGCATCTGCGTGCTCGCGATCGCCATGATAGGCATTGTCGGGCCCGATCTCACCCAGGGTTTCCGCCAGTTCGTCCCTGACCTGTTGCGAATCCTGGTAATCGAAGCCATCCAGATCCAGCAGGTTGCCGAGGACTCGCAGAACTTTCCACGCCGGCCTGGATTGCCCGACCGGCGCCGCTGCCGCGGTCACACTCTGCCAGCGCCCTTCCGCGTTGACATAGGTGCCGGGTGTTTCCGCATAACTGCCTGTCGGCAGGATTACATCGGCGTATTCCTTCATCGCGTCGCTGGCAAAACTGCCGATGGCGACTACCAGGTCGGCTGCCGCCAGGCTTTTGAGCGCGGCTTCGCCATTTGCGCAGTCGAATTCCGGCTCGCAACCAAGCAACAAATAAGCCGACAAATTACTCGCCAGCATGGCGGCTGCATCCAGACCCGCATCCGCTGTCGATTTGCCGCCCGCATCGCGATGGGGCAGCACACCGGCCAGGCAGCCGGCTACGGCATTGCCGCCATCGGGGATATAACCGAGGCTGGCGCCGGTCAGGCCGGCCAGTTTCGCCGCCATCGCCCGGATACCGGCCCAGGCCGGGTGACGCTGGGCAAGGTGGCCCAGCAAAATCATGCCGGCGGTCCCGTCATTGAGGCTGGCGATTATTTTCCGGTGTTCGGCATTGGCGGACTTACCGCCTTCAGCGGCGGCCACCAGCGCCGCCAACTCTCCCGCCATGTCATCCGCAACCAGATAAGCGGCGACCGGAAACAGGTAGCGGTACTCGCGCGGATTCAGGAAACTGATGCCCGCGCCAGCAACCGCCGCCTTGCGGATCCGGTGGGCCAGCAGCGGAACTTCGTTGCGTAAATTCGAACCGACGATCAAGGCGGCGTCGAGTTTCTCCAGGCCGGCGATATCGGTGCCCAGCCATGGGTATACCGGGTCCGCATCCTGGTCCGAGAAATCGGTCTGCCGCAAACGGTGATCGATATTTTTGGTGCCCAAACCATCTGCCAGGCGCGATAACAGGTGAAACTCCTCGAGCGTGCTGTTTGGCGATGCCAGCATGCCGATCTGCCCGGGTCCTTTTTCCGTCGAGATTTTCTTCAAGCCGGCCGCGGCTCGTGCGAGCGCATCCTCCCAGCCGGTCTCGCGCCACTCGCCCTTGCTCTTGACCAGCGGCTGTTCGACGCGGTCGCTGGCGTAAATGCCATAACATGCATAACGGTCGCGATCGGAAATCCAGGTCTCGTTGATTTCCTCGTTCGTTCGCGGCACCACGCGCAACAGCTTTCCCCTGAGCACGTGGCCAAACAGGTTGGCGCCGGTGCAATCGTGCGGCGACACCAGCGGAACCTGTTGCATCTCCCAGCTTCGCGCCCGAAATCTGAACGGCTTGTTGTTGAGCGCGCCGACCGGGCACAGATCGATGACGTTGCCCGACAATTCATGATCGACCGTCTTGCCGATGTAGGTGCTGATCTGCATGGTCTCGCCACGCCCGATCGTGCCGAGTTCCTGGAACCCGGCGATCTCCTCGGTAAACCGGGTGCAACGCGTGCACTGGATACAGCGCGTCATATCGGTCGAAATGAGCGGGCCGATGTTCTTGTCCTCGACCACCCTTTTGCGCTCGGTAAATCGCGACGAGTCCTTGCCATAACCCATCGCCAGGTCCTGGAGTTCGCATTCGCCGCCCTGGTCGCAGATGGGGCAATCCAGCGGGTGGTTGATCAGCAAAAACTCCATGACCGCTTTCTGCGCGCCGCGGGCATATTCCGAGCGGGTAAACACTTTCATGCCATCGGCGACCGGCGTCGCACAGGCCGGCAAAGGCTTGGGCGCGTTCTCGACTTCGACCAGGCACATCCGGCAGTTGGCGGCGACCGTCAGTTTCTCGTGGTAACAAAATCTCGGCACATAGACGCGCTGCTCATCGGTCACTTCGATGATCATTTGCCCCTTGCGTGCCGTGGTCGGTACGCCGTCTATCTCGATGTTGACAAAATCTTCGCTCATTCAGTTTTGTTCCGCTTCTTATACCCTGCTTCAGGCCGCAACTTTGCCCCTTTGCTCAACGATGCTTCGTCCGCGATGCTCCAGCATGTACATGAATTCATGCCCGAAATGTTCGATAAAACTCTGCACCGGCCATGCCGCCGCATCGCCCAGCGCGCAAATCGTGTGCCCTTCGATGCGACCGGCGACATCGAGCAACATCTCCAGGTCTTCGGGCCGCCCCTTGCCGCTCATGATTCGCCTTATCACCCGGTTCATCCAGCCCGTGCCTTCGCGGCATGGCGTGCATTGGCCGCATTGCTCGACAAAATAAAATCGTGACAGGCGCTCGAGCACACTGACCATGCAAGTGGTTTCATCCATTACAATCACCCCGGCGGAACCCAGCGATGAACCCGCTCCCTGCAACGAGCCGTGATCCATGTTGCACTCGAGAATGATTTCCGCCGGCAGCACCTTGACCGATGATCCACCGGGAATCACCGCCTTCAGTTTGTTGCCGTCGCGTACGCCGCCGGCGAGTTCGAGCAATTCCCTGAATGATATGCCCAGCCCGACTTCGAAATTGCCCGGTTTGTTGACATGCCCGGAAACCGAGAAAACGCACGGCCCGCCCGAGCCTTCGCTGCCCAGATCGGCAAACCATGTCGCGCCGTTGCGAAGAATGCTCGGTACCGAGGCATAGCTTTGCGTGTTGTTGATATTGCTGGGTCGGCCATA
>JAZFYI010000018.1:0-6743 GCA_036443455.1 Gammaproteobacteria bacterium
GTGTACCGGTCGTAACCTATGTGAATACCAGTGCCGAGGTTAAGGCGGAATCCGATATTTGCTGCACGTCCGGCAACGCAGTCGAAATCGTCGAGTCGCTGGGTGTCGATAAAGTCATATTTCTCCCGGATGAATACCTTGCAAATTACGTTGCCCAACAAACCGACGTCGAGATCATCGCCTGGCAAGGCCGTTGCGAAGTGCATGAACGTTTTACGGCACAAGAGCTTGAGGAATACCGGCAAAATTATGATCAGTTGACCATCATCGCGCATCCTGAATGTTCGCCCGACGTTCTGAGGGTTGCTGATTTCGTTGGCTCAACCGCGCAAATGCAAAACTACGTGCAAACAGAGCGCCCAACCCGGGTGTTAATGGTCACCGAATGTTCGATGAGCGACAACGTCGCTGCAGATATAAGCGATGTGGAATTTATCCGGCCTTGTAATCTGTGTCCGCACATGAAGCGCATAACGCTGGCGAATATCTACCAGGCACTGGAAACACTTGAGCCACGTGTGGAAATCGATCCGGCTGTCGCAAACCGCGCCCGCATTGCGGTGGAGCGAATGCTGTCGTCCGGCGGATAGAAAAAATTGTGATGCCTGGATCGGCGAGAGCTGACGGCGTAATCATTATCGTGACGACTATCCGAATCCGGCTCCTGAGTGGAAGAGACGTCAATCCTTGACCGTCGATCAGCTGAACGTAGCGTAAGCGGGGGGAACCGTGCCGTTTCTCTTTTTGCTTCAGGCATCCGTTGCGCATAAGCTGTTTCGAAATCATGCCGGGAGGACGCTTGAATGGGACACATGGTCAAGACTCTTTGCGCAGCATTCATCATTTTGTCTGCCTCTATATCTGGCGCCTATGCGCAGGACAGGACGGCGCTGGTAGGGGGTCGCCTGATCGATGGCTATGGTTTTGCGCCGATCCAGAACAGCGTTATTCTGATTGAAAATGATACGATCGTAAAAGTTGGGACAGTAGACACGCTGCCAGTGCCTGATGGCTACAAAATCATCTCAACGGACGGTATGGATGTCTTGCCGGGCTTATGGGAAAGCCATGCGCATCTCATGCTTAGCGGCCATGCCGACTATCCTCACTGGCAGGCAACTTATCTCGATCGGCTTGCAGATGAAATCATGCCCGCTACGGCAAGCCATCTCTTATTGGCCGGTGTGACATCGGCCCGTGACCTTGGCGCGCCGCTCGAGCCGTCAAAATCAGTCAAGGAGCGGATCGATCGCGGGGAAATACCGGGGCCGCGCCTTTTTATGTCCGGACCGTTTCTGCAGGCAGAAGTCGAGGACTGGCAAGAAGCCTATCGCTGGCCGGTGCGCTCGGTGGCGGATGCACGGGCAAAAGTTGCGAAGCTGGATGATGCCGGCATGGTCATCGTGAAGCTGATCGATCAGGACAAACTCCCGCGCAAGATCGGCAAGGCGATCGTCGATGAAGCCCATGCGCGCGGAATGAAAGTTGTCGCGCATGCTCACCGCCCGAACGAAATCCGTGTCGGCCTCGAGATCGGCGTCGATAATTTCGAACATACGGGACTGACTACAGCGCCCGAATATCCGGCCGATATCATGGTAGCCCTGAAAGAGCGTACGGCGACTGGCCGTATCGCCGGCGGTCCTCTTTACTGGACACCGACAGTCGAAGGCCTGTGGAACTTCGACCGTACGGTTGCGAACCCGGAAAAACTCGATGATGATTGTTGGGAGCGTGGCCTCAAAGCAGATACGATCGCCGATATTCGTGCATCCATTAACAACCCGGGACAGCTTGGCTATACACGCCTGACGCCGTTGCGTAAACCAACGCTGAAAAGAAAAATAGCGCAACTGCGCGAAGCAGGAGTGGTTTTTCTTGTGGGCACCGACAGCGGTATCCCAATGAAATTTCACTGTCAGTCTACGTGGAACGAGATGGATGTCTTGGTCCGCGTCATGGGTATGCCGGTCATGGATGTGATCCGCGCGGCGGTTTACTGGCCCGCCGTCATGATGGGCGTCGAAGATGAACTGGGCACGGTATCTGCGGGCAAAAAAGCCGACATCATCGCCGTGCGTGGAGACGTGTTGGAATATATCAACCTGCTTCAGCATGTGGATTTCGTGATGAAGGGCGGGGTGGTTTACAAACAAAACGGCAAGCCGGTCGAGGAAAACCTGAATTGAGCGATCGCGTTGGACTGAAATCGCTGGACTTTTCCATTCATCACCAACAGATGACGAAGGTGGGACCCGCAAGGCCAAGGCCTTCTTAATACTTGGTGCGGGGGAATCCCAACCGATCAAAAAAGGTACACTATCGACCTGCCCATACTGCAAATCGGGGAGAGCGCATGATAAGCATCTGGTCGCAGGCCAAAGACATGGCCGCAAAAACGCCTGTAGAGCGGAATCGGTATGTCGATTTTCTTCGCGCCGTTTCGATCCTGGCGGTAATCACCGGTCACTGGCTGATCGTCGCTTTGTATTACCAGGACGGTTCGCTAACGCCGGGTACTCTCCTGAGGATTCAACCCGATACACAGTGGCTGACCTGGTTGTTCCAGGTGATGCCGATATTTTTCATCGTTGGTGGTTACGCGAATGCCGTCTCGCTGGAAAGCGCGCGCCGCCGTGAAATTGGTTATGCGGGCTGGCTGGCGGCCCGGTTGAATCGACTGGTTACCCCGCTGCTTGTCTTGTTGCTCGGCTGGGCAATTTTTGCCTTACTCTTGTATTTTTGGGATGTCAGCAGCGGCGTCATCGGGCTGGCGTCACGAGCCGCGTTGATACCCATCTGGTTTCTCGCGATCTACATCATGGTTGTCGTGCTCGCTCCGGCAACCTACAACGCATGGCGGCGCTGGGGTTTCGCATCGTTCTGGGTTTTCGTGGCCGGCGGCGTGCTTGTCGATGCCCTCTTTTTTATGGCGGACCTTCGTTGGGCGGGCTGGAGTAACTATTTTTGGGTTTGGCTCGCTGTGCACCACCTGGGTTACGCATGGCGGGACGGTCGTATGGGGAGTCCCGCCCGGCTTTTGACTTACTCGGCACTGGGTTTGCTGGTGCTGGTGTTGCTGATTTTTATGGGGCCATATCCTCTGGCCATGGTGGGTTCACCGGATGAGGGCCTGAGCAACACGGCCCCGCCGAAAATTACTTTGCTGGCGCTGGCGATTGTTCAGTTTGGTTTGTTGTTGGCGATTGAAAAACCGATGCGGCGAATGTTATCCGGTCTGCGTGTCTGGGCCGCAACGGTCTTGATCAACAGCATGATCATGACGGTCTATCTCTGGCATCTGACGGTTATGGTGATTATTGTTTCGCTGGCCTACCTGGCCGGAGGCGTGGGACTGGAATTCGAACCCGGGAGCTCCGGGTGGTGGCTTACTCGCCCGCTTTGGATAACCTTTCTATATGCGGTGCTATTGCCGGTAGCATTGCTGCTGGCGCCATTGGAGAGGCGTGTGCGCGCGCCCGATGCGGCTGTCCCGGCGGCGGCGAGGCAGGTCGGTGGTGCTGTCCTGATTTGCATGGGCGTAGCGCTGCTTGCTCTTTTTGGTTTCGGCAATGCTCCGCTGCCATATCTCGATATCGCTGCATTCCTGATGGTCGTTGCGGGTGCGACACTCAGCGGATTACTGCCCGGATTCAAATAGAACCGATGGATCGAGCCCCATCAGCCAGCCTTTAGCGCCGACTACAGGATCGGGTCTATCGGCAGCAGCCTGATAAGCCGCAGTTTAAATCGCTTGCCGCGACCAACTTCCTTGTCTGGATTAAAATCGTATGTCGTTTGCCAGCTGTTCTCCGGTCTTATGTCTCTTTCGATACTGTTCGTCAGTTGCTGTCCCAATTGTGGATTGTCGACCAGCACACCAACTTCAGTATTTAGATTCGCAGACCGTGGATCGAGATTGAAAGTGCCGATAAATACCTTGCCATCGTCGATCACCATACTCTTGGCATGCAGGGCGAAAACAGGATTTTTGTGCGCCAATTCCGGATAGCGCTCGACCAACTCTGTCTGAATTTGCGGGTGTGGTTTGTACTCGTATAGCTCGATTCCTGCATCGAGCAGTTTGGTTCTTTGCTTATGATAGCCGCTAAAGGCTTCCAGGTTGTCGGTAGATGCCAGCGAGTTGGTGGATATGCGAATTCTTACGCCGCGCTGATGCAAATCGGCAAATAACTCGATGCCGTCTTTCGGCAGAATCAGGTACGGGGATTGAATCAGTATTGAGTGCTTTGCCTCTTTTATCGCGGCAATCAACGCCTGCGTCGATTCCCCGCCACCCGATAACCCGGACTCTCCGGTATTCTTACCCGGTTTGTCGCTGATGAATCTGGCGTCTTCCCAAACCATCGCCCGTAACATTTCGGGGAAGTATTCTGGCACCTCTTCGATTGCGGTTCGTATCGCAGGCTCAAAATTCCCCGGATCACTGGCATATGCATGCAGTTCCTCGTACCAAAGGTGCGCTTCCCCTTCAGATGATGGGTCGTCCAGGTCTTCCAGCACCTGTTCAACCGGAACCGCCAGGGAGCTTTCCCAGAATTCAGTAAAGTTGGCGCTCATATCCTGGACAGCGGGTCCCAGGAGCAGGATGTCCCGATCGCGGAAGTTGTACTCCTGATCGAAATCAAAATATTCGTCAGCCATGTTGCGCCCGCCGGTAATGCCAGCGAGGCCGTCGAATATCGCAGTCTTGTCATGCATGCGCTGGTTGGTGTCACGGAAATCAAAGACTAAATTTGCGATGCGGCGGAAAAAGGAGGTCCCGACCGTGTACTTCGGGTTGTAAATTCGAATGTGTACGTTCGGGTGGGCAGCAAGCAGCAGCAATGTATTGTCTTCAGCATCAATAAGAAAATCATCGACCAGGACCCGAACCGTTACCCCCCGATCGGCCGCGCGCAACAGCATTTCAGCGGCAAGCGTCCCGATATTGTCAGTGCTCCATATGAAGTACTGAATGTCGATCGTTTTTTCGGCATGTTGCGCCAGCCACGCGCGCCCCAGCAATGCCTCCTCGCCTTTTTCGAGGATATAAATACCGGTTTTCTCCGTCATTAGCTCGGTGCATGCTTCGCAGTTGACGTCGACCCAGTCCCTTAAGGACTGACTTGCAACATCTATCGGGAAAAGCAACAACAAAGAGAAGCTCGCCACGCAGGCACGAACGTGCTTTGGAATGTAGAAAGCGGTTGGTTTCATCGTGACACGAGAAGCCCCTTGCCGGTCGACTCAGATAATACTGCAGTATGGCCGTCCGGTCGTGTGAAACCGAGTATGGACATCGGGTGGGCGCAGGAATGGCACCGGCCAGACTACAGCCAAAGCTCGCGCCACCTGCTATATTTGAATAAACAAGCCAAAACAAAGAAAACTGTAATTAAATGCTCGGGCATCCTGTTTAGAGAGGGAGAGAAATGCCCGCAAATGAAAAAATCTTCGCCGCTGTTGCGGCAGACGATCGGGACGGATTTCAGGCGCTGATAGCCAATGATCCATCTCTCGCCCAGGCCAGGAACGAACAGGGCTTGTCCTTGCTGATGTGGATGCTTTATCACCGACGAGCTGATTGGCTCGACGAGATCAAGCCGTTGGTTGACGAACTCGATTTGTTTGAGGCGGCGGCTATCGGCGATGTGCTACGGACAAAAAATCTGCTCGATGAGCAACCCGGGCAAGTACATACGGTGGCGCCGGATGGCTTCCAGGCTTTGGGGCTTGCCTCCTTTTTTGGCCGACCGGACGCCGTTGCAGTGCTGATTGCGGCGGGCGCCGAGGTCGATTACCAGGCGCCGGGCAGCCTGCTTGCCGCACTGCATGGCGCCGTGGCAGGCAAATGTGTGGCCAGCGCCAGGCACCTGCTGGCCGCCGGCGCCAACATCGATGCCAAACAACATGGTGGCTATACCGCCTTGATGGCCGCCGCGGCAAACGGCTTGATCGATATGCTCAAGCTGCTGCTCGAGGACGGCGCCGATACGGCGATAACCGACGACCAGGGCAACACTGCCCGCGATCAGGCATTGCAAAAAGGTCAGACTAAAGCGGCAAATCTGTTGCCGGCCTGAATCATGCGAGCTCGTCTTTTTCTTGTTCCGTTCAGCGCTTCGCCGCCGATGGTTTCGGCGTCGGTACGGCAGGAGGTGCATGGTGATCGACAGGGCGTTTTTCCGTGTCCGCATGCGCCCGAGCCTTTGCGACCAGTGGTTTTATCACCGCGCCAACCCACACCAAAGGCTCGCTGGACTCACGTAATGTAACGCTCAGGTTCAAGCCGCTTGCAACGGACCGGGAACACCGGACATCAAACAGAAACCAGACCAACCATGACGCTCACCGAAAAAAGCCTGCAGAACCCCGCTGCGATCGCGGTCGTCGTCGCCTTGCTCGCGTTGTTTGGTGCGCTGGCGCTGTACCAGCTACCGATCCAGTTATTGCCCAACATTTCGCGACCACAGATTACGGTTTTCAATAACTGGCGCGAGGCGGCACCGGCAGAGGTCGAGGCCAATATCGTAGAGCCGCAGGAGAGCATTCTCAGATTTATCCCGGGCGTGACGGAAATTACCAGTAATGTCAGTCGCGGCTCCGGTCGTATCACACTGACTTTTGATATCGACACCGATATGCAGGACGCGCTGATCCGGGTCATCAACGCGGTGAACCAGGCACCCCCGTTGCCGGTCGATGCCGGCGAGCCGTTTGTCGCGGGTGGGGAAAGAGTG
>JAZFYI010000019.1:0-4739 GCA_036443455.1 Gammaproteobacteria bacterium
GAGTTTCGCAAGCTGTCGCTGGAACTGGGCGGCAAGAATCCCAGCATCGTTTTTGCCGATGCCGACTGGGAGCCGATGATGGCTGGCGTCGTGCGCGCGGGGTATAGCAACCAGGGGCAGATATGCCTGTGCGGTTCCCGCGTGCTGGTCGAATCATCGGTCTATGAAAAATTCCGCGATGAGTTCGTGAGCCGTGTTGGAGCGCTGCAAATTGGCGACCCGCTAAACGAAGACACCGAACAAGGCGCCGTGGTATCGCTGGCCCATCGCGACAAGATCCTGGATTGCGTGGAAAAAGCCCGCCAGGCGGGTGGCAAGATCCTGACCGGCGGCGGCGCGATCGAACCGGGTGCGGAACGGTGCCGCGATGGCTGGTTCATCGAGCCGACGGTCATCGACGGCCTGGCGGCGGACAGCGACTGCAACCAGGAAGAAATTTTCGGCCCGGTGGTCAGCCTGATCCCGTTCGAAGACGAGGCGCAGGCGCTGAGCATCGCCAACGGCACGCGATACGGCCTGGCGGCATCGGTGTGGAGCGGCGACATCGGGCGTTGCCACCGCATGGCGGAACGACTGCAGGCCGGGCTGATCTGGATCAATACCTGGATGATGAGAGATCTGCGCACGCCGATGGGCGGCGTCAAGAACTCGGGGGTCGGCCGCGAAGGCGGTCTGGAGGCGATGCGCTTTTTTACCGAGCCACGCAACGTCTGCATCAAGTATCGCTAAAGAAATCGGGCCAAAGGATGAGAAATGGGTGAAATAGTCAGAGCGGGGGGCGCACCAAAACCGATGGGCGCCTACCCGCACGCGCGCAGAGTCGGCGATTTGCTGTTTTTGTCCGGCATGGGCCCGCGTAGCCCGGAAACCGACGAAATCCCCGGCCTGGTGCTTGGCGAGAATGGGGAAATCCAGGAATACGACATGGCGGCCCAGTGCCACGCGGTTTTTGCCAATGTCCGCAGCGTACTCGAAGCGGCTGGCCTGGGTTGGGGCGACCTGGTCGATGTCACGGTTTTTCTGACCGATATGAAAAGCGATTTTGCCACCTTTAACGAAATTTACGCCGAGTATTTCAGCGCAAACCAACCCTGTCGCACAACGGTCGAGATCAGCTCCCTGCCCACACCCATCGCCATTGAATTAAAATGTATCGCCACCACCGGTGACCAAGGAGGCCCGGAATGAACCAGCTTGCCGCTTTCAATTTCAAGCAATGGATAGACGAGCATCGCGATGTCCTGCAACCGCCGGTTTGCAACAAACAGGTGTTTAGCGACAGCGAGTTCATCATCATGGTCGTCGGCGGACCCAACAGCCGCAAGGATTACCATTACGACGAAGGCGAGGAGTTTTTCTACCAGCTCGAAGGCGACATGCTGCTAAAAACCATGCAGATCGGGCAACCCGTGGATATCCCGATTCGCGAGGGTGAAATTTTCCTGCTACCGGCACGCATGCCGCATTCGCCGCAGCGCTTTGCCAACACCATCGGACTGGTCATCGAACGCCAGCGCCGCAAGGAAGAAAAGGACGGCTTCATGTGGTTTTGCGAGAAATGCAACCACAAGTTATACGAAGAATATCTGCACGTGAGCAATATCGAAACGCAGCTCACGCCCGTATTCGACCGCTTCTGGTCGAATGAAAGAAACCGTACTTGCGATCGGTGCGGCACCGTTATGCAGAAACCATAACGGCCCCGGCGACCATGCTGAAGATCGATATACACACCCATGTACTGCCTGAGAACTGGCCCGACCTGAAAGCACGGTATGGTTACGGGGGCTTCGCACAACTCGAACACCACGGACCCGGGTGTGCGCGCATGTTGCTAGAAGGCAAGCCGTTTCGCGATATCGGGTCGAACTGCTGGAGTGCGGACAAGCGGCTGTCCGAGTGCGACGAACATGGCGTCGATGTGCAGGTACTGTCCACTGTTCCGGTCATGTTCAGCTACTGGGCAAGGCCAAAAGACACGCTCGATCTGTCCCGCCTGCTCAACGACCACATCGCCGGCGTGGTCGCCGGCAAACCGGCGCGTTTTATCGGCCTGGGCACCGTACCGATGCAAAATTGCGAGCTGGCGATCGGTGAAATGGAGCGCTGCGTCAAGGAACTGGGGCTGGCCGGGATAGAAATCGGCACCCACATCAACGGCTGGAACCTCGATGACCCGCGATTGTTCCCGATTTTCGAGGCAGCCCAGGACCTGGGCGCCGCGATTTTCGTCCACCCCTGGGAAATGCTCGGTCGGGAACGCATGTCCAAGTACTGGTTGCCGTGGCTGGTCGGCATGCCGGCGGAGACGTCGCTATCCATTTGCTCGATGATTTTCGGCGGCGTTTTCGAAAGGCTGCCCCGCCTGCGGGTCGCCTTTGCCCACGGCGGCGGCGCTTTCCCGGCGACGCTTGGCCGCATCGAGCACGGCTTCAATGTACGACCGGACCTGGTCGCGGTCGATAACGACATCAACCCGCGCTCGTACATCGACCGAATTTTTATCGATTCGCTGGTGCACGATCCCGAGATGCTGCGCTACATGATCAAGCTGATGGGCGCCGAGCAAATAGCGCTCGGCAGCGATTACCCGTTCCCGCTTGGCGAGCACGTGCCCGGTCGCATGATCGAATCGATGGACCTCGACGAGCAAACCGCGGCGAGGCTGCTGCATGGCACCGCGCTGTACTGGCTCAACCTCGACCGAAAACAGTTTCTGCAACCCGCGGCAAAACAATAAACCAGGGCACGGACGCGAATGGACAAGCAGTCTTTCACTGTAGCTGACGCTAGAAAACTGGATGCCCGCGATCCGCTCGGCGCGTTTCGCGACCAGTTTCATCTGCCGCCAGGCAAAGACGGCAATCCGCAGATTTATTTCTGCGGGCACTCGCTGGGTCTGCAACCAAAAACCACGGCGCAGCTTATCGCCGATGAACTGGCTGACTGGCAAAGGCTGGGCGTCGAAGGCCATTTCCGCTCGCGGCATCCATGGATGCCGTATCACCGTTTCCTGACCGAGTACACGGCCGAGTTGGTCGGCGCACTGCCGACCGAAGTGATCAACATGAACAGCCTGACCGTCAACCTGCATCTGATGATGGTCAGTTTTTACCGGCCACGGGGCGAACGCCGCAAATTGCTGATCGAAAAAGGCGCATTCCCCTCCGATCGTTACGCCGCGGAATCGCAGGTGCTGTTTCACGGGCTGGACCCGGCCACGGAGCTGATTGAAATCGCGCCCCGCGATGGCGAGTGCACCCTGCGCGATGAAGACCTGCTGCGCCTCATCGATGAACGAGGCGAGGAAATCGCGCTCATCATGTTGCCCGGCGTGCAGTATTACACCGGCCAGGTTTTCGACATGGCGGCAATCACCGAGGCGGCGCACAAGAAAGGCTGCCTGGCCGGGTTCGACCTGGCCCACACGGCCGGCAATATTCCCCTGCGGTTACACGACTGGGGCGTCGATTTCGCCGCCTGGTGCAGCTACAAGTATCTCAACGGCGGGCCCGGCTCGGTCGCCGGTTGTTTTGTCCACGAACGACATGCCAGCGACCGGGAATTGCCCCGTTTTGCCGGCTGGTGGGGTCACGACCAGGACTCGCGTTTCGAGATGGGGCCGGAATTCAAGGCCATGCCCGGCGCTGAGGGCTGGCAGGTGTCCAACCCGCCGATACTTGCGCTGGCGCCGGTGCTCACCTCGCTGGAAATATTCCACGAAGCCGGCATGGCGCGCTTGCGCGAGAAGTCCCTGTCGCTGACCGCGTTGATGGCCAGGCTGCTGCACGAACACCTCGGTGACAGACTGGAGATTCTGACGCCGGATAACCCGCAACAAAGAGGCTGCCAACTTTCCATACGCCTGACCGGTCAGCGCAACGACCGCGAAAGCCGGCGCGAGGTGTTCGATGCGCTGGCCGCAAACGACGTCATTTGCGACTGGCGCGAACCCGACGTGATCCGCGCCGCGCCGGTTCCTCTATACAACAGCCACGAAGACGTCTGGCGTTTCGTCGAACGCCTGGGAGCATGCCTGTAATGAGCGAGCACAAGGAACTGGTCATTGTCGGCGCCGGACTGGCCGGCCCGTTGCTCTCGATTTATATGGCAAGACGGGGACACAAGGTTTCCGTCTATGAATTGCGCGCCGATATGCGCAAACAGGATATACCGGCGGGTCGATCCATCAACCTGGCCCTCGCCGAACGCGGCATCAATGCGCTACGCGAAGCGGGTGCACTATCCCTGATCGAAGACCAGTTGATTGCCATGCGCGGGCGCATGATCCACGACCACGATGGCAGCCAGTTCCTGCAACCGTATGGACAAAAAGAGGGCGAGGTCATTTACTCGGTATCGCGGGGCGAACTGAACAAGCGGCTGATGGACCTGGCCGAGCAAGAACATGGCGTCGAATTTCATTTCGATCACCGCCTGCACACGCTCCAGCCAGAGAGCTGCGAAATGGAATTCAAAAGATCGCACGACGACAGCATCGTTCGGCTGACCGCCGATCGGTTGATGGCGACCGATGGCGGCGGCTCCATCGTCCGGCGCACGATGTCGGATTACTCCGGCTACGATTCGCACGAGGAAATACTGCCCCACGCTTACAAGGAATTGCGCATACCGGCGGATGAGAACGGCAAACACCGGATCGATGGGAATTCATTGCACATCTGGCCGCGCGGCGGGTTCATGCTGATCGCGCTGCCCAATCCCGGCGGCGACTTTAC
>JAZFYI010000020.1:0-7118 GCA_036443455.1 Gammaproteobacteria bacterium
GCGGGGACAGGACATCGATGCGGCCTGCGGGCAACTGGCCGGCAAGGTCACGGACCGGATCACGTCGCGCCTGGGTGACAAACTGAAGCTACAGGTATCGAGCGCATGAAAGCGACCATCCGGTTTCGGATTATTTTATCCGTAGCATTGAGCAGTGCCTGCGTGACCACCGGGCGTAAACCCGAACCCGACAAAGAATCGATCAGCGACGCCGCCGGCTACAAATTGCAACTGGGCGTCACGTATATGCGCCAGGGTCAGATGGCGGTGGCGCTGGAGAAACTGGCGAAGTCGGTTGCTCAGGACCCCGATCGCGCCGATACCCATACGGCGCTGGCGGTTTTGTATACCCGGCTTGGCAGGCTGGAAGAGGCGGATGCGGAATATCGTCATTCATTGCGCCTGGAGCCGAGCAACTCATCGGCGCTGAATAACTATGGCGCGTTTCTTTGCCAGCGGGGGGCTTACGACGACGCGATGGCAAGTTTCGCCAAGGCCGTGAAGGACCCGCTATACCGAACGCCGGCCGCTGCCCATACCAACGCCGGCGTGTGTGCGCGCGATAAAGGGAAGACCGGGCAGGCGGAGTCGTATTTTCGGCTCGCGCTGGGAGCGGACCCCGAATTCACCGACGCGCTCCTGCAGATGGCGGATCTGAGCTTTACCGAGAAAATTTATCTGCAGGCCAGGGCGTTCATGGATCGCTACATGGCCAGTACGATGGCGGCGACGCCCGATGCCTTGTGGCTGGGTCTGCGCGTTGAGCAGGCGCTCGGCGACAAGGCCGCGGCGGGCGCCTATTCGACGCAATTGCTGGAGAAATTCCCGGATTCCATTGAAGTCCGCTGGTTGCTGGAGGCGGAGAAAAATGCCGGATGAACCGGGCAGACAGGATGAATCACACGAGACCCGGACCGGTCCCGGACAGCAATTAAGGCAGGCGCGCGAGCAACAAGGTCTTGCGATTGCCCAGGTTGCCGCGGAACTGCATCTTGGCGAGTACCAGATCGATGCGCTGGAAAGTGAGCGCTTCGAATTGATTGGCGCACCGGTTTTCGTACGCGGGCACCTGAGGAACTATGCATCGCTGCTAAAGCTCGATAGCGAACAATTGTTCGGGCAAATGGACCCGTTGGGTACCGACCCGAGCCCCGCGGCGGTTTCAACCGAAGTCGAAATGGCCATGCGGCGGGACCGGCGGGTTCGCAGGATTGCGCTCGCGGTCGCTTTCGCGATTTCGATGGTCGCGCTGTCTTATGCGGTCCTGTGGGTCGTCGAGCGAATCAATGCCATGGATGACGCCGAGCTGGCCGCGGCGACGCCACTGATCGTATTGCCGCGAGCCGCAGACGACGAAGCGGCCGGCGATGCCGCTCGCGATACGCCAGGCGGTGCCGCGCTCCCGGTTGAGCCGCCGGCGGCAGCCGGTAATGCCGACCTGGTGGAGGAATCGCCTGCCGCCGAAGCACCGGTGCAAGCGGCGCCAGACACCAAGCGGGTGACCGTGCTTTTCAACCGTGAATCGTGGATCGAAGCTTATGACGCACGGGGCCGGCGCCTGGTCTATGAGATGGGCGCGGCAGGCAGCGAGCGGACGCTGATCGGCGTACCGCCCGTGGAAATTTTCCTCGGATTTGCCGATGGCGTGGAAATCCTGGTAGACGGCGAGCCGTTCGCACTGCAAAATGCGCGACGCCGTGGAAATACGGCCCAGATCACGATTGAGAGTGATTAATAATCCAGGGATTGAGCGGCGCCTGTCGCCGGCGATCGAAAGAAGCCGGTTCGATATTGAGCGGCCGGGACATACTACATATGAGTAAAGGCATTCAGCCAATTCGGGGGATGAACGATATCTTGCCCGGGCAGACTGCCATCTGGCAGAAGGTGGAGGCGGTCGCTCGGGTGCTGTTCGCGAGGTATGGCTACCAGGAAATTCGCGTGCCGCTGCTCGAACGCACCGAACTGTTCAAGCGCTCGATCGGTGAGCTGAGCGATATCGTGATGAAGGAAATGTACACCTTCGAGGACCGCAACGGCGAGAGCCTGACCCTGCGACCCGAAGGCACCGCAAGCATAGTGCGGGCCGGGCTCAGCAACGGCCTGCTGTATAACCAGCAACAGCGTCTTTGGTGTGGCGGCGCGATGTTTCGTTACGAGCGGCCCCAGAAGGGCCGCTACCGGCAATTTCACCAACTCGATGCCGAGGCGCTGGGGTTTGCCGGGCCGGATGTCGATGCGGAACTGATCCTGTTGTCGGCGCGGCTCTGGCGCGAACTGGGGATCGGCGGCCTGACCCTGAAGATCAACAGCCTGGGCACCCCGGAATCCCGCGCAGTGTACCGGGAAAAACTGGTCGAATATTTCAGCGCTCAAGCAGATGGACTGGACGATGACAGCAGACGGCGGCTCGAGGCCAACCCGATGCGTATCCTCGACAGCAAGAATCCCGCAATGGCTACAATTATCGATGGCGCGCCGTCGATCACCGATTACCTGGACCAGGAATCGGCACGGCATTTCGAGGATTTGCGCCGCTACCTGGATGAGGCCGGTTGCGAATACGAGCTGGCGCCAAGACTGGTGCGCGGTCTGGATTATTACACGCGCACCGTGTTCGAATGGGTATCCGACAAGCTGGGCGCCCAGGACGCCGTCTGTTCGGGCGGCCGCTACGATGGCCTCGTGGAGCAACTTGGCGGCAAGCCGATGCCGGCCGTTGGCTGGGCGCTGGGCATGGAACGCCTGGTTGCGCTGGTGGAGCAGGCCGGTTGCGCGGCGAAGCCGGCAGTACCCGATGTATTTTTTGCGCTGCTCGGCGCCCGGGCCGAGTTCAAGGGCATGCGCCTGGCCGAAGAACTCAGGGACGCGCCCGATGATATCGCGGTGGTCTGTAATGCCGGTGGCGGCAGTTTCAAAAGCCAGCTAAAAAGGGCGGATCGCAGCGGCGCAAGACTGGCCCTGATCATGGGTGAAGAAGAATTCGCCGCCGGGACCATCGCGATCAAACCGCTGCGCAGCGACGAGCCGCAGCAAAGCTGTGAACAAGACGAACTGGTTGAACGCGTGCGGCAATTGCTGGCCGCGGGCGAACCAGGCCTTTAGATCAGGACAGGAGTCGAAGTGGACGAGTTTCTTTCGGAAAAAGAGCAAGTAGCACAACTGCGGCAATGGTGGGGCGAGAATGGCAGGTACATACTCGCCGGCCTGGTCGTGGGCGTGGCCGGGTTGGTGGGTTGGAACCAGTGGCAACAGTATCGCGAAACGCGAGCCAGCGAAGGCTCGGAGGCTTATACGGCGATGAGCGAGGCGCTGGAAAACGCCGCTGCGGCGACCGCGCTCGAGGTGGGCGCCAGGCTGATCTCTGAATACCAGGATACGCCATACGCCGACCTGGCCGGGTTCGCGCTGGCGAAGTATCACGTGGGGCAGTCGGAAGCGGAGCTGGCCGCCGGCTATTTGTCCGGCGTGCTCGAAAACACCCGGGACGAGGAAATCCGGCACATTGCGCGGCTGCGGCTGGCTCGCCTGCAAATGGAGCAGGCAGACTATGCCACCGCCTTGCAAACACTGGCTATCCCCAAACCGGGCCGGTTCGCGGCGCGTTACCACGAACTCAGGGGAGACGCCCATTTTGGCCTGGTCGATCAAGCGGCCGCGCGTGACGAATACCGGCAGGCGCTGGGTTTGTTCGAGCAAGGGGTGGTCAACACTCAGTTTCTGCAGATGAAACTGGACAGCCTGGCCGAGGAACCCGCCGAAGAACTCGGCGAGGAAACCAGCGAGGAAACCAGTGCGGAAACTAGTGAGGAATCCAGCGAGGAAACCAGCGAGGAAACCAGCGAGGAATCCAGCGAGGAAACCAGCGAGGAATCCAGTGCGGAAACCAGTGAGGAATCCAGCGAAGCGCCGGGTGAGGATCCATGATCGACCCGATATACCGACTGCTGCCCATCTTGCTGATCGCGACCCTGGCCGGTGGCTGTGGAATTTTTGGCAAGGACGAACCCGCGGATCCACCCGTTGAACTGGCCGATTTCGATCGTGAATTCCGGGTGCGGAAGGTCTGGAGCGTCAAGATCGGCGGCGATACGGAGAACCTTTACCTGGGTCTGAACCCGGTCAGCGATGGCGCCCGCGTTTATGCGGCCAGCCACGACGGCAAGGTCATCGCGGTCGATACGATCAGCGGCAAGACCTACTGGAAGACCTCTATAGATATCGAGTTCTCCGGTGGACCGGGCGTGGGTGAAGGCATGCTGGTGCTGGGCAGCGGCAACGGCGAGGTCATCGCCCTGAACACCCTGGATGGCCAGCAGCGCTGGCGGACCAGCCTGAGCAGCGAGGTGTTGTCGACGCCGGCCATCAGCAGGAACATCGTGGTCGTGCGAACGGTCGATGGCAGCGTTCATGGCCTGTCGGTGACCGATGGCTCACAGGTCTGGCTGATCGAGCAGGATGTGCCACGGCTGACGCTGAGGGGAAACTCCAGCCCGGTAATCAGCGACGATGTCATTATCTGCGGGTTTGACGATGGCCGGGTCATGGCGATTTCCCTGGTAGACGGCTCCACGGTCTGGGACACGCTGGTCAGTCCGGCGACCGGCAGGACGGAAATCGAAAGGCTGTCGGATATCGACGGACAGTTGCTGGTCATGGGTGCGGATATTTTCGTCGCCGGTTACCAGGGCCGGGTTGCGATGCTGGCGCTGGAATCGGGGCAGGCCTGGTGGGAACGCGAGCTGTCCAGCCATCGCGGCATCTCCAGCGATGGCAGCACGCTGTACCTGACCGATGACAAAAGCCACATCGTCGCGATGGCGCGGCGCAACGGTGAAATCCTCTGGCAACAGGAAGCGCTGCACCGCAGGATGCTGACCACGACCGCGGTCTACGGCGCTTTCCTGGTGGCCGGCGATTTTGAGGGCTATCTGCATTGGTTCAGGCGGACCGATGGCCACCTGGCGGCGCGCAACAAGGTTGGCGGTGGCCGGATCAGTGCGACGCCGCTGGTGCTCGATGACCTCGTTTTTGTACAAAGCGATGGCGGCCGGTTGTCTGCTTATCGGGCGAAACTGCCTGTAGCCGAGGACTGAGCCTTGAGCAACGCGCCGGCGGTCACGGATCCCGGTGGCGGGCTGCCGGTCATCGCCCTGGTGGGCCGGCCCAATGTCGGTAAATCCACGCTGTTCAATTTCCTGACCCGCACGCGCGATGCGCTGGTGACCGATATGCCGGGGCTGACCCGGGACCGGCAATACGGTTTTGGCAAGATCGGGCCGCGAGATTACCTGGTGGTCGATACCGGCGGTCTGTCAGGCGAGAAAGAAGGTATCGCCGCGCTGATGGCGCGGCAGACACAGGCCGCACTGGACGAAGCCGATGTCGTCCTGTTCATGGTGGACAGCCGTGAGGGCCTGATGCCGAGCGACACCGATGTCGCCGAAATGCTGCGTCGCCTGGGCAAGACCTTGTATCTCGTGGTCAACAAGGCCGAGGGTTTGCAAGCGGATGCCGCCGGCGCCGAATTCCATGCGCTGGGCCTGGGCGATCCGCTGGCGATCTCCTCGGCGCACGGCCACAACATCAGCGCGTTGATGGAACTCGTACTCGAGGATTTCCCGGATACCAAGATCGATCTCGACAGCCTGTACCCGGGAATCCGGGTCGCCGTCGTCGGTCGCCCCAATGTCGGCAAATCCACGCTGATCAACCGGTTCCTCGGCGAGGAGCGGCTGGTTACCTTCGATCAGCCCGGCACCACCCGGGACAGCGTATTCGTGCCGTTTTCCAGTGGCAAACACGATTACACGCTGATCGACACGGCCGGCGTGCGCCGGCGGGCCCGGGTCAGCGACCTGGTCGAGAAATTCAGCATCATCAAGACCCTCAAAGCGATCGACGACGCCCACGTCGTGATCGCATTGATCGATGCCCGCGAAGGCGTCACCGATCAGGATGCCGGTTTGCTTGGGCTGGTCGTGCAACGCGGCAGGGCACTCGTGCTCGCGATCAACAAATGGGATGGCTTGAGCGAGGACCAAAAGCAGAATACCCGCCGCGGCATCGAGTTGCGCCTGCCGTTCGTCGATTTCGCCTCGCTGCATTTTATATCCGCGCTGTATGGCAATGGCGTCGGTAAATTACTCGGCGAGGTCAGGAAAGCCTACGCGGCCGCGATGCGCGATCTGTCGACGCCGGAGCTGACTGCGTGCCTCGAAGACGCGGTCACCCGTCACTCGCATCCGCTGGTCGGTGGCCGGCGAATCAAGCTACGTTATGCCCACCAGGGCGGCAGGAATCCGCCGATCATCGTCATCCACGGCAACCAGACCGCCAAGGTCAAGGCGAGTTACCGGCGTTACCTGATCAATCATTTCAGAAAGGTTTTCCGCCTGAAGGGCACGCCGATACGCGTCGAGTTCCGCAGCGGCAAGAACCCCTACGCGGGCAGGCGCAACAAGCTGACCCCGCGCCAGGAAAAGAAGCGCGAGCGCCTGAGGAAACACGTCAAGCGCAGATAAGCCTGGTCCGCGACCCCTGGTCAAAGATTAGCCCTGCGTAGTGTCCACCTTGCCTTTCCACAGGCCGCCCCGGCTGTAACAGCGCCAGGCCCAGGGTATCCAGCGGATCAGCGCAAAACTCAGCCACAGCGCCCACAGCAATATCGCTACCTTGTACAGCCACAGGGGCGCGGTAATCGTGTTGCCGGTCGGTAGCTCGCCATCGGCTTGATCGGCGAACCAGTTCAGCGTGTTGTCCTGGCGGTCGGAATCGATGATCTGCATATCCGGTGTACCGAGCAGGCCATCGGGCACCGCGGTCAGCAACTGGAACAGGACCACGACCGAGAAAATCCCGAGCGCCAGTTGCAGCAGGTTGAACTGCTGTTTTTCGAGCTTGTCGCGGATGTCCTGCTGATAATCCATGACGAACAGCCAGGCCGCCATCAGCATCAGCACGCCCCACGAAAAAGTGCTCAGACCGAGACCGAGCAACACCCAGTCTCTGCGGCGCAACGGCGTGCGCTTGATTTTCGCGAGCCCCAGCGCGATCGCGATCATCAGCAGCAACGCCGGCCAGTAAAGCACGGCCGGACCCAGCGCGGGACCGCCGGT
>JAZFYI010000021.1:0-12744 GCA_036443455.1 Gammaproteobacteria bacterium
ACACGGTCGCGTGCGCCGTCATCGACAGGATGCGGCTGCGCAACTCTTCCTCGAAGCCGTTCATGACCGACAGGACGACGATCAGCACCGCGACACCCAGCGCGATCCCGAGCATCGAGATCATCGAGATAAACGAAATAAAGCGGTTGCCGCCGTGCGAGCGAATATAGCGCAGGCCAATGAAATACTCATACCGGCTGCGGCGCAGGCCTTTAGTGCGTGGGCTAGTCATAGCGCAGCGCCTCGGCTGGCTCGACCCTGGCGGCGCGGCGTGATGGGAAAACGGTTGCCAGCGCGGATAACACGAGGGCCGCCACGGCAATAAAAATCACATCGGCGGCATGCAGATCGGATGGCAACTGGCTGATGTAATAAACATCGGACGGTATGACCTGGAAACCGAACAACGCCTCCAGTTTCGGCATGATGACACCGACATTGAGGGCCAGCAGTATGCCCAGCACGACCCCGCTCAGCGCCCCGACCCAGCCGATGACCAGGCCCTGGATCATGAAAATCCTGACCACGGATTCGGGTTTTAGCCCCAGTGTGCGCAGGATCGCGATCTCGGGCCGCTTGTCGGTGACCACCATCATCAAGGTGGCGACGATGTTGAAAACGGCAACCGCGACCACCAGCAGCAAAATAATGCTCATCATGGTTTTTTCGATGCGAATCGCGCGGAAGTAACTGGCGTTCTCCACGGTCCAGTCGCTGAACCGGTAGCGATCGGCGCCGGCCAGACCGCCGGCGAAGGTTTTTATCCCGGCCGGCGCGCCAAACACGTCGTCGAATTGCAAGCGTATGCCGCTTACCGAATCGCCGAGCCCGGCCAGCTTCGCGGCATCGTCGATATTGACCAGCGCCAGCGAGCCATCGTGTTCCTGGAGACCGGCCTCAAAAATCCCGCTGACGGTAAAACGACTCACCCTGGGCCTGATGTCGCCGGCCGTAAGACCCGTTTGCGGAACCAGTAAAGTCACCCGGTAGCCGACATCGACGCCGAGGCGCAACGCCAGCAAGCGCCCAAGCACCATGTTGTAGCCGGCAGTTTGCAGGTCGTCGAGGGTTCCCTGCACCATAAAGTCGCCAACCCGGTCCACGGTCTTTTCCAGTCGCGGGTTTATGCCACGAACCAGCGCGCCGTTCAGCTCCGAGCCGTTCGCCAGCATTCCCTGCAACTGCACATAGGGAGCCGCGCCAACCACATCCGGCTGCCGCTGCGCGCTGGCGATAAGCTCCCGCCAGTCGCTGATCCCGCCGCGCGCAGCCGCCACCGTCGCATGAGAAGTCATCGATAAGAGGCGACCGCGCAACTCGTTTTCGAATCCGTTCATGACCGACAGCACGACGATCAGCGCGGCGACGCCGAGCGCTACGCCGATCAGCGATGCGAGCGTGATAAACGAAACAAAGCGGTTTTGTTGCCTGGTTCGCAAATAACGCAGACCGATGAAAATTTCCAATGCCTGGAACATGGGCCGCGATTAAATCACAATGGCGCAGTTCTGAATAACGCGGCCCATCGATATCCCGGTGAGGACCCTCCGCCTGCACATCGGCAAATTTCCCAAACCGCCACCCTGCGATCGCCCCCCGTTACCGGCCAAACCCCGCAAAACTGGTGGAAAGTGATGATATTCAACACATTTTTTTTCTCTGGCCACAGTGTTATATTCGCGAACAGGGACTCAAGGAGAGACGCTATGAACAAATGGACGATTGTGCTCGCCGCTTTTCTTGGACTTGGCATGGCCGGTCCGTTCATTATGACCACCGCGGTTTCCGCAGAAACTATCGCCCAGTCTGCAACCGGTCCCGGCCGCGGCATGAGCATGGACCAGGTGGAAAACCGCTATGGTGAACCGAGCCAGCGCTACGCCCCGGTCGGCGACCCGCCAATCACCCGCTGGGAGTACGCAGAATTTGTGGTTTATTTTGAGTACCGCTACGTCATCCATACGGTCTCGAAGAAAAAATCCGGCTGAGCCGCGGTATACCAGCCATGGTGGTCTGAAAGCCGCCCCACCAGGCGCGGCGGGATACACATGACCCTGTCCGGCCGTCTGCCGGCGGAATGGGAGCCGCAATCCGCCATCATGCTGACCTGGCCACGTCAGGACGGGGATTTTGCCCGTGCCGGCGACGACCCGTTGCTGGCCGCCGAAGTCTCTTTGCTAAGAATTGCGGCGCTCGCCAGCCGGCAACAACGCGTGTTGCTGATCATCGAAGACCGCCCCATGGCAACCCGGCTGCGCACCTTGATCGAGGAAGCCGGCGGTTCTCCGGGCAATCTCGACTTCATCGAGGCGCCCGCGGATGACATCTGGGCCAGGGATCACGGCCCGCTGACCCTGATCGGCGAAGGCCGGCCGCTGTTATTGAATTTTCGTTTCGATGGCTGGGGAAAAAAATTCCCGGCAAACCGGGACAACGCGATCAACGAGACGATTCATGGCGCCGGTGGCTTTGGCCAGGCGGAAATGCTGAGCTTCGACCAGGTACTGGAAGGCGGCGCCATCGAGTCGGATGGCGCCGGCACCGTGATCACCACACGGCGCTGGCTGAAGCGTTGTTGCCCGGCTCCCCTTATATTAACTAAATACATTGACTTTATCTCTCAACTTTTTGATATTAAACATTTTATTATCTTGGAAAACGGAGAAATACGGGGCGACGATACCGCTGGCCATGTAGATATGCTGGTCCGGTTCGCCAATATGGAAACCTTGCTGTACCAATCCTGCGAGCAACGGGATGATCCTCATTATCGAAGCCTGCAAGCCCTGGCGACCGAGTTGCGAGCACTGCGCCGTAAAAATGGACAAGCCTTTGCTGTTCACCCGCTGCCCTTTCCAGGCAAAATAACCGGGCCGCAAGGCAAGCGCCTGCCCGCCAGTTATGCAAATTTTCTGCTGACCGATCGGCAGGTCCTGGTCCCCGCATTCGGGTCCCCGGCTGACCACGAGGCGCGTGAGCTGATCGCTCGCTTTTTTCCAGACCGGCAGGCGGTCAGCATCGATTGTCTGCCACTGATAAACGAAGGTGGCGGATTGCACTGTGCAGCCATGCAATTGCCCGCCGGATTACTGGACCGGCCGGAGAACCCGCAATGAATAGCAGCAAACATTTAACGGTCGGCCTGGTCCAGCATGCCTGTACCGGCAGCCGTAAAGAGAACCTCGAGCGCAGTCAGGAAGGTATCCGGCAGGCCGCGGCAGATGGCGCCACATTGGTGTTGTTGCAGGAACTGCATAGCTCGGTCTATTTTTGCCAGACCGAGGATACCCGGACCTTCGATCTCGCTGAAACCGTGCCGGGCCCGACCAGCGACCTGTTGGGGAAGCTCGCCAGGGAACTGGGCATCGTCATCGTCGGCTCGGTCTTTGAAAAAGGCGCAACCGGTCTTTTTCACAACACTGCCGTGGTCCTGAACCCCGCTGGGACGTTGGCTGGAAGTTACCGCAAAACCCACATCCCGGACGATCCTGGCTATGCCGAGAAATTCTATTTCACGCCGGGCGATCTCGGTATCCACGCGATCGACACGCCGGTGGGTCGTCTTGGCGTCCTCGTATGCTGGGACCAGTGGTACCCGGAAGCAGCCAGGCTCATGGCGTTGGACGGGGCGCAGCTGTTGCTCTATCCATCCGCGATAGGCTGGGACGCCAGCGACAAAACGGATGAAAAAGAACGTCAGCTGGAGGCATGGGTCACGGTTCAACGCGGTCACGCGATAGCCAACCAGTTGCCGCTCCTTTGCTGCAACCGGACTGGTACAGAATGGGCAACCGACGATTCCGGTGCAAACATCGAATTCTGGGGCTCCAGTTTTGCCTGCGGCCCACAGGGCGAGATGCTCGCCCGCGCAGCCAGTGCCGACCAGGTGCTGCTCGCCGATGTGGATCTCGGCCGCAACGAAGAACTCGACCGCGACTGGCCCTTTTTCCGCGACCGGCGAAGCGATCTGTACGGGGGTCTTGTGAAGCGTCGCCGGGAAAGCAAGTAGACACCTATCAACCCCTCGCACCCGGGCCTGCCCGGCCTGTGCAATAATCGCCACCCCCCAGCATCGGATTGGATCGCATTGCCGTGAGCGATGGAAAGACATACAGCGATATTTTCTCCCCGCCATTGCCGGAATTGCCTGCTGCGCTGGTGCGCTGGGGCCGTCTGTATGGAGCGGCGCCGGCGCTGGCAATCAGTGCCGCTGCCAGCCGGCACCCCAAACCGGTCATCGTGGTTTGCAATGGCGCGGCCGAAGCGGCAAGGCTCTGTGACGAGCTCCGGTTTTTTGCCCCGGCGGACCTGCCGGTAAGCCAGTTTCCCGACTGGGAAACACTGCCATACGATGTGTTTTCGCCGCACCAGGACATCGTTTCGGAACGCCTCGCGACCCTGCTGCAAATTCCTCGCCTGGAGCGCGGCGTGATCGTCGTGCCCATCGCCACGCTGATGCAGCGCCTGGCGACACCCGAGTGGGTGCGCGGCAGATCCTTGCTGCTGGAAAAGGGACAGCGACTGGAACTCGCCGGCTTGCAAGAAGATCTGGTTGCTGCCGGCTACCGTCGCGTGACGCAGGTATTCGAACATGGCGAGTTCGCGATTCGCGGCTCGCTGGTCGACCTGTTTCCGATGGGCGGTCATTCTCCATTGCGGATAGATCTGCTCGATGACGAGATCGATACCTTGCGCCGCTTCGATGCGGAGACGCAACGATCCGCGGAAAGCGTGAACCGGGTGCGGCTGCTGCCGGCACACGAATATCCGCTGGACGAAGACGGCATACGGTTTTTTCGCCGGCGTTTTCGGCAGCGTTTCGAAGGCGACCCCAGCGCCAGCCATGTATACCAGGAAGTTTCGAAGGGCAATGCGCCGGGTGGCACCGAGTATTACCTGCCGTTGTTTCACGAACGAATGAGTTCGCTGCTGCATTACCTGCCTGCAGGGTCCCTGGCGATTATTCCTGCGGATCTCGATGCCGCGGTGGATACGGCGTGGAGCGAAATCAGCGAAAGATACGAACAACGGCGGCACGATACCGCACGCCCCGTCCTCAGCCCCGATGAAATCTGCTACCCGCCAGGCGAACTCCAGGAACTTTTGCAGGCGATGCCGCGGATCGCCTGGCAGCCATTCGAATGGCCGGGGACAGACCCGGACGGCTGCCATTTTGCGAGCAACAAACCACCGTCTTTGAACCTCGACCCCAGGGCCGCGGAGCCGGCCGCGGTATTGCAGGGTTACGTCGATTCCTTCGCCGGGCGCATCCTGTTCGCGGCCGAATCGGCGGGCAGGCGAGAAACCTTGATCGAAATACTCGCCGGTCACGGCATCAGCCTGCCGGCTTGCGAGAGCTGGCAGACATTTATCGATTCCAACCAGAAACTGGCGGTCACGGTGGCGCCGGTCCAGCAAGGCCTGCAACTCGCACACCCGGCACTGGCCTTGATTGCCGAAGACCAGCTGTTCGGCGAACGGGTGAGACAAAGCCGCCGCCGGCGACGGGCCGCGCGCGAACCGGAACAGATCATTCGCGAGCTGACCGATCTGCGTGCAGGGTCCCCGGTGGTGCATGAGGATTACGGGGTCGGGCGCTATCTCGGGCTCGTGACGAAAACCATCGACCAGACACCGCTGGAAATGCTGGTTCTCGAATATGCCGGCGGCGACAAACTTTACGTCCCGGTACATGCCTTGCAATTGATCAGCCGTTATACCGGCGGTTCACCGGATTCAGCCCCGCTGCACAGGCTCGGCGGCAACCAATGGCAAAAAATCCGCCAGAAGGCGCGTGAGCGCATCCGCGATGTCGCCGCCGAACTGCTCGAACTTTATGCAACCCGCGAATCCCGAACCGGTCATCGATGCGCATACGATGAGCGGGACTATCGCGCATTCTCCGCCGACTTTCCCTTCGAGGAAACCGCCGATCAGGAGCAGGCGATCGTCGAGGTGCTACGCGACCTGCGCGATGGCAAACCGATGGACAGGGTGGTCTGCGGCGATGTCGGTTTTGGCAAGACCGAGGTCGCGTTGCGCGCCTCTTTTGCCGCGGTCAGCGCCGGCCGCCAGGTCGCCTTGCTGGTCCCGACGACCTTGCTTGCACAACAGCACTACCAGACTTTTTGCGATCGCTTTGCCGACTGGCCGGTCAAGGTTGAAATGCTGTCACGGTTCAGGAAAGGCAAGCAGGCCAGGGAAATCGTCGCGGAACTCAAAAGCGGCATAGTCGATATCGTCATTGGCACGCATCGCCTGCTCCAGCCCGAGATCGCCTTTGCCAACCTGGGCCTGGTCATTATCGATGAAGAACAGCGTTTTGGCGTGCGCCACAAGGAACGGCTCAAGTCCCTGCGCGCCGAAGTCGATGTGCTGACCCTGACCGCCACGCCGATCCCGCGCACGCTGAACATGGCCATAGGCGGGTTGCGGGAAATGTCGCTGATCGCGACACCGCCCGCCGAGCGGCACGCGATCAAGACTTTTGTCAGTCAATGGGATGATGCGTTGATCAAGGAAGCGTGTATGCGCGAAGTACGCCGTGGCGGGCAGATCTTTTTTGTGCATAACGAAGTCAGGACGATTGAAAATATGGCGGCAAGGCTGGCCCGGCTGCTGCCCGATCTCGACATTCGAATCGGTCACGGCCAGATGCGTGAAATAGAACTGGAACAGGTCATGCTCGATTTCTATCACCAGCGTTTCAACCTGTTGCTGTGCACGACCATTATCGAAAGCGGTCTCGATCTGCCGACCGCCAACACGATCGTCATCAATCGCGCGGATAAGCTTGGCCTGGCCCAGTTACACCAGTTGCGGGGTCGTGTGGGCCGTTCCCATCATCGTGCCTATGCCTACCTGATCGCCCCACCGCGCTCGACGATCAGCGGCGATGCCGCCAGGAGGCTGGAAGCCATCGAGTCGCTCGAAGACCTGGGCGCCGGCTTCACGCTGGCCACCCACGACCTGGAAATTCGCGGCGCCGGGGAATTGCTTGGCGAGGAACAAAGCGGGCAAATCCACGAACTGGGCTTTTCGCTGTACATGGACATGTTGCAAAAAGCGGTCCATGCGATGCGCTCCGGACAGGCGCTTTCCGCGGACGGGGATGCCAATCCGGGCGTCGAGGCGGAACTGCGCGTGGCCGCGCTGATCCCCGAAGATTACCTGCCCGATGTGCATCTGCGGCTGATCCTGTACAAGCGCATCGCCAACGCGAATAGCGAGGATGCACTACGCGAACTCCAGGTCGAAATGATCGATCGTTTTGGCCTGCTGCCGGCACAAGGCAAAGCGCTGTTCCGGCTGGCCAGAATCAAATTGCGCGCGCTGGCATTGGGAATTCGCAGACTCGAAGCGACCACGAAAACCGGCAGCGTCTGGTTTTCCAGCCAGACGCCGGTCGAGCCGCTGACTTTGATCCAGCTGATTCGGCAAGAACCATCCCGCTATCGCCTCGATGGCCAGGACCGTCTGCGCTTTACGGTCGATATGCCCGATGATGAAAGCCGCTTTGCGGAGCTTGAATCCCTTTTGTCTTTGCTGGCGCCAGGAGCGTGATCGCCATGCCCGCGATCGCGGCTGCCTCGGCTATCGATTCGAGGCCGATTTGTCCATAATGCGCAGCATGCAGAATGCAAGGTCATATCGGTTTCCTGCAGCTACAGTGATCACGCTGGCTTTGTGCCTGGCGATCCCCGTGATGGCCTTCGGCCAGGCCCGGGAAAGCGCCGGGCAGGAAACAGAGCCCATCGAGTACCCGCCGCGTTACCAGGTCGAGCTTATCGTTTTCAGACAGCTCGCTCCGGCGCCAGGAAACGAGCAATTCGCGCCTCCATACGATCCGTTTGCGACGGCTTCGCTGGATGAACTCGATGCCTTGTTGTCCGGGATCGGCGATCCCGCTGACTTCGCCTTGATCGATCCCGCGGCCATTGCAGACCCGCTGGCGGATTTGCCCGATGACGATGAAGGCGAAGCCCGGTTTGGCGACGAGGATTTGGTATTGGAGCCCCCCGGTGAGCTTGCGCCGGAACTCGAAGATACCGAAGAACCGCAGCCTCGAAGAGCACCACAGATCATCGAGGATGAAGAACAATGGCAACTCGCCGACTTGATCGAGCGCATTGAGGATTCGCGGGATTTCCAGTTATTGGCTTACCAGGTCTGGCAACAGGATGGCGTCCTGTTCGATGAAACAGAACCTTTCGTATTGCAAACCCTGGACAACGACGAGGGATTGCTCGAGGGCACCGCGACTTTGAGCCTGAGCCGGTTCTTGCACCTGTTGCTGGAAATCGACTGGTTGCCGCGGGAAAAGAATGAGGGATTTCTCCTGTACCCGGGATTCGCCGGCCTGGTTGCAAAACCGACCCCGTATACGATCAGCGAAAGCCGGCTGATGCAGCGCGGCGATATTCATTATTTCGATCACCCGCTGTTTGGCGCCGTCGCGCTGATCACCCGGGTCGAAGAACCCGAGCCGGAGCTGGATGAAGACGGCAACCCGATCGATGCCGCGGCGGCCGCTACTTTCTGAATTGGCGGCTAAGTGCGCGTCTGCCTCCGCGCGCGATCGCCTCGTCGAGTGCGTCCCTGGCCTCTTCGATCGCCTGCAACGGAAAACTCCCCGGTACCGGCGCGGCGTTGACCACGCCGACACTGACGCTGACATAATGGTGGACCGCCGAATGCGGGTGGTGTATGCACAAGCGACTGACCTGGTCGACAAAACGCTGGCCAAGCTGCTCACACTGACTCTCGTCCATGTTCCTGGCCATGGTGACCAGGATTTCATTCTCGAAGCGGCCGGCCAGGTCGCTTGAACGCCTGGCAACCCCTTTCACGATACTGCCAATTCGACGCAGGCAGGCATCGGCCGCCTGGCGGCCAAAGGTCTTGCTGTACTGGCCAAACTCGTCGATCTGGATCAGAAACAGCGCGACTGTCCCTTTGTCCCGGATGGCGCTGCCCCACTCACGGGTCAGGATGCGCTCGAAATATCGACGCTGACACAACCCGGTCAGGCGGTCGCTGCGGATCGCCGATTCGAAATCGACCGACGCCAGATGTTTGCCGGTAATTTCCGGATCGTGGACCTCGCGGAAATAGACCACGACATGGGAAACTTTTTTGCTGCGGGTCTCTATGCAATTGATATGCATCGCGCCATGAATCACGCGGCCATCCGGCCTGACGCCGCTGATCAGCATATCGATCGCCGAATTGCTGCCCAGGCAACGCTCACAATCGGCAACGATATCCGTATCCGCAAAAATACCGGCGAATTCATCCACGCCGTTGCTCTGAAAACCGGATTTTGGAACGCCGGTCAACCGGGCGAGCTCGTCATTGACAAACACGACCGGCCGGTCTTCCGCGTTCACATCGATAACCATTACGCCCTGGCCGCTGGCGTCGATGATTGCCTCCAGCGCAGTAACGGTAAGTTGCTTCACTTGGCTGCTCCCGGCTTCCGGTTCAAAATCAGCCGGCCAGGAATTGCCGTAAAAGTTGCATGAATACTGCGATTCCCTCGGCTTTTGTCGCCTCGATTTCCATGTGAATACTCCCGCTGCCGATGCCCGCCGCCTGGTTCACAACGATCCCGCAGCAAGCATAAGCGACCCCGATTTCCCTGGCCAGTACGGCCTCGGGCATGCCGGTCATCCCGACGATCGCGCAACCATCCCGTTTGAGCCTGTTGATCTCGGCGGCCGTTTCCAGCCGGGGACCTTGCACCACGCCATGGATGCCGCCTGGAATGATCTCGATCCGGGCGGCCGATGCCGCGGCGCATAAACGCTGCCTCAGTTCCTCATCATAAGGCGGCGAAAACTCTATATGCCGCAGATCCTGCGCGGCGCCATCGAAAAAGGTTTGCTCCCGTCCGTGCGTGTAGTCGATCAGATCGTCGGGGATGACCAGGCCTCCGCTGACGCAGCGCTCGCCGATTCCGCCGACGGCATTGACCGCGAGTACCCGCTCCACCCCGGCATGCTGCAATGCCCAGAGATTGGCGCGATAATTGATCAGGTGAGGCGCAATACTTTGGCCGTCACCGTGGCGAGCCAGGAAAATCACCGGCTCGCCATAAAGCTCCCCATGCACCAGGCGGTTCGACGGATCGCCATAAGGCGTCGATTCGTTGCTTGCACGGGTTTGCTTGAATCCCGGCAGATCGTCCATCGATGAACTGCCAATAATGCCCAGGGCGCTCACGATATCCTCCGGATGTGCCGATGTTTTTTGTTGTTCGTCGTATTCTTCTCAGGCATCCAGACTCAGCCCGGGTTGATGCTCGGTACTGCTTATTATCGCTATCGCTTCCTGCCAGCGCTCGCTGGCAAAAAGCTCATCGCGGGTCGCGCAGTTTTGTCCATGCAGCCGGGTCAGGCGCAACGCGCTGACGGGATTGTCATATACCGACAGTTCTTCCACAACTCCAATCGCACCAATGCGATCGTTACAGACCATGATCATGTCCGCACCGGCAGCCAATGCTGCGCGCGCGCGATCCGCCAGAGCGCCGGCCCCGGCCGCACCCTGCATGCTCAGATCGTCGGCAAACACGACGCCGTTGAATTGCAGTTTCCCCCTGAGCTCGTCGTTGATCCAGTAGCTCGAAAACGACGCGGGTACCAGGTCCAGCTGCGGATAAACGACATGCGCCGTCATCACCCCGGCCAGGCCGCGATCTGTGAGCTTTTGAAAGGGAATAATATCCTCGAGTATATCGGCATATTCGCGCCGGTCCCTCGGCAGCGCCAGGTGCGAATCGCCGCTGACCGCCCCGTGACCGGGCCAGTGTTTGCCCACGGCCGCCATACCCGCCGATTTCATTGCACGCATATAGGCGCCGGCCAATTCGGCCACGCGGTTCGGGTCGGCGTGAAACGAACGGTCGCCAATCGCTTCCGACAGGCCGGAGTCGAGATCGAGGACCGGCGCAAACGATAGATCGACGCCACAGGACCTGAGCTCGGCCGCCATCACCCAGCCACAGCTTTCCGCCAGCAACAGCCCCTGTTTCCGATCCAGGTCGGATTGCCTGCCAACCAGGTGCGCGGCCGGCAAGCTGGTAAAATCCTTGCGGAATCTTTGTACCCGGCCGCCTTCCTGGTCGACCGTGACCAGCAAGGCCGGGGTTCGCAAACCGTGTATATCATCGCTCAGCTTTTGCAGCTGCTCGGGGTCCAGGTAATTCCGGCCAAACAAAATTACGCCGCCGATCAGCGGATGGACCAGCAGCTCGCGATCCTCGGCGGTCAATTCGGGACCTTCGATATCCAGCATCAGCGGGCCCAGCGTCACGGCTATTCCTCCCTGGGAATGGTTTCTATTGCCTGGCAAACAACGCGATCGCCTCCGCATGACTGGTGTGCGGAAACATGTCCATGACCCCGGTCGCCTTGAAATCATAGCCCAATTCCACGAGGCTGGCCGCGTCGCGCGCAAGGCTGGCGGGGTTGCACGAGACATAGACGATACGCCGGGCGCCCACGGACGGCAGGAACGGAATAACCTGGCTGGCGCCGCTACGCGGTGGATCGAGCACGACGCAGGGGTAACGACCGGTCATCCATGGCTCATCGGCAGACGGAAAGAACAAATCGGCCGGCAGAAATTCTGCATTGTCGATGTTGTTCCGGATCGCGTTGCCATGGGCGCGTTCGACCAGGCCCATGTCTCCTTCGATACCGGTCACGCCGGCGCAACGCCGGGCCAGCGCCAGGCTGAAATTGCCCAGACCGCAAAAAAGATCGAGTACCTGATCATCATCTCGTGGCGCCAACAACTCGATTGCCAGCTCGATCATTTTCTCGTTGAGCGCCCCGTTCACCTGGATAAAATCGGTCGGCGAAAACTCCAGTTCCAGGTCGAAAGCCGGCAGTCTGTAACGCAGCGCGTCTTGCCCCTCGATCAGCGGCTGCACGCTGTCCAGACCGCCCTCCTGCAGATAGAACCGCACCTGGCAGCGCCCGGCAAATTGTCTGAGCGCCTCGAGATCGTTCGGCGTCGGCGTATCGAGAACACGCAGTACCAGCGCCGTGGCATTGTCCGCAACGGCGACTTCGATTTGCGGAATTCGCTCGCAGATACTGAGCCCGTCAATCAGCTGGCACAGCGGGGCTATGAGCCGGCCGACATCGCCCGAGAGAATTTCACAGCCATCCATATCGGCGACAAAGGATTTGAAAACCTCGCGAAAACCGACCAGCACCCTGCCCTTGCCGGCGACTTTCTTGACCCCCAGCCTGGCGCGGCGGCGGTAACCCCACTGCGGGCCGGACAAGGGCTCGAGCCAGCGTTCCGGCTCCAGCCCGTGTTCGGAAAGCATTTCACGATACCAGTCCTGTTTGAGCGCGATCTGCTGCCCGGTATCGATATGCTGCATCGAGCAACCGCCGCAGTTGCCGAAATGCGGGCAGCGTGGTTCGACCCGGTGCTCCGAAGGCCTGAGCAGCTCGACGATTTCCGCTTCGTCGAATCCTCGCCGTCGCCGCCGACGCTTGAACGTGACCTGTTCGCCCGGCAGCGTATGGTGCACCCTGGCCGCGCGGCCGGGGACATCGGCTTCGCCCCGTCCCTTGTGATCGAGGCGCATGATATTGGCAGTTTGCACGGGGCGAGACGCCAGGCCACGGCTCATGGATGCTTACCGGTGGCCTGCCAGGCGCTCAGAAATTCGTGCAGATGCGGATGGCCGGATTCCGCCAGCTCCTTTTCGAGCAACTCGTG
>JAZFYI010000022.1:0-5830 GCA_036443455.1 Gammaproteobacteria bacterium
ACCGAGATCAACATCACGCCGATGCTCGATGTGGTGTTTATCATGTTGATTTTCTTCATCGTGACGACCTCGTTTATCAAGGAAACGGGGATCGACCCCAATCGTCCCGAGGCCGAGACGGCGGCACCTAATGCGCATGGCAACATCCTGATCGCGATCTCCGAGTTCGACCAGGTCTGGATGAACAAAGGCCAGGTCGAGCTGGCGCAAATCAGGGCCATGGTCGAATCCGCCGTTGCCGAGATACCGGAAAGCAGCGTGATCATCATTGCCGACGAAAAAGCCTCGACCGGTGTCCTGATCGACTTGATGGATCAGGTTCGGCTTGGCGGAGTCGTCAATATCATGGTTGCCGCCAGGGAAGCGGGGAACTGAGATGCGTTATTTGATGTCTTTGGGCGCCGGCGCGGTCATGGGCCTGTTGCTGTTCCTGCTGATGAGTACGCTGATCTCGGGTGGCAAGGGGTATGTTAAAGACGAAAGCGCCGGCAAGGTCGTGGATTTTATTCGGATACGGCAGGATGAGATCACCAATATCAAACAGCGGCAGAAACCGAAAGAACCCGAGCCGCCCAAAAAACCACCGCCGCCTCCCAAGCTGAAGGTAGCCAAGCAGGACAAGCCGCCGCCGACACAGATGCGCATGGAAACCCCGAATGTAGACATTTCCCTCGGTGCGGGCGGCGGGCCGTTTCTTGGCGCCTGGAATCCGGGCGACATAAGCTCCGATGGCGATGTGATTCCAATCGTCAGGATCAATCCGCAGTATCCGCGTGACGCGCTGATGGCGGGTACCGAAGGCTTTGTAGAGATCGAGTTTACGATTATGGAAGACGGCTCGGTTGCCGACGCCAGCGTGATCAAATCGGAACCACGGCGAATTTTTAACCGGTCGGCCCTGCGCGCTATTTATCGCTGGAAATTCAAACCCCGCATCATCGATGGTGTGGCGGTGCAGCGTCGCGCCAGGCAGACCATCGAGTTCAACATGGAGCCGGAGGAATGAAGGGCAGACCGGCGAGTTACCGGTGGCTGACGGTTTTTGTCGCCGCCTACCTGATGCTGAACAGCACACTGGCGCCGGCCAAGGATTATTCCTGCCCGGACGAGGAACGCAAACCCCGGCAGACCGCAATGGATGAGCGCACCTACCGGCGGCTGACCGTTGTGCACGAATTTCTGGGCAACAACAAGCTCGACGAAGCGATGCAAAAGCTCGAGGTGCTGGCGGACAAGGGTGGTTTCACCCCTTACGAGCAGTCTCAGATCGAGCAGACCTTCGGGTTCATTCTCGCGCAAAGGGGCGGCAAGGAAAACTACCAGCGCGCAATTCCGCACTTTGAAAAAGCGATCGCCCTGGACGCGCTGCCGGCATCGGCACAAAAGGGCATGATGTATTCGCTGGCCAGCCTGTACGCGTCGCAGGGCCGGTACCAGGACACCATCGACATGATGATGAAATGGCTGTGTATCGAGAAAGAGCCGCCGGGCGCTGCGCTGGTACTGATCGGTTCTTCTTACGCGCAGCTGCCAAAATATCGGGAAGCCTTGCCCTGGATAAAACAGGCGATCGCGTCGCAGCCGGAAAAACCGGTGGAAAGCTGGTACCAGCTTGAACTGGCGATTTTTTATGAGATTTCTGAATTTCAAAATGCCGCCAATATTCTGAAAATTGTCATTCGCTACTGGCCGGACAAAGCTCGTTACTGGGAAATGCTGGCCGGCGCTTACCAGGAACTCAGGCAGGATGCCAACGCGCTGGCCACGATGATGCTGGCTTACCAGAAAGGCTTGCTGGAAAAAGAAGACCGCCTGGTAAACCTGGTGCGCATGAACCTGTTTCTCGAAAACCCCTTCATGGCCGGTAGGATCCTGGACACGGAAATCAATCGTGGTCGCATACAGGGGACCCAGAAGAGGCTGGAAATGCTGCTGGGCGCCTGGACCGCCGCGCGCGAGTTTGACAAGGCAATTTCGGTCATCGACCGGCTGGGTCCGATGAGCGATAACGGCGAATTTTATTACCAGAAAGCGCAGTTGTTCATGGAAAAGGCCAACTGGCGGGAAGTCGTCAGTGCCGCCGACGAGGCGATCAGGAAAGGCGGTCTGAAAGAGATTTGCTCGGCTTACCTGATGAAGGGCGTTGCCAACGCGGAGTTAGACCGGTATTCGGCCGCCGATGCATCGCTCGATCGGGCGTCGAGATCGAGTTGCAAACGCAATATTCGCCAGCAGGCAAAGGGATGGAAGTCCTATGTCGCGGATCGCCGCGATGCGGCCAAAGCCAGGGCCGGCCTGCGGAACGCGCCCTAGCGTTTTTCCACGAGCGGTTCACCCAGCTTTGCCTGCATGGCCAGCCGGGCCGCTTCCTTCAGGCGATGTTGACCGCCGCCGCTGTCGGGCGGGTCAAGAGCCGCCAATACCTCGACTTCAATTCTTCCCCAGCGTGGCCAGAAAGCTTTGGCCGGCAGTACCCGGCGCGCGCCGCGGATGATCACCGGGACGAGCGGCAGTCCACCTCTCACCGCCGCCACGAACGCACCGTTGTGAAAGGGCAGCAGCCCCGGCTCCAGGCGGAATGTGCCCTCGGGGAAAAAAACCATCGGCGACCCGGAGGTGGCTTTTTTCAACAGCCTGCGGCTGTCCCTCGTTTTGCCCCCGCCGGTTTGGCGTTCGACGAATTCCGAACCGATGCTCCTGAGCAGGTAATGGACAAAAGGCACCTGCGTGACTTCACGTTTGATCACGAACGAAAAATCGGGTGGCAGTGCGGCGGTCAGAATAACGCCGTCAAGATAGCTCGCATGGTTGGCAACGATTACGCAAGCCGTGTCGGGCAGGTTTTCCAGGCCACGAACGGTCAGTTTCATGCCGCAAAGAAAAAATACCAGGCCGCTGAGCGCGCGCGCCATGCTCCTGCGCCAGGCCGTCCTGGGCAGAATCAGCAGAAAAGGGAAAAGCGTTATCAACAGGGTGATAAACACGAGCAACATATAAAGCCCGAAGACAGCCTGGAACAATTGTCGGATCAGCTTTTTCATCGTGGCGCAGTTTAGCCCGGATTATTCATCAATGCGCTCGCGCCCTGGCACGCTCCAGGAAACTGTGAACTGCATCACTTTATGTTAATCGATTGGCCGATTTGTGACCCCTGTCACGGCCCCCGCAGAGCCTGCAACCCCATACTGGCTCTCGCGGACGGGCAGCAAGGACGCAGCCCGTTTCGCACCTTGAACCCGGGCAAAAAAACCGGGCACCCGGTCGGACGTCAATGCTGGCGCGCCGGCTTGCGCATGGAGCGCAGTTGCGAGGCAGGGAGCAAGTGAGTAATGTCGACTTTGTCGCTAAAGGCTGAAAACAAGCACGAAATCTACGCCGGGCTGGAAGCGCCGGAGAAGACCATAGACAGATTTCTCGATGCCATTTGGATGGAGCGCGGATTGTCGCCCAATACGCTGGCGGCATACCGGGCCGATATCCTCTGTTTGAGCCGCTGGCTGGAAGAGCAGGACGTGGTGCTGTCCGCAGCCACGCGCAGCGACCTGCTGGCCTTTTTGGCCTGGCGCGCGGAAAGCGGCGCCAGGCCGAGATCGACGGCCAGGCAATTATCCAGTTTCCGCCGTTTCTACCGTTACCTGGTTCGTGAAGGTGAAGTCGATGACGATCCGACCGCCAGGATTGCGATGCCGAAGGTTGGTCGCGCCTTGCCCCAGTCCATGACCGAGGAAGAAGTAGAAGCGCTGCTGGAGGCGCCGGATGTTACCGATTCGCTGGGTCATCGCGATCGCGCAATGCTCGAAGTGTTATACGCGACCGGCCTGCGCGTCTCGGAACTGATCAACCTGCGAATCGCACAGGTCAATCTCAACCAGGGCGTTATTCGGGTCGTCGGCAAGGGCGACAAGGAACGACTGATACCGCTTGGCGAAGAGTCGCAACGCTGGCTGCAGGAATTTATCGACGGTCCACGGATGGAAATCCTGCTGGAGCGCCAGACCGATGCGGTTTTCCCGACCCGCAGAGGCTCCTGCATGACAAGGCAAGCCTTCTGGCACATCATCCGCCGCTACGCGAAAAAATCCGGTTTTGGCCGCAAGTTGTCGCCGCATACCTTGCGCCATGCCTTCGCCACGCATTTGCTGAATCATGGCGCCGATCTGCGGGTCGTACAGATGCTGCTCGGGCACAGCGACCTGTCGACCACACAGATTTACACGCATGTCGCCCGCGAGCGGATCAAGGAACTGCACGGCCGCCATCATCCTCGCGGGTAGGTCAATCCGCGACTCTTCTGTTAGTATTCGCGCGCTCGCCGGGGTCTGTTTGTACGGAACCTGGAGCTTGCTTCGCAGTCATAGGGATTGCCCGGCACAGGTGGAGAAAATATTGAACATAGCCAGACTTCTGATCGCCCTTGGCCTGACCGGCCTGTTGGCCGGTGGATCGGTGGCGGCCGCTGAAAATGAGGGCAAGGGGCAAAGCCAGCGGCAGCGCGAGGCAATCGCCGAGCGCTGGGATCTCGATATCGACAACATACGCGATGCCGCCATACCCGGGTTGTTTGAGGTAATGATCGGCACCCAGGTAATCTATTTGAGTTCGGATGGCCGATTTCTCCTGGAAGGCGATATCGTCGATCTCGAGAGCCAGGAAAATCTGACTGAAAAGCGACGCGTGCTGGCCAGGAAGATCGCGATCGACTCGTTTGGCGAAGAAAAAATGATCGTTTTTGGCAGTGAACATCCGCTGTACACGATTACCGTGTTTACCGACACCGATTGCGCTTACTGCCGCAAACTGCACGCGGAAATTGCCACGATCAATGAACTGGGTATAGAGGTGCGCTACCTGCTGTATCCACGCTATGGACCGGGTTCGGAGTCGTGGCATATAGCCAACCATGTCTGGTGTGCCGATGACCGGCAAAAAGCGCTGACCCTGGCAAAACTGGGTCAGACCATCGAGCCGAGCGTGTGTGCTACGCCGGTGCAGGAAACATACAAGCTCGGGCAAGGTATCGGTTTTCGCGGCACGCCGGCCATCGTTACCGCCGATGGTGACCTGATCGCCGGTTATATGCCGCCCCACGCCTTGCTGGAACGTCTCAACCAGCTGGCGGCGGGACACCTTTCCAGGTAAACAAGCGCACGGCGCGCGCTCAGCGTTCCAGGTACTGCAGTTTGTCGGGTTTATCGTCCCAATCGGCCGCGTCCTCGGGCGGTTCACCCATCTCGGTGATGACCGGCCATTTTTCAGACAGTTCGGCGTTCAGGGCGAGCATTTTTTCCTGCCCCTCGGGCAGTTCTTCTTCCGAATAAATCGCCTCGACCGGGCACTCGGGTTCGCAAAGCGTACAGTCGATGCATTCCTCCGGGTCGATGACCAGCATGTTGGGCCCCACGTGGAAACAATCCACGGGACAGACTTCGACGCAGTCCATGTATTTGCACTTGATGCAGCTTTCGACTACCACAAAGGTCATTGTTGACTCCGCAGAAAAAGTGATTCCCGACCGGCGTTATTCTGCCACAAGTATTCCGTTCCTGCGCCGGACTTCGCTCAGATGCATGCCGGTGCGTGAGTTTTTGCGATCGTCGAAAAATCGGCGCAACGCAAATTCGACGCTGGCAAAGGCGACCTCATCCCACGGGATATCCTGCTCCCGGTACAGGGCGACCTCGAGCGACTCGTCGCCGGCGCCAAATTCATCGTCGAGCAAGCGGGCACGGAAAAACAAATGGACCTGGCGCGCGCTGGTGATATTCACCACGGCAAACAAATCGAGGATATCGACCGCCGCGAGCGCTTCTTCGCGGGTTTCCCGGGCCGC
>JAZFYI010000023.1:0-7334 GCA_036443455.1 Gammaproteobacteria bacterium
CATGAACGCCCAGACCGAAACTGGTGCCAGCGCACTGGATACAGTAAAGCTTTTTCTCGCGATCGCCGTTTTGATCAGCGGGATCGGCGCCTATTACTATTATCCGGATATGTCGGTCCTGATCAGGGCAGGCGGCGTTCTGGCGTCGGTAGTGATCGCCATCGTCATCGTCATGCAGACTGCAACGGGCCGGGACGCATGGCAGTTCATCCAGACTTCGCGTGTCGAGTTACGCAAAGTGGTCTGGCCAAACCGGCAGGACACGACGCAGACCACGCTGGCGGTGATCGTATTCGTCATCATCCTGGGCGTTTTCTTCTGGGGTCTGGACCTGGGTCTGTTGTGGGTAACCAAGACTTTGACCGGGCAGGGAGGCTGACATGGCCCTGCGCTGGTACGTGGTGCATGCCTACTCGAATTTCGAGCACAAGGTAAAAAAATCGCTGGAAGAGCGTATCGAGCTCGATGGCATGCAGGACAAGTTTGGCAAGATTCTCGTTCCCACCGAAGAAGTGGTGGAAATGAAGAATGGCCAGAAAAGGCGGAGCGAAAGAAAGTTTTACCCGGGCTATGTGCTGGTGCAGATGGATATGGACGAGCAAACCTGGCACCTGGTGAAGTCAGTTCCCAAGGTCCTGGGGTTTATTGGCGGAACCAGCGACAAGCCAGCGCCGATTTCCGAAAAGGAAGCGGAGGGAATCGTGCAGCGGGTTCAGGAAGGAGTCGACAAGCCGCGGCCCAAGGTGTTGTTTGAGCCCGGCGAGCTGGTTCGCGTGGTTGATGGGCCGTTCAATGATTTCAACGGAGTCGTCGAGCAGGTCAATTATGAAAAGAGTCGTCTGCAGGTTGCTGTGCAGATACTCGGACGCTCCACCCCGGTGGAGTTGGATTTTGCCCAGGTCGAGAAAGCCTGAGGCGGGAAATACAAGGACGAGGCCGGTTCGCCGGCACATCGGAACGGAAGCAGGCGGGGAGCCGCAAGGCGTTTGCACCCAAGCGAGGATTTGAATCATGGCCAAGAAAGTTAAGGGATTTATCAAACTGCAAATCCCGGCTGGCCAGGCTAACCCCAGCCCACCGGTAGGACCGGCGCTGGGCCAGCATGGCGTCAACATCATGGAATTTTGTAAAGCCTTTAACGCCCATACCCAGGGTGTCGAGCCCGGCTTGCCGATTCCCGTGGTGATAACGGTTTACAGCGATCGCAGCTTCACCTTTATCAGCAAGACACCGCCCGCCGCGGTGTTGCTGAGGAAAGCCGCGAAAATCAAGAAGGGCAGCGGCACGCCGAATACCGAGAAAGTCGGCAAGGTCAGTCGCGCGCAACTCGAGGAAATTGCCACCGCCAAGGAGCCGGATCTGACCGCCGCCGATATGGATGCGGCCGTTCGCACGATCGCAGGTACGGCCCGTAGCATGGGCATAGAAACGGAGGGCGTTTGAGATGGCCGGGATCAGTAAACGCAAAAAGTCCTGGGCTGACAAGATCGAGTCGGGCAAGATTTACGCCATAGACGAGGCGATAGCGCTGGTCAGGGAAATGGCCACGGCCAAATTTAACGAGTCGGTCGATGTGTCGGTCAACCTGGGCGTTGATCCGCGAAAATCGGACCAGGTCGTGCGTGGCTCGACCGTGTTGCCACATGGTCTCGGCAAAACGGTTCGCGTGGCGGTTTTTGCCCAGGGCGACAACGCCGACAAGGCGACGAAAGCCGGTGCCGACCTCGTAGGTTTTGAAGACCTGGCCGAAAAAATCAAAGCTGGCGAACTCGACTTCGACGTGCTGATCGCGACCCCGGATGCGATGCGCGTCGTCGGTCCCCTGGGGCAGATCCTGGGTCCGCGCGGGCTGATGCCGAATCCAAAAGTAGGCACGGTGACCGCCGATGTCGCGTCCGCCGTAACGAATGCCAAGGCAGGTCAGGTGCGTTATCGCACGGACAAGGCCGGGATCATCCACTGCCCGATTGGCGTCAGCGATTTCGAAGCCAAGGCGCTGAGGGAAAACCTCGACGCGTTGTTGTCCGACCTGGTCAAGGCAAAGCCGGCCTCGGCCAAGGGCATATATATGAAAGGTCTGACCCTGTCATCGAGTCAGGGCCCGGGCATCCGGGTGGATCAGGCCACGATTTAAATACAGGAATGGTTTCCAGCCTGGTCAGCCATTTTTGGCGGCTGAGCCCGGAAACCGCAAGGAAGTGCATGAGAGCCGGAGCAATCCGGTAATCGTCAAAGACCGCAGGTGAGTGACGCATGGCCGCAAAGACACGGCCGGTATGCGGAACTTTTAATCGAGGCTATCGGCCTGCGCAGACGGTGTTACCCAGGTCAGCATTGCGTGCTGGAGGGCCACTGTCGATGGTGCGATGGCGGAGACGCCGGAGTATCCGTGAGGTGGGTGGAACAGGAAGTTCCTCCTTATTTATAGATGGACCCTTAATAGTCAGGAGGTAACCATGCCATTGCGTCTGGAAGACAAAAAAGCACTTGTCGCAGAGGTCAATGTAGTGGCAGCCAATGCTTATTCGGCCCTGGTGGCTGAATATCGTGGTCTGACCGTTACGCAGATGACGGAGTTGCGCAAACAAGCGCGCGAGTCCGGCGTATACCTGCGGGTGGTCAAGAACACCTTGGCGCGCAGAGCGATCGAGGGCACTGAATTCGAGTGCCTGGGCGAGATCCTGAGCGGCCCGTTGTTGCTGGCGTTCTCGCAGGAGGACCCGGGTGCGGCGGCCCGCGTGGTGAAGAAGTTCGCCAGGGAAAACGACAAGCTGGTAACAGTCGGCCTGGCCATTAGCGGCAATTTGCTGCCGGCCGCCGATCTGGATCGTTTGGCATCACTGCCAAATCTCGAGCAAGCCCTGGGCATGCTCGCAGGCGTCATACAGGCGCCGATCACCAAGCTGGTCCGCACTCTTGCCGAGCCGCACACCAAACTGGTGCGTACGCTCGCGGCTGTTCGCGACCAACAGCAGGCGGCATGACCCGCTACTGACCTTTGGACTAATCAATATATTTGTGTGGGTAACACAACAGGAGTTTTAGAAATGGCTGTATCGAAAAACGAGATTCTCGAAGCGATCTCAAACATGAGCGTGATGGACGTTGTCGAACTGATTTCCGACATGGAAGAGAAGTTTGGCGTGTCCGCTGCCGCCCCCGTGGCGGTTGCCGCGGCGCCGGCTGCCGGTGGCGACGAAGCGGCGGCGGAACAGACCGAGTTTGAGGTCGTCATGACTTCATTTGGCGCCAACAAGGTCCCGGTCATCAAGGTCGTTCGCGCATTGACCGGTCTTGGCCTGAAAGAAGCCAAGGACCTGGTGGAATCCTCTCCCGCCTCGATCAAGGAAGGGGTAAACAAGGACGAAGCCGAGGACGTCAAAAAGCAGCTCGAGGAAGCTGGCGCAAGCGTTGAAATCAAGTAAGCGGAAGCCGCTTGCTATGTTTTGCGCGTACGGGCATTGCCCGTCAACCGGGATCGGCTGGTGATTGTTATCGCCGGCCTTTTCCCGTTTCTGTTTTATGCCGGGCTGAAAGCCGCCGTATAGCGGCCTGATGCAACAGCCCGAACCGAGGTAGCACAAGATGGCATATTCGTTCACCGAGAAAAAGCGTATACGCAAGGATTTTGGCAAGCAGCCGAGTATTCTTGATGTACCTTATCTTTTGTCCATACAACTCAATTCATACCGCAAATTTCTGCAGGTCGATATCGAGGCGAAAAAGCGCAACGACATGGGCTTGCACGCGGCATTCAAATCCGTGTTTCCCATTGTCAGTTATTCCGGGAACGCTGCGCTCCAGTACGTAAGCTATCGTCTCGGCGTGCCGGCATTCGATGTCAAGGAATGCCAGCTTCGTGGTCTGACCTACTCGGCCCCGTTGCGAGTGCTTGTCGATCTCGAAATCCGGGACAAGGAAGCGCCGGGCAGCGAAAAGCCGGTGAAGGAAATCCGCCAGCAGGAAGTCTATCTCGGCGAGATGCCGCTGATGACCGATAACGGTACTTTCGTGATCAACGGCACCGAGCGCGTCATCGTCTCGCAGTTGCATCGTTCGCCGGGCGTGTTCTTTGACCACGACAAGGGCAAGACTCATTCATCGGGAAAATTGCTGTTCAACGCGCGGGTCATCCCCTATCGCGGTTCATGGCTCGATTTCGAGTTCGACCCCAAAGACTGCGTTTTTGCCCGCATCGATCGCCGCCGCAAATTGCCGGTCACGATCATTCTGCGCGCCCTGGAAATGGACGACGAGGAAATTCTGTCCACGTTTTTCGAGTTCAACCACATTACGCTGGGCAAGAAAGCGATAAAAATGAAGCTGTTGCCATCGCGTTTGCGTGGAGAGCCGGCGCCGTTCGATATCAAGGTGGGTCGCAAGACCATCGTCGAAGAGGGGCGCCGCATCAGCGCTCGTCATGTCAGGGAGATTGAGGCCGCCAAGATCAAGGAACTGGAGATATCTCCGGAATATCTTGAAGGCAAGATCCTGGCGCACAACATCGTCAACAAGGAAACCGGCGAACTCCTGGCCAAGGCCAACGACGAGCTGACCGTGGAACTGGTCGAGCAACTGATCGAGGCCGGCGAAAAGAAAATCCAGACCCTGTATATCAACGAGCTGGACAAGGGTCCGTTTATCTCCAATACGCTGCGCATCGATCCGGCCACCAATCGCCTCGAGGCGCTGGTCGAGATTTATCGCATGATGCGTCCCGGTGAGCCGCCGACCAAGGATGCCGCGGAAAACCTGTTTAACAACCTGTTTTTCAATCCGGAGCGTTATGACCTGTCGGCTGTTGGGCGCATGAAGTTCAACCGCAGGGTTGGCCGCGACCATTCCGAGGGCTCGGGCGTGCTCAACAAGGAAGACATCATCGCCGCCCTGCGTACGCTGATCAATATCCGTGACACCAACGACACGGTCGATGATATCGACCACCTGGGCAACCGTCGTATCCGCAGTGTCGGCGAAATGGCCGAAAACGCATTCCGTATCGGCCTGGTTCGCGTCGAACGCGCGGTCAAGGAACGGCTGAGCCTGGCAGAATCCGAAGGGCTGATGCCCCAGGAGATGATCAACGCCAAGCCGGTGGCGGCGGCGGTCAAGGAATTTTTCGGTTCCAGCCAGTTGTCCCAGTTTATGGATCAGAACAACCCCTTGTCGGAGGTTACCCACAAGCGGCGCGTGTCGGCGCTTGGGCCGGGTGGTCTTACCCGTGAGCGTGCCGGCTTCGAAGTCCGCGACGTTCACCCGACTCACTATGGCCGGGTGTGCCCGATCGAAACGCCCGAGGGTCCGAATATCGGCCTGATCAACTCGCTGGCAGTTTATGCCCGCACCAATGAGTACGGCTTCCTCGAGACACCGTATCGCAAAGTGAACAAGGGCAAGGTTAGCGGCAAAATCGTGTACCTGTCGGCGATCGAGGAAGGTCAGTACATGATCGCCCAGGCCAACGCGAAACTGGACAAGCTCGGGCGTTTTACCGACGACCTGATCTCCTGCCGCTCGCGCAACGAATTCACGATGGCGAACCCGGATCAGATCAGCTATATGGATGTTTCGCCGCGCCAGATCGTATCGGTCGCGGCATCGTTGATCCCGTTCCTCGAGCATGATGACGCCAACCGCGCCCTGATGGGTTCGAATATGCAACGTCAGGCGGTGCCCACGGTGCGTGCTGAAAAGCCGTTGGTGGGAACCGGGATGGAACGCGCCGTCGCCACGGACTCGGGTGTTACCGTGCTCGCGCGTCGCGGCGGCCTGGTCGATTCGGTCGATGCCTCCAGAATCGTGGTGCGCGTCAATGACAAAGAGACCGGCGCCAACGAATCGGGCGTGGACATTTATAACCTGACCAAGTACACGCGCTCCAACCAGAACACCTGCATCAACCAGCGTCCGCTGGTAAAAGCCGGCGATCAGATCGAGCGCGGCGATGTGCTGGCCGATGGGCCGTCAACCGATATGGGTGAACTGGCGCTGGGACAGAACCTGATGGTCGCGTTCATGCCGTGGAACGGCTACAACTTCGAGGATTCCATCCTGATCTCGGAGCGCCTGGTCCACGAGGATCGCTTTACCACCATCCACATCGAAGAGCTGACTTGTGTGGCGCGCGATACCAAGCTGGGCTCCGAAGAAGTCAGCGCGGATATTCCCAATGTCGGCGATTCGGCGCTGGCCAATCTCGACGAATCGGGAATCGCCTTTATCGGTGCGGAAGTCAATGCCGGCGATATCCTGGTGGGCAAGGTCACGCCAAAGGGCGAAACCCAGCTGACACCGGAAGAAAAGTTGTTGCGCGCTATTTTTGGCGAGAAGGCATCGGATGTTAAGGACACTTCCTTACGCGTCCCGCCGGGAATGGATGGAACCGTTATCGATGTCCGGGTGTTTACCCGTGATGGCGTGGACAAGGATTCGCGGGCACTGGCGATCGAAGGAAGCGAGCTGCAACAGGTCAAGAAAGACCTCAACGACCAGCAACGCATCCTCGAAGAAGATATCTTCCAGCGGATCGAGACGATGCTGCTGTCCAAGGTCGCCGATGGCGGTCCGAACAAGCTGAAAAAGGGCAGCAAGGTCACCAAGGCCTATATCGAGGAATTATCGCGCGACCAGTGGTTTGAGATACGCCTGCACAACGACGTTGCGGCGAGCAAGCTCGCCCGCGCCAAGGAACGTCTCGGGGAACAGCGCCAGGAGTTCGATCGCCGTTTCGAAGAGAAAAAGCAGAAAATTACGGCGGGCGACGACCTGGCCCCGGGTGTGCTCAAGATGGTCAAGGTTTATCTTGCCGTCAAGCGCCGCATCCAGCCGGGCGACAAGATGGCTGGCCGCCATGGCAACAAGGGTGTCATCTCGACCATCGTACCGGTCGAAGACATGCCTTATCTTGAAGATGGTACGCCGGTCGACATCGTGCTGAATCCACTGGGTGTTCCATCGCGCATGAACGTCGGCCAGGTGCTCGAAACGCACCTGGGCTGGGCGGCCAAGGGACTGGGCCTGAAAATTGCTGCGTTGCTGGATCAGCAGCGGCCGATAGCCGAGCTACGCAAATACCTGCACGAGATTTACAACACGACCGGTGGCAGGCAGGAGAACCTCAAGTCCTTCAGCGATGCCGAGTTGTTTGAACTGGCGAGTAATTTGCGCGAAGGCGTGCCGATGGCGACGCCGGTATTCGATGGCGCGTCCGAGAGCGAGATCAAGAATATGCTTGAGCTCGCCGGTCTGGACACCGATGGCCAGAGCATTCTTTACGATGGGCGTACCGGAGAGCGCTTCGACCGCCCCGTTACCGTGGGATATATGTACATGCT
>JAZFYI010000024.1:0-9443 GCA_036443455.1 Gammaproteobacteria bacterium
TGGGCGTAATGGTTTTTCCGGAGGGCACCCGCATGGAACCGGGCCAGACGCGCCGTTACGGGCTGAGCGGCGCCTTGCTGGCGCTGGAAGTCGGCCGGCCGATTATTCCGGTTGCCCACAACGCCGGTGACTTCTGGCTGCGCCGCGGGTTATTGAAAAAGCGCGGCACCATAAGGCTGGTGATCGGACCACCGATCGAGGTGAGCGGCAAGGAGCCGGAGGCTTTGAACCTCGAAGTTCAGAACTGGGTCGAGGCCAAGATGCGGGAGATCAGCAGCGCTTATCAGTAGGCAGCTGTGTCCTGGGATTCGCGAAAATTTTTCACTCCGCTGATTCCATCGAGAATTCAACGACCTGTTGTCCCCGCCGCGCCACCGGTTGACCATCGATGGTTCGTGGCCTGAACTTCCACTTTTTTATAGCCCTGACCGCTTCCTTTCTGACCAGCCTTTTGTGCGACGAATGGACGACCACGATATCTTCGACCAGGCCGTCTTCGGTAATTGTGAATTCCGTTTCTACCCAGCCTTCGATCCCCTGATTCAGCGCTTCGGCTGGATAACGGGGATTAATCCGGACAATTGAAACTACATCAGTATCCTCATTTGCTTCACCACGAACATCTTCGCGTACGAAGCGTAGTTTTTTGTCGTCCAGTTGAACGGCAATATCGCCATTGCTTTTATTGGTGAATCGATAATAAGCAGTCAAAACCGCCATGGCCGGAGATGCCGGCATGAATTCCAGTTCGTCCGGTGAAAACTTCATTTGGGCCAGGTGACCACGGAAGATTTCTCGCAATACCTTGGGTGTATCGTCGGTTATTTTGTATTCCTCGAATCGCCCGTCGGCCAAAACGCTGACATCCGCATACGCTCTAATCCAATGAGTTTGCGCATGTACATCGCTCGCAGGCAGCGCCAGGACAAGCAGTGTAAATGCCGTAGATAAAAACCGCTTGTCAAACATCAAGATTCGCTACACGCAGAGCATTGCGCTCGATAAACTCGCGCCGTGGCTCGACCTGGTCGCCCATCAGCGTGGTAAACAAATCGCTCGCCGTTTCAAAGTCCTCGATGCGAACCTGGGTCAGCAGACGATTCTCCGGATCGATGGTGGTCTCCCATAATTGATCCGGGTTCATCTCGCCGAGACCCTTGTAGCGCTGGATGCTGATTCCTTTTTTCGCCTGTTCCATGAACCATTGCATGGCTTGCTGGAAACTGGTGACAGCCTGCCGCTGATCGCCGCGGCCGGCAAATGCGCCCTCATCGACCAGGCCGCCAAGTTCGGCAGCGACTTCAGCAATTCGCCGATACTCGGCGGAGGCGAAAAATTCCTTGTGAATGTGCCGGGTATTGGTCAACCCGTGATGGGTCCGGTGCACCGCAATCTGGTGATCGCCGTTATCGTCTGCCTCTACCAGCTGCAAGTCGTAGGAAGCGCCGTTCTTATCCTTGAGACGCTCGCCGAGCTTGTTCAGCCATGGCTTCATAACACTTTGATTATTAAGCGTTTTTTCATCTATTTGCGGCAGATACAACAGTTGTTCAAGCAGGCGTTTGTCATAGCGGCGGGCCAACCGATCGATGATCGCGTTGACCTCCATGTATTTCCTGGCCAGCGCTTCGAGTTGCGGGCCCTTGATCGGCGGCGCATCGGCGGTGACATGCAGCGAAGCTTTTTCCAGTGCGATACCTAGCATCTGTGCGTTCAGTTCATTGTCGTCCTTGACGTAGCGCTCCTGCTTGCCCTTTTTCAATTTGTACAACGGCGGCTGGGCAATATACACGTGCCCCCGCTCGATCAGCTCGCGCATCTGCCGGAAGAAAAAGGTCAAGAGCAGCGTGCGAATATGCGAACCATCGACATCGGCGTCGGTCATGATAATGATTTTGTGATAACGCAATTTTTCGATATCGAATTCGTCGCTTCCTATACCGCACCCCAGTGCGGTAATCAGCGTGCCCACTTCGACCGATGACAGCATCTTGTCGAAACGAGCTTTTTCCACATTCAGAATCTTGCCCTTCAGCGGAAGAATCGCCTGCGTTCTGCGATCACGCCCTTGTTTTGCGGAACCGCCCGCAGAATCGCCCTCGACCAGGAATATTTCCGACAAAGCCGGATCCTTTTCCTGGCAATCGGCCAGCTTCCCCGGCAGACCGGCGATATCCAGCGCGCTCTTGCGGCGAGTCATTTCCCTGGCTTTGCGCGCGGCATCACGGGCCCGGGCCGCATCGATAATCTTGCCGACTATCGCCTTGGCCTGCTGTGGGTTTTCCTGCAGATAATCCTCCAGCACTTCGCCCGTGACCGACTCCACTATTCCCTTGATCTCGGACGAGACCAGCTTGTCCTTGGTCTGCGACGAGAACTTGGGGTCGGGGACCTTGACCGACAAAACAGCCGCCATGCCCTCGCGTGCATCGTCACCGGTCGTGTTGACTTTTTCCTTGCGCGTGGCCGGCAAGGCCTCGATGTAGTGGTTCATCGTCCGGGTCAGTGCGCTACGAAAACCAGCCAGGTGCGTGCCCCCATCCCGTTGCGGGATGTTATTGGTAAAACAAAGCATGTTCTCCTGGTAGGAGTCGTTCCATTGCAGGGCGATTTCAACGGTTACGCCGTCGCGTTCACCCTGGAAGTAAGCGATGCCATCGTGGATCGGCGTCTTGTTCCGGTTCAGATGCTCGACAAATGCCTTGATGCCGCCTTCGAATTCGTAAATTTCGCTGAGCTCTTCGCGTTCATCGACCAACTCGATGCGGACGCCGGAATTCAGAAACGACAGCTCCCGAAGGCGCCGGGCGAGGATGTCGAATTGGAATTCGATATTGGTAAATATCTCGCTGCTCGGTCTGAAGCGCAGCGTCGTACCGGTGCGATCGGTTTTCTCCATGGTTTTCATCGGGGCCAGCGGCTCGCCCAGGCTGTATTCCTGGCGATGCACATGACCATCGCGACAGATTTCCAGTTCCAGGTGATCCGACAATGCATTGACCACGGAAACGCCGACCCCATGAAGCCCGCCCGAGACTTTGTAGGAGTTGTCATCGAATTTACCGCCCGCGTGAAGCACCGTCATGATAACTTCCGCGGCCGAACGCCCTTCTTCCGAGTGCTGGTCCACGGGAATCCCGCGGCCATCGTCTGTAACCGTAACCGATTCATCGGCGTGGATCGTGACCTTTATGCGAGTGCAATGACCCGCGAGCGCCTCGTCTATCGAGTTGTCCACCACCTCGAAAACCATGTGATGCAAGCCGGTGCCATCATCCGTGTCACCGATATACATTCCCGGCCGTTTGCGGACGGCTTCCAGGCCCTTGAGAACCTTGATATTCGTGGCGTCGTAACTGTTTTCTTTTGTCATTTGCTGTATCCGGACCTAAACCCAAACATTATACCACCTTTGACACCTTTCCCTGCACCACGTGAAACCTTGCGAAATCACCTGAAAGGCCCGCTATATCTGGCGCCAGCGCCGTGATTATCAGCTGGAGATTGCGCTTTTGAATGGCCGTCATCAGCCCTTCGAGGTGCTCCCGATCAAGCTCTGCGACCGGGTCGTCTATCAGTAGAATCCGGTCGCTCGCCACCGCGTTTTTCAACACATCGAGCTGGCCCAGGAGCAACGCACTAGCCAGCATTTTTTGTTGCCCGCGCGACACCCGATTTTTTGCCGCTTTTCCGCAAAACCGTACGCTCAGGTCGGCCCGATGGGGACCAACCTGGGTCGCCTGGTGCTGACGATCTCGCAACCAGGATTTATCCAGCGCCTCCTGAAACCCACAATCCTTGCCCCACCCCGGTCTGAGCTCCAGCTCCAGCGGCGCACCGAGCAATTCCTCTGCACAAGCCGCCGCCGCTGGCTGGAGGGCCTGAATCTGTCTCGCTCTCGCGGCCTGGATCAGGTTCCCCGCCTCTACCAACTCGATTTCCCACGGTTTAGCTGCGTTTCGGTCACCGTTTTGTCTCAACACGGCATTTCTTTGTCGCAACGCCCTCTGGTAACGACGCCAAATCTCCAGAAATCCTGGTTCCACGTGGAACACACCCCAATCCAGAAAGCGCCTGCGCCGCGCGGGCCCTTCTTCCAGCAATTTGTGTATATCGGGGTCGATAACCTGGACTGGCAGCGCCTGTGCCAACTCTGCCAGGCTGCGCACCGGTTCTCCTGCGATCCGGGCCTCGGTCTTGCTCCGCGAGCAACGCACCCCCAACGATGTTTCACGTGAAACATCGCGAATCCGCCCTGCGACCACGCATTCCGTCGCCCCATCCTGCACGAGTTGATCCAGGTATCCGGTTCGAAAAGACCGCGCACGGCTCAGGAAAAAAACCGCCTCGAGCAAGCTGGTCTTGCCCGAGGCGTTGGGTCCGCTGATCAGGTTGCGAGCCGGGTTGAGTTCCAGCTCGACGTTGGTCAGACATCTGAACCCCTGGATTTTGAGATTTTCCAGGGCCATCGCCCGACTCAAAGCCGCATCGGCATAACCACGTATTTGCAGCTCGTTGAACCCGGCTCCGTAATCAGGCAACTGCTATTCGAATCGATCAGCCCGACCTCGACCTGATCGCCATCGACTGCAGAGAGCGCATCCAGCAAATAATTCACATTGAAGCCAATCTCGAGGTCTTCACCACTGTATTTCACGGTGACTTCCTCTTCGGCTTCTTCCTGCTCCGGGTTGTGTGCCAGGATTCGAATGCTATTGCCTTTCACATCCAGGCGAATCCCCCGGTATTTCTCATTGGACAGGATCGCCGCACGATGCAAGGCCTGTTTCAAAACCTCGCGGTCCCCGGTCATCGGGCTGCTTTCAGCGGTCGGGATCACCCGGCGATAATCCGGGAAGCGGCCATCGATCAGTTTGGAGGTAAAACGAATCGAACCGACTTGCGCCCGGATATGGTTGCTGCCAATGGCCAGGCTGATATCTCCTTCTCCCCCGAGCAAGCGGTGTAGTTCCAGCACACCCTTCCGCGGAACAATAACCTGGTGCTCACCCTTGCACGCTTTCTTCAACTCAACCTCGCACAGCGCCAGCCGATGCCCATCGGTCGCAACTGCTCGCAGCGTCTTGTCGGTCGCCTCGAGCAGTATGCCATTCAGGTAATAACGAACATCCTGCTGCGCCATCGAAAACTGTGTTTTCTCCAACAACCGGCTGGCATCTTTCTGGCTAACCGAAAGCGTAACCTGCGCATCGATGTCCTCGACCACTGGAAATTCCGCAGCCGGTAAAGTCGACAAAGTAAAGCGGCTGTGTCCCGAGCGAATTTGCACCCTGTCACCATCAAGCGTCAGGCTGACTTTTGCGTCGGCCGGCAGCGCCCGAAAAATATCCAGCAGTTTGCGGCCAGGAACGGTAATTTCACCATCCTGCTCAACATTAATTTTACTGCTGGCTACCAGTTCAACCTCGAGGTCCGTCGCGGTAATCGACAAATGACCGTCTTTGGCTACGAGCAATACGTTGGTCAGGATCGGCATGGTCTGCCGTCTTTCAACAACACCAATCACAGCCTGCAAGGGTTCTAAAAATGTTTCTCTTTGAGCACTGAGTTTCATCGGCCCACCTTTTAATAATATTAAACAGTATATAGATTATTGTTATTATTAGGCCCCCCTTGTGCCTGTGGAAAGCTTAAAAATATGTTATAATTCAATAAGTTACATAGCAAACGCCTGTGTAAAATCCGTGCTTATCCCTGGTTGTATTCTGTGGATGGTTTGGGGATAAGCAGCATCGTCGTTTTCGTCAACACCTTACCCACATCAACTGTTCATAGTCCTCAACAGGTTTTGATAATCCTCCCCAACCCGATTTTCCGACTCGCGTAACTGCTTGATTTTTCGGCAGGCATGTAAAACGGTCGTGTGATCGCGACCGCCAAAAAGATCCCCGATTTCCGGCAGGCTGTGGCTGGTCAATTCCTTGGCGAGGCTCATCGCAATTTGCCGGGGCCTGGCGATGGAACGGCTGCGCCGTTTCGACAGCATGTCGGCGAGACGAATCTTGTAATACTCTGCGACGACCTTCTGGATATTTTCCACGGTGACCAGTTTTTCCTGTACGGCCAGCAAGTCGCGTAGTGCCTCGCGCGCAAATTCCAGGGTGATCGATTGCCCGGTGAATCTCGAGTTTGCCGCAACGCGGCGCAATGCGCCTTCAAGCTCGCGAACATTGGACCGGATTCGCCGGGCGATAAAGAACGCAACGTCCTCCGGCAATTCAATGTTTTCCTGGGCCGCTTTACTCATCAGGATCGCAACGCTGGTTTCCAGTTCCGGTGGTTCGATGGCGACGGTCAAACCCCAGCCAAATCGCGATTTCAGTCTCTCTTCAAGACCCGAGACTTCCTTGGGATAGCGGTCGCAAGTCAGAATTACCTGCTGTTGACCCTCGAGCAGGGCATTGAAAGTATGGAAAAACTCTTCCTGAGACCGCTCCTTGCCGGCGAAGAACTGAATATCATCGATAAGCAGGGCATTGAGTGTCCGGTAGGCGCGTTTGAATTGATTGATCCTGTTGTGCTGCAGCGCCTTGACCATATCGCCGACAAATCTTTCCGAATGGACATAGGCCACGCGGGCCCCGGGATTGGCAGCAATCACGGCGTTACCGATCGCATGCATCAGGTGGGTTTTGCCCAGACCGACCCCGCCATAGATCAGCAAGGGGTTGTACGCGCGGCCAACATTCGCGGCCACCTGGATGGCCGCGGCCTTGGCTAGCTGGTTGCTTTTGCCTTCCACGAAGGTCTCAAATGTGTAGTCACCGTTAAGGCGGCTGCCCAGTGTTGGTATCATCGTCGGCTGTGCCGTTGGCCGGTTACCGGCAGAAGCCATTTTTTCGGCTGGTGTGGCCTGCGACCTGCTGCCAACGCCAAGCATGACTTGCAGACAAGCATCGGGTTGGCTTTGACTGACGATTTCACGGATTTTTTCGATGAAATGGGTGTTCACCCAGTCCACGACAAAACGATTGGGCGCCAGGAGCTGCAAAACGCCATTTTTCTCAATTGCCTGCAGGGGCCTGATCCAGGTGTTGAACTGCTGTTCGGGCAGGTCGTTTTCTAGTTGTTGTACGCAACTGTTCCAAAGAGGCGAGAGCACCGGTTTTCCTTTTTTTGTGCGGATAATTTTTTTGCTGCAGGGTGATCGAGTCTATACTCCTTGAGACGAGTTATCCACAGGCGATTTTTAGGCAAAAACCGTGCCCCTTTGCTTGACACAAAGCGAGGCCATCCGTACAGTGGCGGCCTTTCGTCGCGGGCTAAGGGCTCGCCGACCGGTGGATTGACAACAAAGATTATTCGGGGCCGAGCTCATCATGAAACGCACATTTCAACCCAGCATCATAAAGCGCAAACGCACCCATGGATTTCGTGCCCGGATGGCGACGAAAGCGGGGCGGCTGGTGCTGAAAAGGCGGCGCGCCAAAGGCCGCACAAGATTGACTCCATAACAGACGATTACCAGATTAGCGCTTGCCAACGACCGTCAGCAGCAAAGACTGTTCATACCAGCAACACCAGAGGCTGGTCAGCAAGGCTGATTTTTCCCGCATATTCGAAAAAAACCTACGCTCCAGTGACACCCTGTTTACGGTACTGGGAAAAAATAACGATCTCGGACATGCCAGGCTGGGTATGGCTATTTCCATGAAAATAGCGGGTAATGCGGTGCGCAGGAATCGCCTGAAACGAGCGGTACGGGAATCGTTTCGTCAGGCCGGCGACACACTACCGGCGATAGATTTTGTGGTGATGGCGAGAGTCGGCGCCGCGTCGGCGGATCGGAGTAAACTAAGGCACAGCCTTGACAGGCATTGGCAAAAGGTCAGCAAAAAATGCGCCGAGTGATGCTGTTTCTGATCAATATTTACCGCTGGTTTCTCAGCCCTTTGCTGGGTAGCAATTGCCGGTATTACCCGAGCTGTTCCCATTTTGCGCAGGACGCAATAAAGGCCCATGGGGCGATACGGGGTTCCTGGCTGGCGGCCAAACGTATAGCGCGGTGCCACCCGTGGGCCGATGGCGGTTATGACCCGGTTCCGGGCAAGGATGAACAGGCAGCCAGCTGCAATGGATAATCAACGGTTTATGCTCTGGGTGACCCTCGGGTTTTTGCTCTGGCTTAGTTATCAGGCGTGGCAGCAAGACTATGCTCAGCCGGTATCTCAGCCAGGCAGCCAGCCAGCCATGGGGCAACAGGCCGACAGCTTGCAGGACACACTGCCGGACATTGCGATCGATACTTCTACAGAGGCGATGGACCCGGCCGCAATCCAGTCGTCCGCGATCGAGAGCCTCGGGCAAGCGCAGCCGTCGCAGCCTGTACAGGCCGACAAAGCCCCGGTAATTCATGTCAGCACCGATGTTTTCGATCTCGAAATCGGTTTGCAAGGCGGCGATATTCGCCGCGCGACGCTCAAGGCATACCCGGTGGCAAAAGACCGGCCTGAGCAAAAAATCACCCTGCTGTCGTCGAACCCGGCGGATTTGTACCAGCTGCAAACCGGTCTGCGGACGACCGAGGGCGCCAGCGCACCGAATTTCCAGGCGTGGTTCCGGACCGAGCAGCCGGATTATCGGCTTGCCGACGGCGAGAACGAGCTGCAGGTAGAGCTGCACTGGAACGATGGACGCGGCATCAGCGGGATCAAGCAATATACTTTTCGGCGGGGCGAGTACGGCATCCAGGTAAAAACCACGATAAGCAACGGCAGCGATGCCAACTGGACCGGCGCCGATTACCTCAGGATTCGTCGCCACAACCGGAAACAGGAACGATCGATGTTCGATGTCGAAACGTTTTCGTTCCACGGGCCGGTTTTTTATGACGGTGAGAAATACGAAAAACTGGATTCGGACGAGATTCAGGCCGGTGAGATCGATGGGACCTACGGCAACGCATGGATTGCGTCCATCGAGCATCATTTTTTGACGGCGGCGGTGCCGCCGGCAGCGTATGACTACCGCGGCAGCGTACGCCAGAACATCGATGAGCTGCTGGCGCTGGGTCCGGGACACGTGATTCAACCTGGGCAATCCCATACCTTCGAGGGGTCTTTGTTCGTCGGACCCAAGCTGACGGATCAACTCGAGGACCTGGCCAGCGGGCTGCGGCTGACGGTCGATTACGGCTGGTTGACAATCATCTCCCAACCGCTGTTTTGGCTGTTGAACAAAGCCTACAGTGTTATCGGCAACTGGGGCTGGGCAATTCTGACTGTGACCGTGTTGCTGAAGCTGCTGTTCTTCAAGCTGACCGAGACCAGCGGCAAGTCGATGGCAAAAATGCGCAAGCTGCAACCGCGCATCAAACTGCTCCAGGAACGCTACAAGGATGACCGCGAAGCGCTGAGCAAGGGCATGATGGAAATGTACAAGCGCGAGAAGGTCAACCCGGTTGCCGGTTGCCTGCCGATGCT
>JAZFYI010000025.1:0-6290 GCA_036443455.1 Gammaproteobacteria bacterium
GTAACTGCTCATCATACTTTGCATCGTGCCGCCATAAGACCGAATGACCTGCGCCAGGAAGTCCTGGCTCATGACGGGTTCCCCGTGGCCTTCCTGGTCGGCGATCACCTGCAACAAAATACTGCGGGTGATATCTTCCTGTGATTTCTTGTCGATCACGACAAAATCGATTTTTTCGAGCACCAGCCGGCGGATGTCAGCCAACGTGATGTATCGGCTTTCCTCGGTGTCGTACAGTCTGCGGTTCGGATATTTTTTTATTATTCGGCTGTTGCTGTCATTCATTTTTTTCTCTTTCTGGACAACGAATCACGATGTGCGGCGATTTTGCTGCGCGCTCAAGCTGCACCAGGTCGCACAAACGGATCTGGCTCGCTGGAAGCATAGTACATTTTTGTGCGATACGGAAAAATATTCGCCAGAGAACGCTGGAGATTCTACGCCACGCCGGCATGCCTTATGAGGCTTGGTCGCCAGTTACTTACTGCCCACTCCAGGATTTCTGTATTTGGTCCCTTTGAAAGCCCGGCGGGCGGGTTTTGACGCAGAAATGTCAGAGCGGAAAACAGCGAATCAGACAAGCCGGTGCCGGCGAGCGGACGCGCGCCGGTTTGTTTGCTCAGTTTTTTGCCGGCGCTGTTTAACACGACCGGCAAGTGCATATAGACCGGCCGGGGGTAACCGAGGACCGACTGCAGATAGGCCTGGCGGCCGGTATTGTCCAGCAGATCCGCGCCACGGACCACGTGGGTTATGGCTTGCCGGAAATCGTCGACGACCACCGCAAGCTGGTATGCGTGCAGGCCATCGCGGCGCTTCAGGATGAAATCGCCGCACTCGGTGGCCAGGTTTTCCGTGAGTTCACCGTAGATCCGGTCCGTGTATTCAATATGGACGCCACTGGTCTTGATTCTCAGGCTGTGAGCCTGGTCGTTTCCGGGTGGCCGGTGCAGGCAGGTTCCGGGGTAGATGCCTGCCGAATGACCGGGCTTGCTCAACGTTTTCCTTATTGATTTTCTCGAGCAAATACAGCGATAGACCAGTTGCTTTTTGGCCAGCAACTCCAGGGCCTGATCGAAATATGCCAGGCGCTGTCCCTGGTAAACAACTCCGCCATCCCAGTGCAGACCCAATGCGTCGAGGGTTCGTATGATGCTGTCGGCTGCGCCGGGGTGTTCTCGTGGGGGATCGATGTCTTCGATCCGCAAAAGCCAGGTCCCCTTGTTGGCACGTGCATCCAGCCAGCTACCCAACGCGGTAACCAGCGAACCAAAATGCAACGGGCCTGTGGGGGAGGGAGCAAAGCGGCCGATATAGCCCGGAAACAAATCGGGGCCCTGAGAATCTATCTCAGAGCCCCGCCTGTGTACTGTTGAACCAGTTGGGTCAGCGATAGCGGTCGTCCCGATCCCGGTATTGACGCTCCGCCATTTCCCGACGCTCCTGTGCATCGAGACACAGCGTCGCGACCGGCCGCGCCTCGAGGCGTTTCAGCCCGATTTCGTCGCCGGTCTCATCACAATAGCCATAGGTACCTTCCTCGATGCGGGTCAGCGCCTGTGAAATCTTTCGAATCAGCTTGCGTTCGCGGTCCCGCGTTCTCAACTCGAGGCCAAATTCGGATTCCTGGGTGGCGCGGTCATTCGGATCGGGGAAGTTGGCGGCCTCATCTTTCATGTGATGAACGGTCCGGTCGACTTCTTCCATCAACGCCTGGCGCCAGGCCGACAGGATATTCCTGAAGTGTCCAAGCTGGGCCGCATTCATATACCGCTCACTGCGCTTGACTTTGTAGGGCAGGAATCCGTGCAACGGCCCGGTCATCAGCTGATTGCGTCGTGTCCCGGTCCTGGCCACTGCTCTTTTCTTTGCTTTCTTTTTGGCGGGCGTTTTTTTGGTCTGCCTGGTCTTGCCCGGGCCGGCTTTTTTCACCGCCGCTTTTTTCGCAGTGACTTTCTTGCCGGCGGGTTTCCTCTTGGCGGCTTTCTTGGTCGCTGCTTTCTTTACCGGCGCGGCTTTCTTGCCAACCTTCCGGGTTGTTTTCCTGGCGACCTTTTTTGTGCTCACCTTTTTTTTGGCAGCCTTTTTGGCAGCCTTTTTGGCAGTGGTTTTCTTCCTGGCGGGCAATGCGCTATCTCCATCTCGGACAAATACCGAACGCGGCATTATACAACCCCGGCAGCCACTGTCCAGAGCCCGCTTTTCCTTAAAAAAACAGCTTTAATATCAGGCGCTTGCAACCGGCCCTGACGCCCGCCAGCCGGGCTTTCGGTGTTCTGCGACGACGGTGGTATAGATGCCGCCCCGCACATTGAATTCGGCGGTCAGGCGCATGTATCGCGGTTCGATCGCGGCCACGCAATCGTCGAGAATCTGGTTGGTCACAGTTTCGTGGAATGTGCCCTCGTTGCGATACGACCAGACATAATTTTTCAATGATTTCAATTCAATACAAAGATTATCGGGAATATACTCGAAGTTTAGTGTCGCGAAGTCGGGTTGACCGGTTTTTGGGCACAGGCAGCTGAACTCCGGAACCCGAATTCGAATGGTGTAGTCGCGAGCGGGGTTCGGGTTGTCGAAGGTTTCAAGACCCCGGACGGGCTGCGCCGGGCTTGGTTTTTGCGGGTTTACAGGCATCGCGATCGGGGCCTCCGAATCAGGCAATCAAGGCGTATTCATTCAACAATAATTACTTTACACTACCGCTACTCAGGGAACCATCAGCCTCAGGGATCGGCGTCAGGGCATATGCGACTCAGCAAAATCAAGCTGGCGGGTTTTAAGTCTTTCGTGGACCCGATCACCATCGTTTTTCCGGGAAATCTGACTGGAATTGTTGGGCCGAATGGCTGCGGCAAGTCCAATGTGATCGATGCGGTACGCTGGGTGATGGGGGAAAGTTCGGCCAAGAACCTGCGCGGCGATTCGATGGCGGATGTCATCTTTAACGGGTCCAGCGCTCGCAAACCGGTTGGTAATGCCTCTGTCGAACTGGTTTTTGACAATGCCGATGGCGGGATGGGCGGGCAATACGCCAACTATGCCGAAATCTCCATTCGCCGGGTCGTGTCGCGCGATGGCACCTCGGTCTATTACCTCAACAACGCGCGCTGCCGGAGAAAGGACATCACGGCCATTTTCCTCGGCACCGGGCTGGGGCCGCGCAGTTACGCCATCATCGAGCAAGGCATGATATCCAGGCTGATTGAGGCTCGCCCCGAGGAATTGCGGGTGTTCCTCGAAGAAGCGGCGGGCATTTCGAAATACAAGGAAAGAAGGCGGGAAACCGAGAGCCGGATTCGGAGCACACGGGAAAACCTCGAACGTTTGCATGACCTGATCGACGAGATCGAGAAACATATCAAGCACCTGCAGCGGCAATCGAGAGCCGCAAAGCGGTACAAGAATCTGAAATCGCAGGAAAGAAAGCTGGGCGCGGAGCTGATCGCTTTGAAACTGCGCAGCCTGGACGAAAAAGCCGCCGTGGCCCGAAAGGAGGCCGCAGCGGTAGAGAATCGTTTGCAGGCAGCCGTGTCCGGGCAGCGGGGGGTCGAGGCTAAAATCGAGGAATTCCGCGACAATCACAATTCCCAAACCGATGTCTTTAACGAGGTTCAGGCGCGCTATTACCAGGTGGGCGCGGAGATAGCCAGACTTGAGCAAAATATTCAACACGCGCGGGAACTGAAAAAGAGACAGGAAGCAGACCTCGAGCAGGCTCGGGCAAGCCTGGGCGAGATCCAGTCACACATCGAGCAGGACAAAAGCCGGCTGCATGGGCTGGCCGAGGCGCTGGACGAGCTGGGTCCTGACCTCGAAAAGGCCCGCCGGCAGGAAGTCGATTCGACAAACGCGTTGCGTGACGCTGAACAGGCGATGGCTGACTGGCAGGTCGAGTGGGAAAGTTTTGGCCGTGAAGACCACGCCGCGCAAAACCAGGTCCAGGTGCACAAAGCTTCCATCGAGCACCTGGACAAACAGCTTTCCCGCATGTTGCAGCAGAAAAATAAAGTGGGCCAGGAGCAACGGTCGATATCCAATGCCGATTTTGAGGAAAAACTTGCCGAACTGGTCAGGGAGGAGCAGCGGGCCGAGGTCCGGGCCGCGGCTTTGCAGCAGCAATTACAGCAAATGTCGGCGCGGGTCGCGCAATTGCGTACCCAGGACCAGGAATTAACCGGCCAGCTCGACCTGGACCGGTCCGATGTGCAGAAAATCCGCGGTCAGCTCGCCACGCTCGAAGCGATGCAACAGGCGGCGCTGGGGCAGACCGAGGGTGAAGTCGTCGAATGGCTTGCGGGCAGAAACCTGGGTGACCGCCCGCGACTGGCGCAGGAACTCGAGGTAGAGGCCGAATGGGAGCCGGCTGTCGAGACAGTGCTGGGGTCCTACTTGGAAGCGGTTTGCGTCGAGGGAATCGATGCTGTCGCCGAAGTCCTGGGCACTTTGCAGTCGGGTTCAATCACATTCATCGAGCGCGACAAGGCGGTAGATTCGGTCACCGACCAAGCGCTGCTGGCGAGCAAGATACAGAACTGCTCGGGGCTGGAAACCCTGCTCGACGGGGTCCATGTCGCGGATTCCCTGGAAGAGGCGCTGGCAACCCGGGAAAATTTGCCCCCGGGTGACTCGATAGTTACCCGAGACGGCATCTGGCTGGGCGGGGGCTGGTTGCGAGTCGCTCGCGGCAAGGATGAGCACTCCGGCGTCATTCATCGAGAGCAGCAAATCAGGTTGTTGCGCGAGCAACATGCGGAGTATGCGTCCCGGGTAACTCGCGATGAGGGCAAGCAAACGGCGGTCAGGCGCGATCTCGAAAAGCTCGAGTCTGAAAGAGAGGATGCCCGGGAAGAGGGCGGGCGGCTGCAACGATTGCACGCAGACTTGTCGGGGCAACTGAAAGCGGAGCGATACCAGGCGGAGCAAACCGCCAGCCGGACACGCAGCCTGGGCATAGAACTGGCAGAAGTATCGCGCGATATCGAAGAATCAACCCAGCAATTGAGAAAATCCCGAGCGGCGGTCGAAGGCGGTATCGAGCTTCTGGCGACATTGGAGGAGAAACGCTGCGTGCTGGAAGAGCAGCGCCTCGCGCTTCAATCGAAGTTCGAATCTTGTCGTGAAATTGCGAAAAAAGGTCAGCTCGCATGCCAGGAAATCGTGATCAAAGTCGAATCGAGACGCAGCAGCCGCGAATCGGCCAGCGCCAACCTGTCGCGAATGGAAGATCAGCTCCGGGGATTCAGGGGCCGTGTCGATGAGCTCGAGGAACAGCTTCGGGGCGGTGAAGAACCGTTCGTAGAAAACGGTCAACGTCTCAGCGAGTTGCTGGAAAATCGCATTACAGTAGAGCAGGAGCTGACGGAAGCGAGGAAGCAGCTCGAGGAAATAGAGCAGGCCCTGCGCGAACAGGAGCACCAGCGGACCGAGGCCCAGTCTGCTGTCGAGGAGATTCGCCAATCGTCGGATCGGGTGAGGATGACGGTTCGGGAAATCAGTGTGCGACAGGAAGGTGTCAGCGAACAATTCGACGAGACCGGTTTTTCGATCGATGAAGTTAACGCCGAAATGCCGGATGACGCCGGTGTGGAACAGTGGGATGAGCAGTTGGAACGCCTGGCGAGCCGGATAAACCGTCTTGGACCGATCAACCTGGCCGCCATTGGCGAATACCAGGAGCAGCTCGAACGAAAAGAGTACCTGGATAAGCAAAATGCCGACCTGAGCGATGCGTTGGAGACGCTGGCAAATGCCATTCGAAAAATCGATCGTGAGACGCGGACGCGATTCAAGGAGACCTTCGACAACATCAACGATGGCCTCAAGGGGAAATTCCCGAGGCTTTTTGGCGGGGGCCATGCCTATCTGGAACTGGTCGGCGACGATTTACTGAATTCCGGTGTCACGATCATGGCGCAACCGCCCGGCAAGCGTAACAGCACGATTCATCTGCTTTCAGGCGGCGAAAAGGCGCTGACGGCGGTGGCGCTGATATTCAGTATTTTCGAATTGAATCCGGCGCCGTTCTGCCTGCTGGACGAAGTAGATGCGCCGCTCGATGATGCCAATGTCAACCGTTTCTGCGAGCTCGTGCGCGAGATGTCGGAGCGGGTGCAGTTTGTCATCATTACGCACAACAAAACGACAATGGAAATGACGGCCCAGCTTACCGGCGTCACTATGCATGAAGCCGGCGTTTCCAGGCTCGTGTCGGTCGATGTTGACGAAGCGGTGCAAATGGCGGCGAGCTAGAGCTTGGAATGGCAGAGCTTCGCTGGATATTGCTG
>JAZFYI010000026.1:0-10407 GCA_036443455.1 Gammaproteobacteria bacterium
GCAATACCGACGATCAGCCACTGAATCTGAACCGGCCAACTGGCTACGCTTTGCCAGTCAAAGCTGAGCGAATTCAGACTCGACCAGTCGAACGACAAGGTCGCCACGCTTTGCCAATCGACGGCGAAGGTCTCGATGCTTTTTGCAACCTCCGTGCCGAGTTGCTTCAATGGATCGAAACCTATCAAGCCGCCCACGAACGCAGACAACCCGAGCACGATTTTGCGGGTGCGGACGCGACGTTTGACACGCTTTACGACAGCATCGATAAAGCCGTCGTCGGCGATCGTTGCAAAATCGTTTTTGAGCATCGCACCGACCTGGGCATCGCTCAGCCCAATTGATGAATCTTTTTTGAAATGATTCGTCATTTACCTGTTTAAACCATGTCTGCGTCTTTTAGCTCGAAGTGCTCACGAATTTTAAACTTGCCGCGGTGTATATGCGATTTGACCGTACCAAGCGGTAAACCACTGACATCCGAAATCTCGCTGTGGGTCAGGTCATTGACAAAATACAACAACATCACGGAACGCTCCTCTTCGCTGAGTATGGAAAGATATTTTGGCATGTCCAAAGAATCCTCTCCTGATATTGGATTGTTTTCAACGGGCGTCATCATGTCGCTATCGTGCTCCAGTTCTTCCATCAGGCGGCCATAGCGCTTCGTTTTCCGGTAAGACTGTAAAAACATATTGTGCGCTACTTTCATCAACCACGCAGAAAATCGGCCACCACTCGATATCGTATCCATCTTGTCCCAGGCCCTGATAAACGTTTCCTGGGCCAGGTCATCGGCGTTTGCATAATTCCGGGTCAGTTGCCTGAGATAATTTCTGACCTGCGACTGATAACGTTCGACCAGCACGGCAAACGCTTGCTGGTCGCGCAGGGAAACCACTCGGGCGACGAGTGCCTCGTCACTTTGCGACACGAATCACCCGGGTTGTGCCTGTAATTGTTATGCGACCTACCCACCGAATTTGTGCAGACCCAAGTATGCAACGCCGATTATGAATGGGAAAGCTGCAACCGCCATCAGCGGACCCTGCGCATCTTCTTCACCGAGCAAAAAGCCGAACGCAACCAAGGCAGCCCCAAGGCTCATCGCCAGGATGCCGCGGCGCAGATCCGATTTCGGCGATGGCAATGAATCGCCCAGCTTGTCAAGTAGCTCAGGCGGCAGGTCCTGCCCTTTGTCCAGCGCAGCACGCACCGTTGCCTGCATTTCATGTTTTGTCCGAAAACCGAAATACATAGCAAGCCCCGCGATTACCGCGATCGAGATAAACATGACTATAGGTATCCATATTTCGTCCATTTTTCTCTCCTGTTTAAGTAAACCAAGCCAATAGGTGGCTCCTGACATACAGATACCTGCCGCCAGCGTTTTGGATGCAAAAACACGAAATTATTGGCCAGAGCCCGGCCAGGCGCTGCCTAGAACGTTGCTATAGCTCGCGCAAGGCCGTGGATATGGACAGCCGAGACGCCCGGATGCTGGGCAGGAATCCACCCAGGAACCCCATCAGCAGCGCATAAATGACGCCTGATTTGAGCAAGACCGGCGTTACCGCGAATGAAAACGTCACCTGGCTGAAGCTTTGAAAATTCATGGTCGCTATCTGGAAGCCATTGAATATCAGGTAGGCCAGCGCCGCGCCGATCAAGCCGCCGGCCAGCCCGATCAGCAGGCTCTCGACCAGGACCGAAAAAACGACCGGGGATGCGCCGAAACCCAGCGCCCTCAAGGTCGCGATTTCCCCGGTACGCGCCGATACCGCCGTATACATGGTGTTGACGGCGCCGAATATCGCACCCAGCCCCATCATCACGCCAACAAATATCCCGATGCTGTTGATAAACACGCTAAAAAACCGCGATTGCTCGGAATAAAACTCGCTTTCCGTTTTGACCGAGACATTGACCCGCGGATCTGTTTCCAGGTGATCTTTGAAAGTGGAAAACGCGTCGACCGATTCCAGCTTGACGCGCACGGCCTGGACGGTGCTGCCCCGGTTTTGCGCGGCCTGCAAAACGCGGACATCGGCCCAGATTTCCGACTCGGGCATGCCGCCATCGGCCTCCATCACGCCCACCACGGTCCAGGTGTTATTACCCCAGCGCGGTGTATCGCCCAGCTCGATGCCGGCAAATATTTCCAGCGCACCCCTGCCGACGACGATTTCATTCAGGCCCGCCTCGAACATCCGGCCCTCGGTGATGCGCACATTGTCGCGAACCGCCAGCACATTCACAGCCACGCCACGCATCGGAACATTCGATGCGGTGCCCGTGGAACGCCGCAGCACATCCACGACGACAAACAGTTCGGACGATATCAGCAACTTGCCATCGCTCCTGGCGATGCCCGGCGCTTCCGATATTGCCGTCACATCCTCCCTCGACATGATGCTGTCCATTTCGCCGGTACTGGCGGCACGCAGCACGATCGCGATGTCTTTGGGCGCCTTGTTGGCCATGGCGTCGACCAAGCCCGAGGCAATTGAAAGAATCCCGACCATGACCATGACCACGCCTGCGATACCGATAACGGCGACCGTCGTCGAACCCCAGCGTTGCGGCAGGCTGCGGAGGTTCATGCCGGTGACCGTGACCACTTGGGTAATCCAGTTGCTCATCAAGCCACCTTGCGCAAAGCGACAATGTTTTCCAGGCGGTAGGCTTGCAAGGCCGGCAAACTACCGGAAACCGCGCCGACGGCAATCACCAGCAAAGCGCCCAGGACCAGGTCTTTGGTCTGGATATAAAACGCCGGCAGCATGCCGTTGGTCGGATCGCCACCGGTGGTCACGACCAGCCAGGCCGTCACCAGCCCGCCGCCGCCGCCAAGCACCGCGACCAGCATCGACTCCGCCAGCACCATACTGAGCAATTTGCGCCGCGAGAACCCGATCACTTTCATGACCGCCAGGTCGGCCGTGCGTTCGCGCACCGATTGCGCCATCGTGTTACCGGTAATCAGCAAAAGAGTAAACAGGACCACGCCGGTGATCGCCGTGAAAATTGCGCCGATATCGCCGACCTGATTGACGAAGCTCTGGAGAAACTCTTTCTCGGACGTGGTATTGGTCTCCCTCGGCGAATTGGCAAACATCGCGTCGAGTTGTTTCGCCCGCTCCTGGAGGCGCTCGGGATCGTCCACGCGAATGATGTACCAGCCGACGAGCCCGTCGCCCCAGGCCCTGCCTTCGTCAAAATACTCGTGATGAAAAATCATGTTGCTGGTATCGAAGCCTTCGACACCGGCATCGAAAATACCGGATATCGTGAACTCCCAGGTATTGCCGCCATCCTTGTTTCGCCAGATCGGTGAAATCAGCGGGATCCGGTCGCCGGTCTGCCAGTCGAAGCGGTTGGCAACGGCGCGGCCGATCAGGGCGCCGCCACGGTCTGCGAACCAGGCCTGTTTTTGTTCCTCGGGCACGGATATCTCGGGATACATCTCCAGGTAGCCTTGTGGATCCACCGGAAACTGCGCGAAGAAATTCTTCTGTTCCTGGTAATAACCGCCAAACCACGAAGCCTGCGTCACCGCGCTTATCCCTTCGCTCGTCGCTATACGCCGCTTGTAGGCGAACGGCAGCGGATTGATCAGCGAAATCTTGTGGACCATGATCAGGCGATCCACGCCGGCGATATCGACGCCGCCTTGGAACGCTGCCTTGATCGCCGACAGGTAGCCGAACAAAAGAAACGCGATGAACACCGACAACAAGGTGAACACCGTACGCACTTTTTTGCGCGCCAGGTTCCTCCAGATCAGCGGCAGGAATTTCATGCGACCGGCTGCGTACCCAGCGTCCCTTTGTCGAGATACAGAATACGCTTCGCCCGCCGTGCCGCGTGCGGGTCATGGGTAACCATGATGATGGTCTTGCCTTGCTCCTTGTTCAGCGCCTCCAGCAGGTCCAGCACTTCGTCGCCGGCTTTCCTGTCAAGATCGCCGGTGGGTTCGTCGCAAAGCAGCAAAGTCGGGTCGGCGACGATGGCGCGCGCGATGCCCACTCTTTGTTCCTGCCCGCCCGACAACTGGGCAGGCCTATGATCGGCGCGATCGCTGAGCCCGACCAGCGACAATGCCGCCGCTACCCGTTGCTTGCGTTCGCTGCGCCCCAGGTTGGTCAGCAACAGTGGCAACTCGACATTTCTCGCGGCGGAGAGCACCGGCAACAAGTGATAGAGCTGGAAAATAAAACCGACGTGCCGGGCCCGCCATTTTCCGAGCGCGCTTTCCGACAGGCTGTTCAGGTTCTGCCCGCCTACCGCGATATCGCCGCTCGTCGGACGATCGATGCCGCCGATCAAATTGAGCAACGTGCTCTTGCCGGAACCGGACGGACCCATGAGCGCGAGAAAGTCACCTTCGGGCACCTTCGCGTTGAGGTTTTCCAGTACATGGATGGTTTCCGGTCCTCGCCGGAAATTCCTGCTGACACTTTGCAAATTCACGAGTGACGTCATACTAGCCTCTGGGTAAAATTTGCCATTATTTCTGAACCCGTACCGGCATGCCTGCGGACAGGCCTTCCGGATCGCCACTGACCACAACCTCGCCCGGCCTGACCCCCGTGAGTATTCCAACCATGCCGTTGCCGACAATGCCGACGCTGACCCCACGACGTTCCAGTTCGCCGTCCTTGACAATCCAGACGAACTTCGCACCACCGGATTCATGAACGGCCGCTGCCGGCAGTAATGCTACGGCAGCGACTTTCTTTGGTTCGCCAGCCCGGATATCCTGCGAGGATTCCAGGAAGCGCACCTTGACCCCCATGTCCGGTAACACTCGCGAATCCAGTTCGTCAAACCGGATACGGACCTTGACCGTCGCTTTTTGCCGGTCGGCGGTCGGCACGATATTGATGACCTGCGAGGAAATTGTCCAGTCCGGGTAGGCATCCAGCGTCGCCTCGGTACGCTGTCCGCTGCTGACCCGGTTGATATAGGCCTCGTTGACTTCGACCTCGATTTCCAGCGAATCCATATCGACGATGGTGCAGATTCCGGTCCGGATAGAGCCGCCACCTGCTGAGATTGGCGAGATCATCTCCCCCGGCTGTGCATTCTTGGAGACCACGACACCCGAAAAAGGCGCGCGTATGGTCAGATCGTCGAGATCCTGCTCGATCAGGTCCTGGTTTCTCTGCGCAACCGCGACGTTGCTGCGATCGGTGAGCAGACGAGCCTGGAATGCGTTGACTTCAGATTGCGCCGCATCGAGTTCCGCCGCGCTGACCAGCTTCTGCTCACGCAGCGATTCATTGCGCTTTAGCTTGCGTTGCGCCTCTTCCAGCCGCACCCGGGTTTCCGCCAGGCTGCTTCGTGCCGCATCGGTCTGGCCGGCGGCCAACGCCAGCCGGGCCCGCACGGTGCTGTCGTCGAGCTGCGCCAGGATGTCACCTGCGGTCACCGCCATACCCTCTTCGACCAGGACCGTCATGATTTTCCCGGTAACCTTGGAAGACACCGTCGCCAGGCGGCGGGCCACAACATAGCCCGATGCGTGCAGGATGGTCCCCCGGGAATTGCCGCCGTTGGTTGCCGGGGCGCGGGCCACCACCGTCTCGACAACCGGCGCCGGCCCTGTGAAACCAAAAAACCAGGCCAGCGCGAGCACAATAAGGGCGGCCGCGGCAACCACCGGCAGCCACTTGCCCACGCCGGCCGGGGCCTCGGACCGTGCGTTGCTGTCCATGCGCAGCGAATTCAGTGCGTCTTTATCCAGTGCCATATTGGTTTTTTTGACAATCTTGGTGAACGGTAGGAGAAGCATATCAAATCGGCGCCCCGACCGGCCCCGATGCCAAAGGGCAGCCATGCTGAACCGCGGATGTGGATACTTGTCTATCCTTGTATAATGTGCGCCGGGAGCGTTGCGATGACAAAAATCAAACATCCATCCAGACACAACCTGCGCAGGATCATCATCTCGTTGCTGATCGTGATCCTGGCGGCGTTATCGCCGAACATCGCGGCGGCGGCTTCGCCCGAGGACCGGGGCAAGGCCGACCGGGAATTCACCGAGCGGCTGATCGAGCGCAATTCGGCGGTACAGGATCAAATCGACACGATGCGCAAGCAAATGCTAAAAGCGGTACGCTCCAAAGGCATGCAATTTTCCGGTGGGCTGAGTACGAATCGCCTGTTGGGCAACACGGTTGGCCGAACCAGCAGATCCACAAGCCACAATCAGTCCAGGCTCCCCGATACCGGTATCCGGTCGAGGCAGTCTGCGGTCGATTCACGTTCACCGGAAAGGATTCGGACCAACAACCGCGCCACCAGGGACGTGGATTTTGAGCGCGTCAAGGGCATGCTGGATACGCTGGAGAACCGGCTGCGCGGGAATCGGCGCGAACTCAAAAAGCATACAGCCGCACATCGCGAGAAAAACGGCGCTGATGCGAGCGTGCGCCAAGCCGGTCAGATGAGCGACCGGCACCTGATCGCGATGGAGCACGAAACCGCGCGGATCGAAGAAGAAGTCAGTAATTATGTCGCGAAAGCGGCCAGGAGCTCTCGCTAGACCCTCAACCCGCCTGATACCCGGCAATATACTGATCCACCTGCTGCTCCAGGATCGTCAGCGGGATATCGCCATTGCGCAGCACGACATCGTGAAATTCCCTGATATCGAATCCGTCACCGAGAGCGGTTTTTGCCCTTTCCCGCAGCTCAAGAATTTTCAGCATACCGACCTTGTAAGCAGTCGCCTGGCCCGGAATCACAAAATAGCGCTCAATTTCCGAGACCACTTCGTGTTTCGCCATACCGGTGTTGCCATACATGTAATCGATCGCCTTTTCGCGCGACCAGCGTTTGCGATGAATCCCGGTATCGACGACCAGGCGCACCCCGCGAAACAGCTCAGCCTGCAAACGGCCGAGATTGTCGTAGGGATCATCTTCTAATCCCACTTCCCAGGCCAGGCGCTCCGAATACAATGCCCAGCCTTCGGAAAACGCCGTGAAACCCATCATTTTCCTGAACTGAGGCACACCGGTCATTTCGGTCTGCAGGGCCGTCTGCAAATGATGGCCCGGCACCGCTTCGTGATAGGCCAGGGTGCGCATACCATACTTGGGGTGCTCTTCGAGGTTGCGGAGGTTGGCGTAAAACACTCCCGGACGCGATCCATCCATTGACGGACCCTGGTAATAGGCGCCAGCCGAATTGGCCTGGCTGAACTCGGGAATGCGTTTAACCTGGACTTTGGATTTGGGCAGCGTTTCGAAATACTCGGGCATTTTTTCCGAAATCTCGTCAATAATCGCCTGAAAATCCTTGAGGATCTGCTCGCGTCCGGCGTCGTCATTGGGATACAGAAAACGCTCCTCTTTGTTGAGTTGCGCCATCCGCTCCGCCACGGTCCCTTCGCTGTATCCTTCCGCTGACAGAATTTCATCCATCTGCGTCTGAATCCGGTCAACCTCGGCCAGACCCAACTCATGGATTTCATCGGCGGTCATATCGGAGGACGTGTTCGAGCGAAGCTGGTAATCGTAAAAGGCATCCCCATTCGGCAGCTTCCAGGCGCCATGATTGGTGGTCGCCTTCGCTCTCAGTTTCTCAAAGTAGCTGATCAGGCCGTCATAGGCCGGGTACACGGTGCCAGCGATCTCGGACTCCGACCTGGCCAGCAGATCATCCCGGGTTGCCTCATCGAGATCCTCGATCTTGTCCAGCTTCTCTGCAAAGGATGTGTACAGGATATTCTCTTTGGCGGGCGTAGCACGGAAGTCAGTCATTTCCACGATCACTTTTTCGACGACAAAAGTCGGCGGGATGATGCCCTTCTCCTCCCGCAGATCCAGGTCTTCGAGCAATTGCTCGAACTTGGTATCGAACTTGGACAGACGGGTAATGTAATGCCTGGCATCGCGTTCGTTACCCACGTGATGAATCGTCGCCATGAAATTCGGCATACCATTTTGTACGCCAAATAACTGGTTGACGGGATAGCCATGCCAGGTAAATTCGACACCTTCGGCCTGGTTGGTCATGACCCAATCCATCACGTCATAGGAGATGGCCGTTTGCCCTTCGAGCTTGCTGCGATCGTAGCGGTACAGCATCTCGCGATCCTCGACCATCCATCGATTGAGTTTTTCGGTGTGCGCGGGAGAGATGTCCGCGAGATCGTCGTTGTGAAAATTCAGGCCTATCTGCTCCAGCAATCGTATGTTGCTGAGCATTTCCGGGCTTTCCAGCGCGTATTTGAGAAACGCCGTCTCGAAGAAGATATTGATGCTGACCGGTTTGAACCAGGTGACATTAATCACCAGACCGATGATCAGCATAACGATGACGCCAAATGCCACGCCCAACCACTTAAAAAACTTTTTCATCCCTGGGGCCCCCTGCAGCAAAGACCCGAGAGTTTACTCATGCGTATGCCTACTTGCCAGACAAATGCGACGAGTCGACCCTGACAAAAGCCAAACTCAGTACCAATGGTCGCCTGGAAACGTCGCGATTTAATAAAAAAATTAAGTAATTACCATATATCAATGCTTTCCAGCGCTTTCCTTAATTGAAATCTGTCGGCGCTGGAGGAGCTACGATTTTCTTTGGCGGGTGCTTTTCGAGCTGCTCCAGCAAATACTTTACGGCGAACTCAAGACTCGGGTCCTCGCCTCTCGCTAGCAGTTCCGGCCGGTCCACGACCTCGTAATCCGGTGACACGCCTTCGTTTTCAACGACAAAGTTGCCTGCCGAATCCATAAACCGGAAAGTCGAGGTCAGTATGCCACCGCCATCGGCCAGTTGCGGGTTACCCGAGATACCGATCAGCCCACCCCAGGTCCGTGTCCCGATCAGCGGTCCGAGACCCAATGCGCGGAAATAATACGGAAATGCATCGCCACCTGAGGATGAGTAATGGTTGATCAGCGCAGCCTTCGGACCTTCGTGGGAAATAAACGGTGTGGGCGAAGGGTCCAGGCCGCGTTGCTTCCAGTAACTCAACGCCTTGCGCCCAATCACCTCTGCCATCTGATCCGGGATGAAACCACCGCCGTTGTAGCGCACATCGATCAGCATCGCCTCTTTATGGGTCTGCGCCGGAAACAACCTGTACAGCTCGCGATGACCCTCGAACGCGGTATTCGGCAAGTGGAAGTAACCAACCCGCCCGCCCGAGAGCCGATCCACCATTGCCCTGCGGCTATCGACCCAGTCCAGGTAACGCAGGCCCGTCTCGCTGGTGACCGTCCGGACCATGACCTCACGCGCACCTTTCGGACGCGGGCTGGCGTTGACCGTCAGCGTGACTACCCGATCGCCTTTGTTCTCCAGCAGGCGATAGAAATTGTCGACGCCGGCTGTTGAATCACCATCGACGGCAAGTATGTAATCGCCGGCCGATACATTGACCCCGGGTTGGGCCAGGGGTGAGCGGGCCTGCTCGTTCCAGGTCTGACCGGCAAATATTTTCCGGACCCGGAAGTATCCATCCGCGGGCACGATTTCCGCACCCAGCAGACCGCCATCGAGTCGCTCTACCGACGGTTGATCGCCCGATTGCACGTAGTTATGACCGGCGTTCAGCTCGCCGGCGATTTCACCAAAAATATAATCGAGGTCTGCACGGTGCGCCAGGTGCTCGACAAGTGGCGCATATTGGTCGCGAATCGCCGGCCAGTCATTGCCATGCATATTGGGATCGTAAAACCAGTCACGCAGGATGCGCCACTGATCTACATACATCTGACGCCACTCGACCAATGGATCGATCCGCAACTGCATCGTTGAAAGATCGAGCTCGCCACCGTTTTCAGTGCTTTGCTCGGCGGCCGCATCGACGATGCCCCACTGTTCACCCTGGACGTAGAGTATCTTCTCGCCACCGCTGGCAAGAGCGTAATCACTGATACCGGCAAGTACCGTGGTTTCCTCTTCGGCCTCGATATCGTAGAACTTCAATTCGGTTTCCTCGTCCCGACCCGATAAATAAAACAACCCTTTGTCGTTAGCCGACAATGCGCCGATGCTGCCACCGGATTCAGTCAACGCGGCAACCCGGCCCTCGAAGCCTTGCGGCACGATATCGATTAATGTTTCTTTCTGTTTGTCATTGTCGTCGCCCTTGCCGTTGTCCTCGTCATCGCCGAGCGATACTTCATCGCTTTTGGGCCGGTGCAAGGCTGGCGAATCGGGGGTCAACAGACCCGCGTATACCCGCGTCGATTCGGTATAGATAAACGCAGAATCGCGGTCACCGAAAGTCAGGTTGAAATCGCGGTCTGACGCAAAATACAGGTAACGTCCCTGCGGATCGAAAACCGGCTTGGAATCGTTGGTATCGCTTGAAGTTAACTTATGTTTGCTTTTTTTAGCCAGCGAATACAACCAGATATCGCCACCCGTGTTGGCCGGGTTGCC
>JAZFYI010000027.1:0-23098 GCA_036443455.1 Gammaproteobacteria bacterium
GGCTGGTTCACGTGGCGTATTTTAGGTTTTTCAGCAAATATTGTTCAAGTTCTGTCGCAACTTGTTCTAGATCGGCGGGTCCGCCAAGGTCTTTTAATTGTGTCACTTCGAGGTCTTCGAAGCCACACGGGTTGATGCGGCTGAAAGGCTCGAGATCCATGTCGATATTGAACGCCAGGCCATGGTAACTGCAGCCGCGGCGAATCCGCAGCCCGAGGCTGGCAAGTTTGCGGCCAGCGACATAAACTCCCGGCGCGTCCGCCCTGGCCTGCGCATCGCTGCCATGGTTCGTGGCCAGGTCGATCACCGATTGTTCCAGCGCGCTGACCAGTTCGCGGACCCCGAGGCTTTGTCTGCGCAAATCGATCCTCGGGGAGACCACGAGTTGGCCCGGGCCGTGATAGGTGACCTGCCCGCCGCGATCGATGTTGATGACCGGAATGTCGGCCGGCGCCAGCAAATGTTCGGGGCTGCCGTTCAGACCCAGCGTGTAAACCGGTGGATGCTGCAGCAGCCAGATTTCGTCCGCCGTCTGCGCATCGCGACGATCGGTAAAAGTCTGCATGTCGCGCCAGGTGGGCTCGTACTCGACCAGCCCCAGCCGCTTGATGACGACATCGGCCGGCGGGTTCATAATGCCATCAGGACTTGTTCGGTGGAGGTCAGTTCCAGGTACAGCGCATCCAGTTGCTGCTTGCTTTGCGCCCTGATCATGATGGTGACCGCGATAAACCGCCGGTTGCTGCTTGGCCGCGAGCTGACCGCTCCCGCCGGCAGTGCGCCGACATGACGCTCGGCGATCTCCGTGACCAGGGCCTCGAAATCATCGGCATACTTGCCCATGACCTTGACCGGAAAATCACAGGGAAACTCGAGTAATGTGTCAGCAGGTTCTTTTGGCAATTTGAAAAGCCCGGTAAACTTTTTTCCAGACCGGTCCCGGCAATCCATTCCCGACCGCCCGGCCATCCAGCCGGGTAACCGGCAACAGCTCGCGCAATGCACTGCAAATCCAGACCTCGTCTGCCTGGTATAATTCAGCCTTGCCGATGCCCTGGCTGACTACCGTTATGCCCTGGTCGCGGGCAACATCGATGACCCGGTCGCGCGTCGTTCCCGGCAACAATGTCGGGGCGTCCTCGGGTGTGCGCAATGTGCCATCGATCAGCGCGAATACACTGCTGGATGCGCCCTCGGTAATCATCCCGTCTCTTTCGAGTATGGCTTCATCTGCATCCTGATCGGCCGCTTGTTGCCGGAGCAGCACATTGGCCAGCAACGATGTCGCCTTGATGTCGCAGCGCCGCCAGCGAAAATCCTTGCAGATCGTCGCCGATAGCCCGCTTTCCATGGTCTTTTCCGATGGCGCCGGGAAGGCCTGTGTCATCGCAAAAACGGTTGCCTCCATGGCCGCCGGAATCAGGTGATTTCTTTCCTTTGGCGCACCGCGGCTGACCTGGATATAAATCGCCATGTCGCCGCCGCGATTTTGCTCGATCAGCCGTGCAACCAGGTTTGCAAAATCGAAATCGCAGCGCATATGCACGGCGGCCAGGCTGTTGCTCAGCCTTTGCAGGTGTGAATCGAGGACGAATGGCTGGCCATCGTAAACCGGAATGACTTCGTACACGCCGTCGCCGAACAGGAAACTTCGGTCGAGCACCGATACCTTCGCATCGGCCAGCGGCAGCATCTCGCCATTGAGAAAACACAGCCGATGTCGATCGCTCATTGCCGGCGTTGCCAATCAGTCGAACCAGAGCCGGATTTCATCGATGGCGCGATCGAAAAAACCACCCAGCGGGATATCGGCCAGCGGGTAAAGGGCTTGTTGCGCGATCAACTGCTCATCCAGCGAGATTCGTATTTCGCCGATTGCCTGTTCGGTGCTCAGCGGAGCCAGGATTTGCGGCGGCAGGTCGATTTCCGCTCGCAGGTCGTCATAGCGGCCCCTCGGGATCGTGATAAAAAGCCCCTGCTTTACGCCCAGGCCGGATTTTTCCCGGGTCCCCTTCCAGACCCTGATGTCGTTGACGCTTTGCCCGGCGGCATACAATTCGTGAGTTTCGAAAAAGCGAAAGCCATAGTTGAGCAGCGCCTGGCTGGCGTCGCTGCGCGCCCTTGAACTGGGTGTGCCCATAACCACCGATATCAGCCGCATCGGGCCGCGGCTTGCCGACGATACCAGGCAATAGCCGGCCGATTCGGTATGCCCGGTCTTGATGCCGTCAACCGTGGCATCCTGCCACAGCAGGGCATTCCTGTTGCGCTGCTTAATGCCGTTGTAGGTGTATTCTTTTTGCGCATACCAGCGGTAATAATCCGGGAACCGCTCGATCAGCGCGCGGGCCAGGATCGCGATGTCGCGTGGCGAGGTGTAGTGGTCCTTCGCCGGCAAGCCGGTGCTGTTTTGGAAGCTGGAATTGACCATGCCGAGTTGTACCGCGTACTGGTTCATCATTTCGGCAAAAGTTTCTTCGCTGCCGGCAACGAATTCGGCCAGCGCTACGCTCGCGTCGTTCCCCGACTGCACGATCATCCCCTGCAACAGTTCCTCTACCGAAACCTGGCTGTTTACCTCGATAAACATCCGCGAGCCGGGAGTTCGCCAGGCTTTCTCGCTGATCTGTACTTTGTCGGTCAGCGAAATATCGCCATTTGCCAGCTCATTGAAAACCGCAAACGCGGTCATCATCTTGGTGATGCTGGCTGGCTCGATATGCCGGTTCGGATTTTTTTCACCAAGCACGAACCCGGTATGCGCCTCCATCAGAATCCACGCCGTCGCGTTGATCGCCGGCGGCGCGGGGATCGGCGTGTCTTGCGCTGCGAGCGGCATGGCGATCAGCGCCAATAGAACGAATGGCAGGAGTCCTGGTGATTTTCTGGTCATGGTTCCTTCCTGGAAACAGTGCTTGGCTGGTGAAAAAATGAATTGTAATTCGGCTGCAGCAGAGTTGACAGCTTTGCAGGTGGCGCGGGCATAAAAACCGCCGGGCTATTCGGTCGCCAGGTATGCGTCGCTGACGCCGAGCTCGCCAACCCGCTCAACGGTGGCATCGAATTCTTCGACACTCGCAACCGGGCCTATGCGGACGCGGTATATCCGCCGGCCGCTGACGCGATCCTTGCGGATGACCACATCCTTTACATCGGCGTTGAGCAGCATGGATCGCAGGCGGGTTGCGTTGCCGCGGTCGGTAAACGCGCCAACCTGTACATAAAGGGTACCTGGGACCATGGGTGGCCGGCGGCCGCCTTTTTTCCGGCGCTGGGATCTTGGGCTGACGACCTCGACTTCGACAAAACTGGTTCCGTTTCTGATCATATCCAGCTCCACGGCGGCGCCATAGGAAAGATCGATCAGGCGGTTGGCTACGAAGGGTCCACGATCGTTGATGCGAACGATGATACTGCGGCCGTTTTCCAGGTTGGTTACCCGCGCATACGCCGGCAGCGGCAGCGTTTTGTGCGCGGCGCTTGCAGCGTACATGTCGAATCGCTCGCCGATCGCCGTTCGGCGGCCATGGAATTTTTTTCCATACCAGGACGCCACTCCCCTTTCCCGGTAACCGCTTGCGTCACCGAGCACGTGATAGCGTTTCCCACGGACTTCATAGAATGGCGGGTTGCCGCTGGCGCTCCTGGGCTCCGCTTTTGGAATGACTACCCGAATCTGCCCTGGCGCCACTGGCGTGGACGGCGCGCTGTCTTTACGGCCCGCACACGCGGACAGGGCCGGCAACAAGACGGCGATAGCCAATAATGTCGGTATCTTATTCAGAGTCTGCCGGCTGTCGTTTATTGATTTCACTGGCAAGCTGGAATACTGCCATCGCATACATCCGACTGCGGTTGTAACGGGTAATCGCGTGGAAGTTGGCAAACCCGACCCAGAAAACCGGCCCGTTTTCGCTTTCCAGCTGGATCAGGACGGCCGCCGTATCGTCATCCATTCGCCCGCTGTCGAAACACACGCCCTGTGCGCGTAGCTGGCCCACGCTGGTATCCAGGCCCAGCGCTTTCCCGGGCGCCGCGGCCACCAGTTCTGCCGGAACTTTCGCCGGCACGGCAATGGTGGCCTCACTTTTCCAGCCGTGATGTACCAGGTAATGGCCGACACTGGCGGTGACATCGGCGATGTTCTCCCAGATGTCTTTCCTGCCGTCGCCATCGCCATCCTCAGCATAGGCCAGGTAACTGCTGGGCATGAACTGCGGCATGCCCATGGCTCCCGCATAGGACCCGACCGGGATGAGCGGGTCTATGCCCTGTGCGCGGGCCAACTCGAAGAATTTGGCCAGCTCCCGTCTGAAAAATTGTTGCCGCGGCGGGTAATCGAAAGCCAGCGTACTGAGCGCGTCGATGATCCTGTTCTTGCCCGGACGGTCGCCATAATAGGTTTCCACACCGATGATCGCGGCGATAATTTCCGCTTCGACGCCGGAGGTTTCCGCTGCGGACAGGATGGCTGCCAGGTTGTTTCGGTAAAACTCCTGGCCGCGTCTTATGCGTTCACCGGTCAGGAATATCTGCCGGTATTCATGCCACGGTTTCACTTTTTCAGCCGGCCGGCTGATCAGTTCGATGATTCCTGGTTTGGATTCCGCCTGGCTCAGCCAGCCTTCCAGTTGTTCGTTATCAAAGCCATGATCACGCTGCATTTCCTGGATAAATGCGCGTATGTCCGCTCTTTCGATGTCGATGGCGCGGGCCGGCGCAACCAGCATCAGCAAGAAAATAAAAATAAAAATAAAAAAACGAAAACTGATTTTGTCAGGTCTGGTGAGCGTTTGTAAAAATGGTCGGGTCACGTTGGCAGCAGTTTTCGATGTGACTGGAAAGACATCAGCATACCGAAACCCACCATGAGGGTCACCATCGAAGTTCCGCCATAACTGACCAGTGGCAATGGGATCCCGACGACGGGTAACAGCCCCGTGACCATGCCGGCATTGACGAAAACATAAATAAAGAAAGTCAGGCTGATCGACCCGGCGAGCAGGCGGCAATAGGTGTCCTGCCCGTTTACGGCGATGTACAGGCCGCGGCTGACCACAAAAAGATAAGCAATCAGCATCGACAACAAACCAAGCAGACCGAATTCCTCTCCGAGTACGGCGAATATGAAATCCGTCGATCGTTCGGGCAAAAACTCCAGGTGGGCCTGTGACCCGTTTAGCCAGCCTTTGCCAAATACGCCCCCGGACCCGATCGCGATTTTCGACTGGATAATGTGATAACCGGACCCGAGTGGGTCGGTTTCCGGGTTGAGAAAGGTCAGTACGCGTTGCTTCTGATAATCGTGCATGAAATGCCAAAGTAGCGGCAGCGCGCCCATCGCGAGTCCGCCGGCCAGCAGGATGAAGCGGACCGACAACCCGGCGAGCATGACCAGCAGGATGCCCGAAGCGCAGATCAGTACGGCGGTGCCAAGATCGGGTTGCGTGGCGATCAGGATCGTCGGCAGCATAATGATCACCAACAGCTTTAACAGGTCCTTGGCGTTGGGCGGCAGGCGCCGGCTATGCAAGACCCACGCGGCCATCATCGGCACCGCGAGCTTCATGATTTCCGCCGGCTGAAAGCGAAACAGTCCGAGATCGAGCCAGCGCTGCGCTCCTTTACCGCTGGCGCCCGTTACCAGCACCAGGATCAGCATCACCATGCCGGCCAGGTACAACCATGGAGACCACATACGCAGGTATTTTGGCGGTATCTGGGCCACCACCAGCAAGGCGGCGAGGGCGATGCCGACCCTGAGCAATTGGCGTAACACCAGGTCGACTTGCTGGCCGCCCGCGCTGTACAGCACGAACAGACCGGCACCGGCCAGCAACAGCAAGGCGGTCAGCATTGGGCCGTCGATACATAGTTTGCGCAGGAGGCGCCCCGCGAAACTCAGCGCGCGGTTGGGTCTGAATTGTTCGGCTTCCGAAAATATCACTGGCGGTGCTCCTCGAACCAGGCATCGAACACCTGCCTGACCACCGGCCCGGCGGCTCTGCCGCCGCTGCCGCCGTTTTCGACCAGAACGGAAATGGCGATTTGCGGGTTCTCCAGTGGTGCGAAGGCCACGAACAGCGCGTGATCGCGCAGGCGTTCGTCGATTTCCTCCTCATCGTACTCTTCTTCCTGGCCAACGCTGAATACCTGTGCAGAGCCGGATTTGCCGGCCATTTTGTATGCAGCGCCCAGCGACGCTGCCCAACCGGTGCCCCGCGGCGTGTTCATCACTGCACTCATGGCCTGGTGAATATCGTCCCAGTTCCGGTCGTCCGCCAGTTCCACCGGCGCCAGTTCCAGCGTTGGAATTTCGGTCATCTGACCGCTCAGCGGATCGCGAAAAGCGGTAACCAGTCTCGGTTTGAACCGCTTGCCCCGGGTCGCCAGGGTTGCCGTAAAGTGGGTGAGCTGCAGTGGCGTGGCCAGCATGTATCCCTGTCCAATACCGGTAATTACCGTCTCGCCTGGAAACCAGATTCGCTCGGAGCGTCTGTCAAAGGCTCTGCGCTTCCAGTCCCGCGAAGGCAACAGGCCGCTTTTCTCGCCCGGCAGGTCCACCCCGGTGGGTGCGCCAAAACCAAAATCCGCCAGCATCGCGTGGATGCGGTCAATGCCCAGTTCCATCGCCAGCATATAGAAAAAAACATCGCAGGATTCGGTGATTGCAGCGTGTAAATCGATTTCGCCGTGACCTTCTTTTTTCCAGTCACGGTAACGATGCTCGTTGCCGGGGATGGAGTAATAACCCTCGCAAAGAATGCTTTGATCCGGTGTGACCGCGCGGTACTCGAGGCCGGCCAATGCGATAAAGGGCTTTATCGTCGATCCGGGCGGGTAGGTACCGCTCAGCGCTCGATTAAACAGCGGTTTGTCGAGGTCGTTTTGCAGGACCAGGTATTCTTCATTGCTCATGCCCCCGGCGCTGAACCGGTTTGGATCGAAACCGGGCTGGCTGACCAGTGCGAGAATGTCGCCGTTGTTGACATCGATGACGACCACGGTGCCGCGGCGGCCCGCGAGCGCGGCTTCGGCAACGGCCTGCAGGTGGCTGTCCAGGCTCAGGATCAGGTCGCTGCCCGGCACAGGTTCCTGGCGATTGCGCAACAGCTCCTCACGTGCTCCGCCCCTGGTATCCATCTCGCGGCCTTGCGCGTTGACCAGCAACTGCCGGTGGCCCGGTTCACCGTGCAAGCGGTCCTCGTACTGGCGCTCTATACCGATTTTGCCGATGTGGCTGGTTGCGGCATAACGGCTCGTCACCACTTGTTGCAAATCGGACTCGGACAGGGCGCCGACATAGCCCAGCACATGCACTGCGCTGGATCCCAGCGGGTAACTTCTGACCAGTGCGGCCTGAATATCGACGCCCGGCAGTTCATGCCGGTGAACCGAAAGCCTTGCCAGTTCCTCGTCATTCAGCCGGTAGCGCAACGGCACAGCTTCAAAATTCCTTTTGCCGCGCTTGCGCTGAAAGAAGCGCTGTCTTTGCCGCTCATCGATCAACTTCAATTCGCTCAGCCGGTCGAGGGTTCCGTCCAGATCGGACGCCTGTTCCGGTATCAGCACCATCTGGTAGGCCGGCAGATTTTCCGCCATGACGATGCCGTTGCGGTCGAAAATGATTCCGCGGGTCGGCGCCAGCGGCTGAATCCGTATTCGGTTGCCATGCGACAAATCGGCATAGCGTTGATGTTCGACGACCTGCAGGTTGATCAAACGGCTGGTCAGCAGACCGGTCAACAGGAGCAGGCCGGTGACCGCCCAGAAGATCCGGTTATTGAACAACCGTTGCTCGGCCCAGGCGTCTTTTAGCGGCTCGTGACGCAGCATGGCTTATGCCCGGCGGGCGAGAACCAACGCCCACTTCAGCAAGGCGGCCAGGGGGAGCCACAACGCGGTGCTGGACAGGACCGGCAGCCATCTTGCCATCCCCCTGGTGCTGAGCCCGGCGACGCCATCGACCCAGAAAAGCAGAAACTCGTAAACCAGGATCAGCATCAGGATGGCCAGCGCCTGCTGCCCCTTCGGGAACACGCGAATTCGCAAATGCAGTTTGAGGTTGATAAACGCGATAAACATCAGTGCCAGCGCGTGCTGACCGAGCAACGTCCCGGTCAGCGTGTCCATGGCGATACCGACCAGCCATGCGCCGAGCAGGCCAAATCGTTCAGGCCGGTGAAGCGTCCAGTATAGAACCAGCATGGCAAGCCAGGCCGGGCGCCAGGCGTTGATGGCATCGGGCAGGGGCACGATCGTCAGGATCAGTCCGCCGATCAGACTGGCAAAAATAAAACCGTCGAATCTGTAAACAGCTCTCATTGTTCTTGCACGTCGCCTGGCCAGATCAGCAAGAGTTCGCGAACCTTGTCCAGCTCTGCGGCCGGCGTCGCCGCGACATGGGCAAACGGCCGGCTCGGATCGATCTCGATGTTGTTGACTTCGGCGACCGGATAACCCGCCGGGAACACGCCACCCAGCCCCGAGGTTACCAACAGGTCGCCGAGCCTGATGTCGGCGTTGTTGGGCAGGAAGGGCAGATTCAGGGTTTGCGCATCACCGGTTCCGACCGCAATGGTCCTCAGGCCGTTGCGATTGACTTCCACCGGCACCGCATGTTCGGGGTCGCTGATCAGCAGTACCTGCGAACTCAGCGGGCCAAGGTCGCTGATCTGGCCGACGATACCGAATGCGTCGACCACGGCCTGCCCCCGATAGGCCCCCGCGCTGCTTCCTTTGTTGATGGTCAGCAGGCGGCGGTAGGGATTCAGATCGATGGCCATGATCTCCGTAACCATCGTGCGATCCGTCATCAAAGCGGCGGTATCCATCAGCGCCCTTAGCCTGGCGTTCTCCGCTTCGATGGCGATCATTTTTTGCACGCTGGCATCGCTGCGCAGTTGCCGGCGGTGCAGATCCTGGTTTTCCGCCAGCAAGCGGCGCCGGCTGGCCAGGCTTGTGGATATCCAGTCGGCGAGCGAGAACGGCAGATCGACCGCCGCCTGGATCGGGTATACGACGATATTGAGTTTCGAATGGATGTACTGGAGATAATCTTCGCGGCTGTCGAGGACCATCAGCAATATGGAGCAGGCCAGCAGCAGAAAAAGCCGCGTGCCCAGCGCCGGGCCGCGACCGGGCAATACATTTGTCGGCTTCAATCCTGCCAAGGCCGTGTGCTCACCTCATCACCCGGCCAGCAGCCGGATCTATTCCAGGCCAAGGGCTCCCGGGCCATGTTCGTCAACCATGTCCAGTATGATTCCACCGCCTCTGACAACACAAGTCATTGGATCCTCGGCGATGACGACCGGCAGACCGGTTTCCTCGGTCAGCAGCTTGTCGATATCCCGCAGCAGCGAGCCGCCGCCGGTCAGCACAATGCCAAGCTCGGCGACATCGGAGCCCAGTTCAGGCGGAGTCTGTTCGAGAGCCGCCTTGACCGCGCCGACTATGCCCTGCAGCGGTTCCTGGAGAGCCTCCAGGATTTCATTGCTGTTCAGGTTGAAACTGCGCGGCACGCCTTCGGACAGGTTACGTCCCTTGACCGAGATTTCGTTGACTTCCTGACCCGGGTAGGCCGATCCGACTTGGTGCTTGATGCGCTCCGCCGTCGCCTCGCCGATCAAGATGCCATAGTTGCGGCGGACATAGGCGATGATGGCGTCATCGAAGCGGTCGCCACCGATTCTTACCGATGCGGCGTAGACGATACCGCCCAGCGAGATGACCGCGACCTCGGAGGTGCCGCCGCCGACATCGAGCACCATGGAGCCGCGCGCTTCCTGCACCGGCAGACCGGCGCCGATGGCTGCGGCCATGGGTTCCTCGATCAGGAAAACCTTGCGCGCGCCGGCGCCCTCGACGGATTCACGAATGGCGCGGCGTTCGACCTGGGTCGAACCATAGGGAACACAAATCAGGACGCGAGGACTGGGACGAAAAAAGGTTCCATCGTGTACTTTCTTGATAAAGTACTGGAGCATTTTTTCGGTTACCGTGAAGTCTGCGATAACGCCGTCTTTCAGCGGTCGGATGGCGGTAATATTGCCGGGCGTCCTGCCCAGCATGTTCTTGGCTTCCTGGCCGACTGCCTGCAGGACTTTTCCACCCCGACCCGGTTCTTCACGGATGGCGACCACCGATGGTTCGTTCAAAACGATGCCGCGGCCGCGGACATGAATAAGGGTGTTTGCGGTGCCCAGATCAATGGACAGATCGTTGGAGAAAAATCCCCGTAAATTCTTAAACATTCGAGTGAAAAATCCGCGCTAAATAGTGGCTTGAAAACAACGCGCTACTCTAGCAACGGGTGGCACATTGAGCAAGCACAGGTGTATGATTATCCGCTTATTCCCGGCCTTTGCAGGGCCTTTCTGTCGCTATTGGGAGACAAGCGCATGTCACTGAGTCGCAACGAGATGCATAACATCGCACATCTCGCTCGCCTGGAATTTGCAGAGGAAGAAGTGGCTGCGTTTGCAGACGATTTGTCGCGCATCATCGATTTTGTCGAGCAGCTGGGTCAGGCGAACACAGACGATGTGCTGCCGATGGCCCACCCGCTGGATATGGCGCAAAGACTCCGGGCGGATGAAGTGACCGAAACGGACCAGCACCAGAAGTTTCAACAAAATGCAGCCAGTGTGGAAGAGGACCTGTACCTGGTGCCAAAGGTGCTTGAATAGGCTCCAGACCAATAACCACCACACATTTCGCATGGCACGCGCCCGCGGCGGTTGCCAGTCCCCGATATTGAATTTTAGTTTTTTGGTGAATCATGCACGACAAGACCATTTCCGAACTCTCCAGGTCATTGCAATCTGGTGACTTCAGCAGCGTAGAGCTGACCACTCATTTGCTCGACCGGGTCGAAGGCCTGGGTCCGCAACTGAATGCTTTTGTCACGGTGACGGGCGAGTTGGCGCTCGAACAAGCCGCAAAAGCCGATCAACGGCGAACCGCCGGTGATGCGGGTCCGCTAAATGGCATCCCCATTGTGCACAAGGACCTTTTCTGTACCGATGGCGTACTGACAAGCTGTGCCTCCAGGATCCTGGACAATTTTATTTCTCCCTATGACGCGACGGTCGTGGGAAAACTGAAACAGGCCGGCACGGTGATGCTGGGAAAAACCAACATGGACGAATTCGCGATGGGTTCGTCGAACGAAAACAGTTGCTTTGGGCCGGTAAAAAACCCATGGGACGATACCCGTGTCCCAGGCGGTTCATCCGGTGGCTCGGCAGCCGCGGTTGCGGCGCGCCTGCTGCCTGGCGCCACCGGTACGGACACCGGCGGTTCGATACGCCAGCCGGCTGCGCTGACTGGTATTACAGGGCTCAAGCCAACCTATGGCCGCGTTTCCCGCTATGGCATGGTGGCGTTTGCCTCGAGTCTCGATCAGGCCGGCACGCTGACCCGCAGTGCAGAGGATGCCGCGATGATGCTCGGGACGATGGCGGGTTTCGATCCCAGGGATTCGACCAGCGCCGAAAAAGATGTGCCCGATTACCGTGCGACGCTGGACGATAGCCTTGACGGCTTGCGTATCGGCGTACCCACAGAGTTTTTTGACGATGGGCTGATGCCGGCGAACAAGACTGCCGTCGAAGCAGCGATCCGCGAGCTGGAGAAGCTCGGTGCGAAAATCAGTGAAATCCATCTGCCCAACCTGGGGTTGTCGGTGCCCACTTATTATGTGGTGGCGCCCGCCGAGTGCTCATCGAACCTGTCCCGTTTTGACGGCGTTCGCTTCGGTCACCGGGCGGAGAAATATGCTGACCTGACGGATATGTACAAGAAAACTCGCGGCCAGGGATTCGGCGCCGAGGTCAAGCGCCGCATCATGATCGGTACCTATGTCTTGTCGACGGGATACTATGACGCCTATTACCTGAAGGCGCAGAAAGTTCGTCAGCTGATCGCGGCCGACTATGCAGAGGCGTTCAAATCGGTGGATCTGATCGCCGGTCCGACTACGCCGACACCGGCTTTCGAACTCGGCGCCAAGACAGATGACCCGATCACCATGTATCTGAACGATATTTATACGATCGGCGCCAACCTGGCGGGTCTGCCCGGCATGTCGGTGCCTTGCGGGTTTGTCGATGGCCTGCCGGTGGGTTTGCAGATTATCGGCTCCCACTTCTCCGAAGCGCGCCTGTTGAACGTGGCGCACCGGTACCAGCAGGTCACGGACTGGCACACGCGCGCGCCGGAAATGGCAGCAGGGGGTACAGCCAGGACATGACTATCGAATGGGAAACTGTAATCGGGCTGGAAATACACGCTCAGCTCGCCACCCGGAGCAAGATTTTTTCGAGCAGTTCGACGGCCTACGGTGCGCAACCCAACAGCCAGGCGAACCTGGTCGATCTTGGCTATCCCGGTGTGTTGCCGGTACTCAATGGTGAAGCCGTGAAAATGGCCGTGAAATTTGGTTTGGCGGTGAATTGCGAAATTGCGCGCCGCTCGGTATTCGCACGCAAAAACTATTTTTACCCGGATCTTCCCAAAGGTTATCAAATCAGTCAGTTTGAATTGCCGGTGGTTGGTCGTGGCGAGATATATATCACTCTCGACGATGGCAGCCGCAAACGGGTCGGTATCACCCGCGCCCACCTGGAAGAGGATGCGGGCAAATCCCTGCATGAAGACTTCCAGGGCATGAGTGGTATCGATCTAAACCGCGCGGGGACGCCGTTGCTGGAAATCGTATCCGAGCCGGACATGCGCTCGGCAGAGGAAGCGGTCGCCTATATGAAAGGGATGCATACGCTGGTGCGCTACCTGGAAATCTGTGATGGCAATATGCAGGAAGGCTCATTCCGTTGTGACGCCAATGTTTCCGTGCGGCCAAAAGGCCAGGTGGAATTGGGCACCCGCACCGAGCTCAAAAATCTCAACTCCTTTCGTTACGTGGAAAAGGCGATCAATATTGAGGTAGAGCGCCAGATCGATGTGCTCGAGTCGGGCGGCAAGGTGGTGCAGGAAACCCGCCTCTACGATTCCGCAAAAAACGAAACGCGGACGATGCGGCTCAAGGAAGAGGCCAACGACTATCGTTATTTTCCCGATCCCGATTTGCTCCCCCTGGTGATTAGCGAGGAGGAGATCGAGGTCGTGCGCGGCACGCTGCCGGAACTTCCGGACCGGAAACGCGAGCGCTTTTGCAGCGCATACAAACTGAGCGATTACGATGCGCGCGTGCTGACGACCAGCCGCGAGATGGCCGCTTATTTCGAGGCGGTCGTCGAAGCGAGCGGCGGTGAGCCCAAGGTGGCTGCAAACTGGGTTGCCGGCGAGCTATCCGCTGCCCTGAACCAAAGCGGCCGGGATATCGGCGAGAGCAAGGTCTCCGCGGCCGCACTGGCCGGCCTGCTCAAGCGGATTGCGGATCACACGATCTCGGGCAAGATCGCCAAGGAAGTGTTCGAAGCGATGTGGGATGGCGAAGGCGATGCCGACGATATCATCGAACGACGAGGGCTCAGGCAAATTACCGACAGTACGGCGATCGAAAAAATCATCGATGAAGTGATCGCGGCCAACCCGGGGCAGCTCGAGCAATATCGCGGCGGTAAAGACAAACTGTTCGGGTTCTTTGTCGGCCAGGTCATGAAAGCGACCCAGGGCAAGGCCAATCCGGGGCAGGTAAACCAGTTGCTCAAAAAGAAGCTGGCCTGATCGTTGAACGAGTTATCGCGCGACAGTCTGCACCGGTTCTTGTTTGAGGGCTGCGCGGTCCGCGGGAAACTCGTGCATCTCGATCAGTCCTGGCGGGCGATTTTGGAGCGTTACGATTATCCGCAACCCGTCCGGCGAATCCTCGGCGAAACCATGGCCGCAACCGTGCTGCTCGCATCGACCGTCAAGTTTGAGGGCCGGATAACCGTGCAGATCCAGGGAGACGGCCCGCTGACCATGGTCGTGATCCAGTGCACCAACAAGTTGGTGCTGAGGGGGCTGGCCCGGTGGCAGGGCGAGTTCGACGATGTCTCGTTCGAGCAGCTGATGAGCAATGGGAAAATGATAATTTCGATCGAGAACGAGGCAGACAATCAGCGTTACCAGGGTGTCGTTCCGGTAACCGGTGCTACAGTCGCAGAAAGCCTGCGCGCTTATTTCGATCACTCGGAGCAGTTGCCGACCCGTTTGTGGCTGGCCGGCGGCGACGAATCGGTTGCCGGGTTGCTGTTGCAGCGCATGCCGGAGCATGGCGTAGCGCCTGCCGAAGATTTCTGGGATCGCGTTTGCCTGCTGGCATCCACGATCAAAGCCGAGGAGCTGCTCGAACTGCCCGAGCGGCAACTACTCCATCGTTTGTTCAACGAAGACGATCTGCGTCTTTTCGATCGCCTGCCGGTTTCGTTTCGCTGCAGCTGCAACCGCGAGCGAGTCGAGAACATGTTGAGAAGTCTTGGCGCGGATGAAATTCGCGGCATGGTCGAAGAGCACGGCAGCGTCATCGTGCATTGCGAATTCTGCAACAAAGGTTACGAGTTCGACCGTATCGATTCCGCCGGGCTGTTTATGGCGGATCTGCCGGCGGACGACCAAACCGTACATTGACCTAGCCGTAGCCGGTATCGCGCAGCGCGGCGAAGCGGCCGGAAAACTCCGCGGCCAACGTCGCGTCTGAATACAGCGTAATTACCAGGTCGATCCGGGCGCGATTCCATCGTGCCAGGCTGCTGGTGAAACGCTCTTTTTTCTGGTCATCCGGCCGCTGGCAACGGGCGCGCAACTGACCGCTGACCGGTCGCAGGAATTTCATCTGGCTGCGCTGGATGACGACATGGGTCGCGGTCTCTCCCGCCAGCAGCTTTGCGATCGCCCATCCGGTCAGCGTCGCCAGCGCCAGCAGGCTGCCACCAAAGGCAGTCGCCATGTGGTTGCGATTCGGCTCGAGCGGTGCGCAGACGATCAATTCCTGGTCATCCAGTTTTTCTATACGGGCATGCATGGCCGCAACCAGCGGGATACCGTCACGCCACCATTGTTCCATCAGCCTGGACTCGTGCGAAAAGTCTGCCGGTGTGTTGTTTTTGCTCATGGGGCCGGAGTCTGCCACAGGGCTTTGGCGCAGGCTAACAATGGCGGGCTTGTCTTCGCGTTAATGGCGGCATATACTTAGTATAATAATATAAAGATATCTTTATATAAAAGTGCAAGTAACGCGCAGCGCACAGAGTCGATCCGCATGAGTCCTTTTCTGACCAGCCCGGCATTACTCGCGGGACTAAAAGCTGCCGCCGAGCCAACCCGGCTGCGGTTGCTGAGAATCTGCGCCCAGGGTGAGCTGACCGTCGGTGAAATCACCCGGGTGATTGCACAAAGCCAGCCGCGGGTTTCCCGGCACCTGAAAATACTCTGCGATGCCGGTCTGCTGGTGCGGTTTCGTGAACGGCACTGGGTTTTTTACCGCGTGCCGCTGAGCGGACCCGAAGCCGAACTGGTGGGCAACATCCTGCAAAACCTGGCATTAGAAGACAGCGAATTCCTGATCGACCAGCAACGCCTGGAAGATGTGCTGGCCGAGCGAGCCCGGTTGGCGAGCGGTTATTCGGCCGAGTTGCGGCAGCCGTCTGTGAGCGATGCGCAGCTCTCAGCCGCGGTCAGGAAACTCCTGGGGTCAAGGCCGGTTGGGGATTTACTCGACATAGGCACGGGAACAGGGCGCCTGCTTAGATTTCTCGGCGAGTCGGCAGAGCAGGCTGTCGGCGTCGATATTTCCAGCAAGATGTTGCTGCTCGCCAGGAGCAATTTGCACTCGGCCGGTCTCAGCCAATGCATGGTCCGGCACGCAAACATGTACCAGCTACCGTTTACCAATGCTTCGTTCGACACGATTACCATCGATGATGTGCTCAACGAAGCCGAGGATCCCGCTGCGGCGGTTGCCGAAGCCGCCCGAATTCTTCGCGCGACCGGGCGCCTGCTGCTGATCGAGAAAATTCCATCCACCAACGGCGTTGGCGATCCCGAAAACACCGGCCCGGAGCGCTGGTTAGGCGACGCCGGACTTGGCTGCAGCGCGAGCATGCTGGTGCCGGAGAAACACCCGGCTGTCGTGTTGTGCCTGGGGCAGAAGAAAGATGCGGCGGAGAGGGCGGCATGAGCGTTGCGGATTTGAAAAACGACCTGGCCGAACAGTCGACCGAGGTTTCCCGGGTGAATGTTTCGTTCGAGTTTTTTCCGCCGAATACACCGGCAATGGATTCCATGCTTTGGGACTCGATCGAACACCTGGCCCCGCTGAACCCCAGTTTCGTATCCGTGACCTATGGGGCGGACGGTTCCACCCGGGAACGCACCCACCGTGTCGTGCGGCGGGTTCTGAGCGAGACCGGGCTGGTGGTCGTCCCCCATCTCACGTGCATCGATGCGAGCCGCGAGGAAATACAGGAGATCGCGCGAGACTATTACGAGTTGGGGATACGGCACATAGTCGCGCTGCGCGGGGATCCGCCGGCGGGCATTACGGAATACCGGCCGCGGAAAGACGGTTATGCCTATGCTTCCGACCTGGTCACCGGGCTGCGCGAGGTTGCCGATTTTGAAATCTCCGTTGCGGCCTACCCCGAAGTGCATCCACAGGCGCCGAGTCAGCGTTTCGACCTGGAAAATCTCAAGCGCAAGGTAGATGCGGGGGCCACGCGGGCGATCACCCAGTTCTTTTTTTATAACGACAGCTTTTTGCGTTTTCGTGATTTGTGCGCGGCCAATGGCATCGAGGTCCCGATCGTGCCCGGGATCCTGCCGATCACGCGCTTTCCGCAACTCGCCCGCTTTGCCGAGGCTTGCGGCGCAGCGATTCCGCCACGGGTGAGCCGGCAGTTTGAAGGACTGGAAAACGACCCCGATACCCGCCGGCTGGTCGCGGCCAGTATCGCGATCGACCAGGTGCGCCGCTTGCAGCAGCACGGCGTTGAGGATTTTCATTTTTATACGCTAAACCGTTACCGGTTGACTTACGCCATTTGCCACATCCTGGGCATCAGGCCGCAGCCAGGGATTGCGCATGCACCCGCTTGAAGCAGCGTTGCGCCAAAGAATCCTGTTGCTCGATGGCGCGATGGGCACGATGATCCAGAACTATGGTCTGACCGAGGCTGACTTCCGCGGGCGGGAGTTCAAAGGCCACGACAAGCCGCTGACCGGCAACAACGACCTGTTGAGCCTGACCCGGCCGCATATCATAAGGGAAATTCACCAGGCCTATCTCGAGGCCGGTGCGGATATCATCGAGACCAATACCTTCAACGCCAGTTTCCCGGCGCAGTCGGATTATGGCCTCGAGCAGCGAGTTGCCGATATCAACCTGGCCGCGGCGAAGATCGCCCGGCAGGCGGCAGATGAAGTCACCACGCAGAGCGGCCGGCAAAGATTTGTTGCCGGTGTCCTGGGACCAAGCAATCGCACCGCGTCGATGTCGCCGGATGTCAATGACCCGGCCCTGCGGAATATCACCTTCGAACAGCTTGCCGATACCTATGCTATTGCGGTGCAAGCTTTGCTTGACGGTGGCGTCGATTGCCTGATGGTGGAAACGATCTTCGATACGTTGAACGCCAAGGCGGCAATTTTCGCGATCGAGACGGTTTTCGAAAAGCGCGGCCTGCGCGTGCCGGTTTTTATATCCGGGACCATCACCGATGGTTCCGGTCGCACGCTATCGGGGCAGACGACCACCGCTTTCTGGCATTCGATCCAGCATGCCCGGCCGCTGCTGGTCGGACTTAATTGCGCGCTCGGCGCGGAGGAGCTCAGGCCATGGCTCAAAGAGCTATCTGCCTGCGCCGATACTTTCGTCAGTGCGCATCCGAACGCCGGTTTACCCAATGAGTTCGGCGAATACGACCAGTCGCCCGAAGAAATCGGCGGCTTGCTTGGAGAGTTTGCCCGCGAGGGTCTGCTCAACATGGTCGGCGGATGTTGCGGGACCACGCCGGACCACATACGCCGGATCGCCGAGGCGATCGAGGGCGTACCACCGCGCGTGGTGCCGGAGATCGAATCCGCGTGCCGCCTCGCGGGTCTGGAACCGCTGTCGATCAACAGCGCCAGCCTGTTCGCCAACATCGGCGAGCGTACCAACGTAACCGGGTCCGCGGTTTTCAGGCGGTTGATCGAGGCCGACGACTATTCCGGCGCGATCGAAGTCGCGCGTCAGCAAGTCGAAAACGGCGCGCAGATGATCGACATCAACATGGACGAAGGCATGCTCGATTCAGAAGCGGCGATGCAGCGTTTTCTCCGCCTGCTTGCCGGCGAACCTGATGTGTCGCGGGTGCCCGTGGTGATCGATTCGTCGCGCTGGTCGGTGATCGAAACCGGGCTCAAGTGCATCCAGGGCAAGGGTATCGTCAATTCAATCAGCCTCAAGGAGGGCGAAGCAGAGTTCCTGCGTCAGGCGGGCCTGGTCAGGCGCTATGGAGCCGCTGTCATCGTCATGGCATTCGACGAGCAAGGTCAGGCCGATACCGTCGAAAAGAAACTGGCGATCTGCTGGCGCGCTTACCAGTTGCTGACCCAGGATATCGGATTTCCGGCGCAGGATATTATTTTCGATCCGAATATTTTTGCCGTCGGCACCGGCATCGAGGAGCACGACGATTACGCGCGGGCGTTTATCGAGGCGACCCGGCAAATCAAGGAGAGCATGCCCGGTACGCTGATTTCAGGTGGCGTGAGCAATGTGTCGTTTTCATTCAGGGGCAACAACCCGGTGCGCGAAGCCATGCACTCGGTGTTTCTTTACCACGCGATCAAGGCCGGCATGGACATGGGTATCGTCAATGCCGGGCTGATGGCGATCTACGAGGACATACCGCGGGAATTGCGCGATACGGTCGAGGATTTGATCCTGAACCGCGGTGAAGGCGCCACCGAGCGCTTGCTGGAAATGGCCGAGAGCTTGCGCGATAGCGGCAACCCCAAATCTGCGGCGAAGATGCGCGATATGAGCTGGCGTGACCGGCCGGTCGAAAAACGCCTGGTACACGCGCTGGTCAACGGCATCGATCAGTTTATCGAGCAAGACACCGAGGAAGCCCGGGTACGGGCGGCGCGACCCCTGGATGTGATCGAAGGTCCGCTGATGGATGGCATGAACGTCGTGGGCGACCTGTTTGGCTCCGGGAAAATGTTTTTGCCGCAGGTCGTCAAGTCTGCGCGGGTCATGAAAAAGTCGGTCGCGCACCTGATGCCCTACATGGACAAGGAAACGACAGGCGGCAGCAAGAGAAGCAAGATCGTCATGGCCACGGTCAAGGGCGATGTGCATGACATCGGCAAGAATATCGTTGCCGTGGTCCTGCAATGCAATAACTTCGAGGTCATCGATCTCGGGGTCATGGTGCCGGGTGAAAAAATCCTGCAGACCGCCAGGGAAGAAGGGGCCGACCTGATCGGACTGTCAGGTTTGATTACGCCGTCGCTGGACGAAATGGTCAACGTGGCGGCGGAAATGCAGCGCCTGAAAATGGACACGCCGTTACTGATTGGCGGTGCGACCACCTCGCCGGCGCACACGGCGGTCAGGATAGATCCCGGCTATGACGGAACGGTGGTTTACGTCAAGGACGCGTCGCGTTCGGTCGGTGTGGCGCGGGCGCTTGCTTCGGCGGAGACCCGGGCTGATTTTTCCGCAAAGGCCAAGGCCGATTGCGCGGCACGGCGCAAGCGGCACCAGGGAAAGTCCAGGAAAGCGCCGCGCCTGACCCTTGAACAGGCCCGCGAGAAACGTTTGCTGACCGACTGGCAGCAGTACACGCCGGTCAGGCCGCAAAAGCTGGGGGTAACGGCGCTGGACGATTATCCGCTGGCGGATTTGTTGGATGTTATCGACTGGATGCCGTTTTTCAATGCCTGGGAGTTTCACGGGCGTTTCCCGGAGATTCTCGATCATCCGCGTTTCGGCGAAGCGGCGAGTAGTCTCTACAAAGACGCCCGCGACATGCTCGGACGCCTGGTCAGCGAGCAATGGTTGCAGGCCAGGGCGGTGTACGGGTTTTTCCCGGCCAACTCGGCCGAGCATGACGATGTCGTGATTTATGCCGATGAGCAGCGGAAACAAGTCATCGACAGGGTGCATTTTCTGCGCCAGCAGAAAACCAAACCGCAGGGTGCGAGCCAGGACTGCCTGGCGGATTTTATCGCGCCGGCCGACAGCGGTGTCAGCGACTACCTGGGCCTGTTCGCGGTTACTACCGGCCATGGCATCGAGGATCGCGTCGCAGCCTACCAAAAGGACAACGACGATTATTCGGCGATCATGCTCAAGGCTTTGGCCGACCGGCTGGCCGAAGCCTTTGCGGAGCGATTGCACCAGCGGGTGCGCACCGAATTCTGGGCTTATTCCGAAGACGAGCAATTCAGCAACGAGGAATTGATCCGCGAATCCTATACCGGCATTCGCCCGGCGCCGGGCTACCCGGCTTGCCCGGATCATTCGGAAAAAGAGGTCCTGTGGCGGCTTGGCGCAGTCGAGCAACACACCGGAATCGGTCTGACCGAGGGCTGGGCGATGTGGCCCGCGGCCTCGGTCAGCGGGTTTTATTTCTCCCACCCGCGCAGCCGGTATTTCGCGGTCGGCCAGATCGATCGCGACCAGGTCGAAGACTATGCGCGCAGAAAGGGCGTCAGCCTCGCGCAAGCCGAGAAATGGCTGCAGCCATTGCTCGGCTATGTCAGGAACGCGGCCTGATTCCTTTATGGATTCTCGTTCCCTATGAAACGTAGTTCGCCGTCTTCGTTCAAGCAGAGATTCGGCCGCTAATCCATTTCCACCCTGACCGCAGATTTTATGATCACCGGCTCAACCGGCACGTCCTGGTGCATGCCGACACTGCCGGTCTTGACGCCCGCGATCGCGTCGACCACGTCCATGCCTTCGATCACGGTCGCGAAAACGGCGTAGCCAAAATCTCGATCGCCATGATCCAGGAACGCATTGTCAGACACGTTGAGAAAAAATTGTGAGGTCGCACTGTTGATATCCTGGGTTCTCGCCATGGACAAAGTGCCGCGTTCGTTTTTCAGGCCATTCTCGGCTTCGTTCAGGATCGGCGCCTTGGTCTGTTTCTGATTCATATGGATGTCGAAACCACCGCCCTGGATCATGAAGCCGGGGATGACCCGGTGGAAAATCGTATCGTCGAAAAAACCGGCATCGACATAGTCGCAGAAATTTTTCACGCTTACCGGCGCTTTACTGGCGTGCATTTCAATCTTGAAATCGCCCATCGAGGTCGAAAATACAATCATTGGTCTTGTCCCTGTGGTTCATTTTTTTCTGATGGTAATGCGGTTTGTGTCTGATCGTCGCCATCGGCGGGTATGCTCGCGTGATCAATGAGCACGCGCACGATGTTTTCCTCCGGCATGGCGCTGGTGATCCCGCTCTCGGGGTTATATAAAAACAGATACTTGTTGGTCGAACCCAGCAAGATGCCTTCGATGATGACGTTGTTGCCGGCTTGATTCTCGCCACGGCCATCGGCGACCGGTTCGGTCAATTGCACCTGGATAACCTGGCCCTCGCCCGCTTTAATCTCTTTTGCTTTCCAGTTGCCATAGATTGAAATAAACAAGTAACTATAGAGCAGGAATATGAATACCCGCGTGACCGGGTGACGTCCCAGCTTCTGGCTTTTGACGTAAGCTTTGCCAAATTTGCTTTTTGGCGATTTAATATTCCAGTAGCGGGTTTCATGCATGGTTAACCAGTCGATCAGCCAGGTGACCAGCATGGCTGACCCCGCCAGGATAAAAGTCATCGGCTCACGCAGCGCCGCCAGGAGAAAATCGCTGACCTCGGTGAAATTGAAGATATTGACATTGAATTCGCTAAACAAAGACCAGCTAAACATTAGGCCGATCAGCGAGATAGTCAGGTAAATCAGCGTGATGCCCAGCCCGGGATTCTGCTGTAGCACCAAGCTGATGCCGGACTGCTGCCTGGATTCGGTGTTTATGTGGGTTGTTTCAGTCATTGCCATTGTCCCGGTCTATCCTGATCCTGCCAGAAACCACTCGCGGTATCCCGGCAAGATCCTTGTGGCCGCATACTTTGTCAAAGCCCGCGGCAATGAGCAATTCCAAAACGGGTTTTTGCTGATCGAACCCGTGTTCCAGCAACAACCAGCCGGATTTATTCAGATGGGAAGGCGCGCCATCGATGATTTCTCGAATCGCGTTCAGCCCGTCTTTGCCGCTTGCCAGCGCCAGCGCAGGCTCATGCGGAAGATCACCCTGCGCCAGATGCGGATCGCCATCGGCGACATAGGGCGGGTTGCTGACGATCAGGTCGAATTTACGCCGGGTAACTGCCTGGTACCAACTGCCCTGGGCCCAGCCGATGTTTTCCAGCGCCAGCCGATCCTGGTTTTCCCTGGCGACTCGCAGCGCATCTTCACAGACATCGCTGCCGGTCACGCGGCAATGGCTGCGTTCGCCGGCTATCGCCAGGGCAATGGCGCCGCATCCCGTCCCCAGGTCGAGGACCGCCAGTTCGTCCCCGGGCGGAAGCATCATCAGCGCCTGCTCGACCAGCGTCTCGGTCTCGGCGCGCGGGACCAGCGTCGCCGGCGTAACCTTGAGCGGCAGGGACCAGAATTCACGGCAACCGGTGAGATAAGCGACCGGCTCACCGTTGCGCCGCCGCCCGAGCAGGTTGCGGAAAACAGCGTATTGTTCCAGGGTCAGCAAGCGTTCGGGGTACGCCAGCAACTGGCTGCGGCTGATGCCCGACGCATGGCTCAGCAAAATTTCCGCATCGCGCCCGGCGTCCATTTGTCCCGACAATTCGTCGCGGGCAGCCGCCAACGCGGCCGCAAAAGATATCTCGACAGGATCTGTTTCCGGCATGCGTCTATCTTACTGCATGACATACAATAGGGGGTTCCACGGTCAATGGATTAGTGATGAAAATCTTTGAAAGCGCGCTCGAAATGGTTGGTGAAACGCCGATGCTGCACATCACACAGATCGACACGGGCAACTGCGAGCTATATCTGAAACTGGAGATGATGAACCCGGCCGGCTCGATCAAGGACCGCATCGGCATGTCGATGATCGAGGAGGCCGA
>JAZFYI010000028.1:0-6036 GCA_036443455.1 Gammaproteobacteria bacterium
ACCCGGTGATCGTAGGACACGGAAAATGGCAGCATCAGCCGCGCCACGAATTTTCCATCGACGTATACGGGTTTCATCGCGGATCGCGCGACACCCATGATCGCAACCTCCGGCGCATTGATGATCGGCGTGAACCCGGTCCCGCCGATGCCGCCGAGGCTGGAAACGGTAAAACTCCCGCCCTGCATCTCGTCGGCTTTGAGCTTGCCATCGCGTGCCTTCGCGCTGAGTTCGCCGAGCCGGCCGGCCAGCGCATAAATATCCAGCTTGTCGGCATCGCGAATGACCGGCACCATCAGCCCGTTTGGCGTATCGGCGGCGAATCCCAGGTGACAGTACTTCTTGTAAACCAGATGCTCGCCATCGGCAGACAGTGAACTGTTGAAATTCGGGAATTCCTTCAGCGCCAGCACACAGGCTCTCAGAATAAACGCCAGCGGCGTCAGTTTGACGTCCTTGTCGGCGGCGACCGGTTTCAAATCCTGGCGGACTTTTTCGAGTTCCGTGATATCGGCTTCATCGAACTGGAACACATGGGGTAAATTGATCCAGGCCGCCTGGAGCCGGGGCCCGGAGATTTTCTGAATACGGCCCAGCGGCCGGGTCTCGACCTCGCCAAACCGGGCAAAATCGACTTCGGGCACCTTTGGCAATGCGGCGCCCGGCAAACCGTCGGCGCCGGTCCCCGCTCCACCAGTCAATATGGCTTTGACCCATGCCTTGACGTCGTCATGGGTGATTCGATTCTTGAGCCCGCTGCCTTTGACCCGCCCAAGGTCGACGCCCAGTTCGCGCGCCAGCAACCTGACCGATGGCCCGGCGTGGGCGCGGGAGAAACCGGTCTCGTCTATAGCCGGCAATTCCTTCGCCGCCGCGGGGGCCGGCGCTGGCACGGGCGCTTCTGCGGCAGGTGCCGGTTCGGCTGCCGGCGATGGAGCCGGAGGGCTTTCCGGCGCCGCTGCCGGAACACCCAGCAAGGTCACGATCAGGTCGCCTTCGGATACCTTGTCGCCTTCCTTGATCGCGACCGACAGGATCCTGCCATTCGCCGGCGCCGGGACATCCATCGCCGCCTTGTCTGTCTCCAGGGTTACCAGCGGGTCCTCGGCCTCGATTTCCTGATCCGCCCGGACCAGCACCTCGATCACATCCACATCGCTAAAGTCACCGATATCGGGTACCCGGACTTCAATCTCCACCGGCTGGTCGGAAATCCTTACCTCGGCTTCGGCGTCTTGGGTATTCGCGACCTCCGGTGCCGGTTGCTCGCCTTCCGCATCGAGCACCACCACCAGGTCGCCTTCGGAAACCTTGGCACCAACCTTGAGGCTGACCTCGACCACCGTTCCCGCCACCGACGCCGGTATATCCATGGCCGCCTTATCGGTTTCCACGGTAACCAACCCGTCCTCGATCTCAACCCGGTCTCCCGCCGCCACCATGACCTCGATGACTTCCACATCCTGGAAATCACCAATATCGGGAACCCTGATTTCGATTCGTTGAGTCATTGTCCGCGACGACCCTAGACGCCGACCGGGTCCGGTTTTTTCGGGTCGATGCCGAGTTTCTTGATCGCTTCGCCGACCGTCGCGTAATCCAGCTTGCCGTCATCGGCCAGCGCCTTGAGCGCCGCGAGAGCAATGTGCCGGCGATCGACTTCGAAATGACTGCGCAAGGCGGCGCGGGCGTCACTGCGCCCGAAACCATCGGTCCCCAGCACCACGAAGCGTCCCGGGACCCACTGCCTGATCTGGTCGGGCACGGCCTTCATGTAATCCGTCGCCGCGATATACGGCCCCTCGCGGTCACCCAGGCACTGCTGAACGTAACAGCGGCGCGGCTCCGTGCCGGGGTTCAGGCGGTTGAAGCGTTCGACATCCAGGCCATCGCGCCGCAATTCATTAAAGCTGGTCACGCTCCAGACATCGGCGGGTATCGAGAAATCTTTTTCCAGCAGGTCGGCGGCGGCCTCGACTTCCCGCAATATGGTTCCCGAACCCATCAACTGCGCGCGAACCTGCCCGCGCTGGCCGATGCGCAACAGGTACATGCCATTGAGAATACCCTGCTCGACCCCCGCGGGCATCGCCGGGTGGACATAGTTCTCGTTCATGCAAGTGATGTAATAGAAGACGTTTTCCTGCTCCTCGTTCATGCGGCGCAGACCGTCCTGGACGATCACCGCCAGCTCGTAGGCGTAGGCCGGATCGTAGGACACGCAGTTGGGAATCGTAGAGGCCAGCAAATGACTGTGGCCATCCTGGTGCTGGAGGCCTTCGCCGGCGAGCGTCGTCCGCCCCGCCGTTCCCCCGATCAGGAAACCGCGCGCCTGCATATCGCCAGCCGCCCAGGCAAAATCCCCGATCCGCTGGAAGCCGAACATGGAATAATAGATATAAAACGGGATCATCTGGACACTGTGATTGGCGTAACTGGTACCCGCGGCCATCCATGAGCAGAACGCCCCGCCTTCGTTGATGCCCTCCTCGAGAATCTGGCCCTTGATATCCTCGCGATAAAACATCAGCTGGTCGGCATCTTGTGGCGTATACAACTGACCGAGCGATGAATAAATACCGACCTGGCGAAACATGCCCTCCATGCCGAAGGTACGCGCTTCATCGGGCACGATGGGCACGATGTGTTTGCCGATCCGCTTATCCTTGAGCAAGGTGGTCAGCATCCTGACCAAAGCCATGGTCGTGGAACTCTCCCTCTCCCCGGTGCCCTGCAGCTGGGTCGCAAAGATCTCCAGCGGCGGCGCCTTGATCGACGGCGCCTTGTTATGGCGAACCGGCAAATAGCCGCGAAGTTTTTTGCGCTGTTCGTGCAAATAGGCCAGCTCCTTGCTGCCAGGCGCCAGCTTGCAGAATGGGAGGTCCTCGATATCGTCGTCGGCGACCGGGATATTGAAGCGGTCGCGAAACGCCCTGAGCTCGTCGACGTCCATTTTCTTCTGCTGGTGGGTGATGTTCTGGCCCTCGCCGGCCTCACCCATGCCATAGCCCTTCACGGTCTTGGCCAGTATCACGGTTGGGCGGCCCTGGTGGGCGACCGCGGCCGCATAAGCAGCGTAAACCTTGCGTGAGTCGTGCCCGCCGCGATTGAGACGCCAGATCTCGTCATCCGACATATTGGCTACCATCGCCGCGAGTTCCGGATACTCGCCAAAAAAATGCTCGCGGGTAAACGCGCCGCCCTTGGCCTTGAAATTCTGGTATTCACCATCGACGCATTCTTCCATCCGCTGACGCAACAGGCCCTTGTGGTCGCGTGCCAGCAACGGGTCCCAGCGCGAACCCCAGATCACCTTGATCACATTCCAGCCGGCGCCGAGAAACGCCGCTTCCAGTTCCTGGATAATCTTGCCGTTACCCCTGACCGGGCCATCGAGTCTTTGCAGGTTGCAGTTGACGACAAATATCAGGTTGTCCAGTTTTTCGCGCACCGGCATCGTGATCGCGCCCAGAGATTCCGGTTCATCCGTTTCACCATCACCGATGAAACACCAGATCTTGCGATCGTCGGGCGGGATGATCCCGCGGTGTTGCATGTAACGGCAGTAACGGGCCTGGTAAATCGCCATCATCGGGCCCAGACCCATCGAAACCGTCGGGAATTGCCAGAAATCCGGCATCAGCCATGGATGTGGATACGAGGACAAGCCGTTGCCGCCGACTTCGCGGCGAAACGCCCTCAGTTGCTGCTCATCGAGTCGCCCTTCGAGAAAGGCGCGCGCATAGATACCGGGCGAGGAATGACCCTGGAAGAAAATCATATCGCCAGGATTATCGTCGTCGGGGGCACGCCAGAAATGATTGAAGCCGACTTCATACAGCGTCGCCGATGAGGCGTAGGACGCGATATGGCCGCCGTACTCCGTGCTCTTGCGGTTCGCATGCACGACCATCGCCATCGCGTTCCAGCGTATATAGGCCTCGACCCGGCGCTCGATCGCGCGATCGCCCGGGTAATCCGGCTCCTGACCGGTGGCGATCGTATTCAGGTAAGCGGTATTCGGGCTATAGGGAAGATAGGCGCCGGACCGGCGCGCGTGGTCGATGACCCGTTCGATCAGGAAATGCGCCCTTTCGGGTCCATGCACTTTGAGTACAGATTCGATCGACTCGACCCATTCTCGGGTTTCCAGTGGGTCCTGGTCCTGAAATTTCTTGCTCTCGGACATCGATGATTACCCGGGTTTTAGTCTGGTTTCGCGGCAAAGGGCTGTAGCGTGCCCGGCGATGCATTGCGAGTTTGCGATAGTCGTCTCCAGGGTGATTTCCCGGCCCCCTCCTGCTACGATTATGCGCCGCGAACCTATGATATTACTGATTCCGAGTACCGACCCCGATATCATCGGGGTTTGTTTTTTTGAGGTCAAGACAAAACATGACTGAGTTGTTGCCGCCAAAATTGTCAGTGACGATCCGCCACACCCGCAACAAACTGTCGCGTGCGGATCTGGACCCGCTGGACCACTTGCTTATCCTGATCCCCAAGGGCCTGGCGGCGACCTCCTGGTCTGAGCTGCCGTTTCACGAGTTGCTGAGGAAACTCAGCCGGCGCGATCCGGACGGCATCATCAGCGGCCGCTTTGCCAACGCCTCGGCGACCGGGTTCAGCCTGGGTGTGATATCGCCAGGGGCGAGCGTATTTGAAAAATTGACCCTGGCCCGCCAGCTTGCAGCGACGGCTTGCAACGAGGCCACGGTTGGCGTGCTCGCCCATGGCTTTGCCAAAGGCCACCAGGCGAGTGCCCTGGATGCACTGATCAGCGCGGCATTGGCGGGCGCCGCCAGGATGCCCAGCCTGAAAAGCAAGCAAAAACGCGAACGGCGGCTGCGCAGCCTGAGATTATTCGCGGTCGCCGAACTGCCTGACCTTAAGCGGCGCCAGGCGGAGGCCGAGGGCAACTACCTCGCGCGCTGGCTGACCACCCTGCCGCCCAACCGGCTGGACTCAGCCAGTTACTGCCGCCTGGTCAAGGTGCTGGCAAAGCGCGAGGGCTGGAGTTATCACCTGCTCGGGCAAAAAGAGCTCGAAAAGAAAGGCGCCGGTGCGTTCCTGGCCGTCGCCCAGGGCAATCCCGGCCGCGATGCCGGCATCGTGCATCTCAAGTATCGCCCGAAAAAGGCCAGCGGCGAATTATTGACCCTGGTCGGTAAAGGCATTTGTTTCGACACCGGCGGAACCAATCTGAAGCCCCACGGCTCGATGCTCGACATGCATGAAGACATGGGCGGCAGCGCCGTCGCACTGGGTTGTTTGCTCGCGATCAGCCGTCTCGGACTGCCCCGCCGCGTGGACTGCTGGCTGGCGATCAGCGAAAACATGATCGGCAACCAGGCATACAAGCCGCAGGATGTAATCACCGCTTGCAACGGCGTGACTATCCAGGTCATTCACACGGACGCGGAAGGCCGCATGGCTCTCGCCGATACCCTCGCATTGGCCGCACGCGACAAACCCGGCCTGATGATCGATTATGCAACGCTGACCGGTTCCTGCGTCCGCGGGCTGACGACGCGGTTGAGCGCCATTTTCGCCAACCGGGACCACTGGCGGGAACCGCTGATTCAAATCGGCCGCGCCAGCGGCGAACGCGTCTGGCCTTTTCCGCTCGATGAAAAAGACTTTGACCAGACCCTGGAAAGCCCGATCGCGGATATCAAACAATGTACGACCGATGGCATGGGCGATCACATTTACGCGGCCCGCTTCCTGAAGCGCTTTGTCCCCGATTCCATACCCTGGCTGCACATCGACCTGGGCGCTTCCAGCCACAAGGGCGGGCTGGCCCACATCCCCACCCAGATCACGGGTTTCGGGGTTCGTTTTACGCTTGAGTTGCTGGACGCCGGATTGCCGGAGCAATAGCACTAGGAGTCTTTGACTGACGATGGACAAACTGGTCATAACCCGGCCGGACGACTGGCACCTGCACCTGCGCGATGATGCATCGCTGGCCTCGGTGCTGCCTTATACCTGCGCAAGGTTTTCCCGTGCCGTGGTCATGCCAAACCTGGATCC
>JAZFYI010000029.1:0-2916 GCA_036443455.1 Gammaproteobacteria bacterium
ACAATCGACGGGTTGATGGGCTATTATTCTCAGCCCGATTCAAAGTATCCGCTGGAGAGAACCCGACAGGGTCGCCGAAGGCGCAACTTGCCCGGAAACGCTCAGGCACACGGACAGTGGGTACATATCGGCTCTGGAGAGCGGCCGCGACGCGGTCCACCGAAGGGGTGCGGTCAGGATTTTCCTGGCCCGATCTCTCAGGTCTAAGGACAGAGGGGCGGCAGATGTGTGGTCTGCCGCCTTTTTTATTGCCGGTACAAAGTAGAGGAGTGACATGCCAAAGCAGACCCCGTTATACGACGCACATATCGCTCTCGGCGCCCGTATCGTCGATTTTGGCGGCTGGAACATGCCGGTCAATTATGGCTCGCAGATCGAAGAACACCACGCGGTGCGCAACGATGCGGGCATGTTCGATGTGTCCCACATGACGGTCGTCGATTTGCAGGGCGCGGCGGTCCGTCCTCTCCTGTGCAGGCTGCTGGCCAACGACATCGGCAAATTACGCGAGCCGGGTAAAGCCCTGTATTCGTGCATGCTGAATCACGCTGGCGGCGTGATCGATGACCTGATCGTGTATTACCTGGCCGAGGACCGGTTCCGGATGGTCGTCAATGCCGCCACCCGCGACAAAGACCTGGCCTGGATCAGGCAACAGGCGTCCGCTGACGGGCCGACGATCAACGAGCGTGACGACCTGGCAATGATCGCGGTCCAGGGGCCAAATGCGCGGCAAAAAGCGGCGGGGGTGCTGCCACCGGAACAGGCTGCAGCGGCCTTGGCGCTCAAGCCTTTCAGTGCGGCGGCGATCGGCGAGTTGTTTATCGCCCGGACCGGTTATACCGGCGAGGATGGTTGGGAAATCATGTTGCCGGCGGCCGCCGCGGCCGATTTCTGGGGCAGGCTGAACGAGGCCGGCATTCATCCTTGCGGTCTGGGCGCCAGGGACACATTGCGTCTCGAGGCCGGCATGAACCTTTATGGAAACGATATGGACGAGAGTACGACGCCGCTGGAATCTGCGTTGTCGTGGACGGTCGCGTTCGAGCCGCAGGAGCGTGATTTTATCGGCCGCGCCGCGCTGGAAAAACAAAAAGCGGATGGCGTGGACCGGAAGCTGGTTGGTCTGCTGCTCGAAGGCAAGGGCGTACTCCGGGCACACCAGAAAGTCATTTGTGCGGCCGGCGAAGGCGAGACGACCAGCGGCAGTTTCTCACCGACCCTTGGCCGGTCGATCGGCATGGCAAGAGTGCCGGCCGCGTGCGGCAGCGAGTGCGAGGTCGAAATTCGCGGCAAACGCTTGCCTGCGAGAGTTGGCAAGACAAGCTTCGTGCGTAATGGCAAGGCAGTGGATTAAGGAGCATAAGATGAGCAATGTACCTGCAGGTCTTAAATACAGCAGCGACCACGAATGGGTGCGCGTCGAGGACGATGGCTCCGCCGTGGTCGGTATCACCGATCATGCCCAGGGAGCGCTCGGCGACCTGGTCTTCGTCGAAGCGCCGGAAACTGGCAGCGTCTTCGCCAGTGGCGAGGCCTTCGGTGTCGTCGAGTCGGTGAAAGCCGCGTCCGATGTGCTCTGCCCGATCGGCGGCGAGGTGCTGGGAGTGAATTCCGCGCTGGACGATACGCCGGAATTGGTGAATACGGATCCTTATGGCGATGGCTGGCTGATACGCATGCAGCCTGCCGACGCGACCGAGCTCGACGGGCTGATGGATGCGGCGGCCTATGAGCAGTTCCTCGAAGAAGCATAACGGGCGGCCGGAGCAGATATGCCATTCATCCCCCACACCGACGATGACACCGGGAAAATGCTTGCCGAAATCGGCGCCGAGTCGGTCGCAGACCTTTTTGACGAGATTCCCGACGAGCTGCGGATAAAGTCGCTGGATTGCGTGCCCGAGGCCGTCAGCGAAATGGAAATTGCGCGCCTGATGCAGGAGCGGGCGCGGATGGACAGCGGCGCGCTGAATTTTATCGGCGCCGGCGCTTACGAGCACCATGTGCCGGCGGCGGTCTGGGAGATCGCCACCCGCGGCGAGTTTTACACCGCGTATACGCCGTACCAGGCCGAAGCCAGCCAGGGGACGCTGCAGCTTATCTATGAATACCAGACCATGATGAGCGGTCTGACCGCCATGGAAGTCTCCAACGCTTCCTTATATGACGGCGCATCTGCCCTGGCGGAAGCCTGCCTGATGGCGGTGCGCGCCAACCGGGCGTCAAAATCCCGCCGTATCCTGGTCGCGGGCGCCTTGCACCCGATGTATCGGCAAGTCGCCGAGGTGATTTGCGCCGCCCAGGAAATCGAATTCATCGATCTGCCGTTTTGCGACGAAGGCGGTCACTGCGTCTTGCAATCGCTGGACAAATACAGCGGCGAAGACCTGACCGCCGTGATCGTGCAACAACCCAACTTCCTTGGCGTGCTGGAGGAGGTCGATGCGATCTGCGACTGGGCCCGGGCGCAAAAGGCGCTGACCATCGCGGTCGTCAACCCGACTTCGCTGGCCTTGCTGGCGCCGCCCGGTGAATGGGGCGACCAGGGTGCGGACATAGTCTGCGGCGAGGGCCAGCCGCTGGGTGTCCCGCTGTCATCGGGCGGGCCTTATTTTGGTTTCATGACGACCCGCCAGGCGCTGGTTCGCCAGATGCCGGGCCGGTTGGTCGGGCGCACCATCGATCTCGATGGCAAGCGCGGATTTACGCTGACCTTGCAGGCCAGGGAGCAGCATATTCGGCGCTCCAAGGCCACCTCGAACATCTGCACCAACCAGGGGCTGATGGTCACTGCCGCGACCATATACATGAGCCTGCTGGGCGCGGAAGGCCTGGCCAGGGTCGCCGGCGCGGCGCACCAGCGAACCGGGGAGCTTTGCGCTGCATTGTGTGAACTGCCAGGCGTGGAACGCG
>JAZFYI010000030.1:0-2455 GCA_036443455.1 Gammaproteobacteria bacterium
CGATTCTCCGTCTGCACCTTGCCGACGACCTCGAGCAATACATCGTCAATATTGTTGTCGCGACGCGCGACCCGGGTGTCGTTGACGATTCCCTTGCAGGCCAGGTCCAATACGGGGCAAGCCCCAGGGCCTGCATGGGCATCGACCGCTGTGCACGCGCCCGCGCCTGGCTCGCCGGCCGGGACTACGTCGGGCCGGAAGATATCCAGGCGGTGGCGCCGGATGTGCTAAGACACCGGCTGGTGTTGAGCTTCGAGGCCGAGGCGGACGGTGTCACTGCAGACTCGGTCATCGAACGCGTTCTGGACGGCGTCGGCGTGCCGTAAATCCTTCAGACATGCGCCACGATAAACTCCATGCGGACGCATCGCCTGTCAGTGTCAGCCAGGCCGGCTTGATTCGACTGAATGGCCCGGCTCGCGCAATCGCCCTGGACGTCCTCAGGATCAATTCCCTGCAAACAGGCGCCTATGTCTCACATTTTCGCGGCCGCGGTATGGAGTTCGATGAGTCACGGCCGTACCAGCCCGGCGATGATCCGCGAAACATCGACTGGCGGGTGACTGCCCGCAGCAAGGAAGCTTATACAAAACTCTTTCGCGAAGAACGTGAACGTCCCGTGCTGGTGGTTGTCGATCTTAGAAACAATATGCACTTTGCAACACAGGGCTCATTCAAGTCTGTCATTGCAAGCCGTGCTGCAGCACTCATTTCATGGGCGGCACATCACCGCGGGGACAGACTTGGCGGATTGATATTCGGCGACTCGACGCACCGCGAGCTCAAGCCAAAGCTCGGGCGCCAGGCTGCCCTGCGATACGTACACGAACTCGTTAATCACCCTGACTGGCAGAGGAGCGTCGAGGGCCCGGCCAAAGATGAGGAACCGCCGTTAACCGAGGCGATGTCGGCGCTTCGCCGCGTAGCCAGGCCGGGCAGCCTGGTCGCCGTGATCAGCGACTTCGTCGGATTTTCCCGGGCGGCACAGTCCTATCTCGCTGGCGTCGCGAGGCATAATGAAGTGCTGGCGGTTTTTGTCAGCGATCCGCTGGAGCATGAGTTGCCACCGCCCGGACGTTACCGGCTTGTCAGCAACGATGTTGAACTGGCGATTGACACCTATGCCCGCACGGCGCGACAGGACTACGAGAACGCGTTTGAGGAGCGTCAGCACAACCTGGAAAAATTTTGTCAAAGCTACGGCATCCATCTGATGTCAATATCGACGGAAGAAGATCCGGTCGTGAGCATGCAAACTGCGCTGGGTAAGAGGGCCCGCTAGCCCGAAGATTGCACGAGATCGCCCGAGGACGTTGACATAGATATGATTGGAAACGAATGACGATAAATCTCTATGGTTACACTTCGTAATTTTCATTGGCTTGCCGGTTTGTGGCCGGAGCTCATTGCAGCTGACTGGCTCTTCCCTCGAGCCACAGCCCGCTATGGCTCTCAGTCCAGAGCGGCGTCAGGCACAACGATTTCGCGCCTACAATTCCGGACTCTCGTGCAATCTTCGGGCTGGTCATGAATCCCGAGGACATACCGCTTCGAGATCTGCATCTGCCGGAGATGATCGGTTGGTGGCCAGTCGCGCCGGGGTGGTGGTTGTTGTTCGGCCTATTGTTGTTCGCTCTTGGCTTTGTTGCCTGGCGCGCGTTGCAGAAATATCGCATGAATGCCAATAGACGCAGGGCGCTTTCCCAACTCAGGCGCCTGCAGGCGGAGTATGACCGCAGTCACGACGCTGTATCGCTGGGTGTCGAGATTTCCGAACTCCTGCGTCGAGCGATGCTCGCGTATGCGCCGCGCGATGAAGTCGCGGGCCTGACCGGCACGAATTGGCTGGAATGGCTGGATCAGGGCCTTAGCAGTAAGGCATTCACTGACGGTCCGGGACGTAACCTCGAGAGCCTCCCTTATCGCAACCCCGGTCTGGAGACGAGCGACATTGACATAGATGGGCTGATCCAGGCAGTTCGTCAGCGACTGAAAACACCAATCCCGGAGCAGCTCTGATGTGGTCGCTTGCCTGGCCCTGGATGCTTCTTGCGCTGCCGCTGCCGGTGCTGGCAAGGGCACTATTATCGCCGGTGACAGAAACGCAGGAAGCCGGGCTCAAGGTTCCAAGCTTCAAGGGTTTCGCGGTGCTGACAAATCGCTCCGAAGCCGAACGGCTCCTGAACTGGCGTGTATGGCTTGCCATTATCGCTTGGGCTTCGCTCGTTCTGGCCGCAGCGAGGCCAGAGCGCATCGGCGACGAACTCGATGTGCCCGTATCGGGCCGAAACCTGATGCTTGCCGTCGATCTGTCGGGCAGCATGGACGCGAAGGACTTCGAGCTTGGCAATCGCCGCGTGGACAGGCTTACCGCAACCAAAGCTGTCGCGAGCGACTTTATCGAGCGGCGCAAAGGCGATCGCATCGGCCTGATCCTCTTTGGCGAAAGAGCATA
>JAZFYI010000031.1:0-6961 GCA_036443455.1 Gammaproteobacteria bacterium
GCCGACAGTCAGCTGCTGGTGGCATCTTCATCGGTAGCCTATGACTGGCAGCTGGCAAAACGTGGTCGAAAGTCATCGATACTCTATGCCAGGCTGGTCGTCATTGTGCTCAGTATCCTGTCGGTCATGTTGGCGATGTTTGCGCCGGAAGCGATATTTTCTCGCGTGCTGTTTGCCTTTCATGCGCTGGGTTCTTCCTTTGGGCCGATCCTGCTGATCAGGATATTCAAGGGCCAGGTCACCTCCAATGCCGTGTATCAGAGTTTGTTGGCAGGCGTCGGACTGACCATATTGCTGAACTGGTTGCCCGATACGCCGGGTGACTTTGCCGAGCGCTTGCTGCCGTTCGGCGTCGCATTTGCCTTGGCGTGGCGTGGCGTGTCGGCCAGCCACGGGCCGTCCAGCGATCTCGCATCCATGACCTTCCCCGAAGATCGCGATTACGACTGAGCCGAATCTGCAATCAGGGCTGGTCACGACGCTGTCTTTCCGTTTGAATGGTCCATGAGTATCTGTACGAGTCTGAACTCATGAGCCTGGAGAAAAAGCTCCGCACCCTGATAGCGCTGGCGATGATCGTGCTGGCCGTTGTCGGCGTGGCTGCCGTGCTTTATTTGACCGACATACTGCTGGATGTTTCTGCACACCTGGCGGAGGCGCCGTTCTTTCTCAAATTCCTGTACTGGGGCGCGATACTGATGGGTGTGCTGGCGATAGCCTGGAGCATTTATCGCTTGCTCAGGCCTGCCAACAAACCAGAAACTGGGCAGATTTCCTTGCCGGATGAGATGGACGCAGCCGGCATGGCCGCCCGGCTTGATCGTGCTGAGGCGACCGGTATCGATGTTGCGGAGGCGCGACGGGAATTAGAACGGCTTGCCGAGGGCAACGCGGCCGGAACCCTGGCTTTGGCGCTGGTCGGTAACATCAGCACGGGGAAAAGCAGCCTGATCAAGGCGCTGATACCCGGTGCGAATCCGGTGATCGATGTCGGTGGAGGCTCGACGCGCGGCGTCAATCGTTATCAGTGGCGGGCGGATTCAGGCGATGTGCTGGAACTGGTTGACCTGCCTGGGCTGAGCGAGGCCGCGGGGACGCTTGAGCAGATTACACTAGACGAGGCCCTGCGCAGTCACCTGATCGTCTTCGTCTGTGAAGGTGATCTGAGCCGTGACGAATACCAGGCGCTGGCACAACTGCTGATGCTGGAAAAACCACTGGTAGCCGCGATCAACAAAAAGGATCGTTTCTGCGAAGGTGAACTCGCCGGAATTCGTGAACGCTTGCGTGAGCGTGTCGGTCTGGAGCATGTGCCGGTGGTCGCGATCAGTGCCGGTGGTTCCGAGATTGTCATGCGTGTCGATGCCAACGGCGAGCAGCGGCAAACCCAAAGAACGCGTGCAACCGAAATCGATGAATTACTGGCAGCGCTCGAGCGTTTGCTCGATGGTTCGCCCGAGGCATTGCGGCAACTGCGTGACCGTGCAGTATTTTTCCTGGTGGAGAGCCGCCTGCAAAAAGCCAGGAGCGCCCATCTCGATGAAGCAGGTGCCGACCTGGTCAGGACCTATACCCGGCGTGCGGTGATCGGAGCCCTGGCAGCGGTCAGTCCAGGCACCGATATCCTGATCCAGGGTTACCTGGGTGCCGGCATGGTCAAAGCCCTGTGTAAACTACATGGAGTTTCGGCCCGGAAACTGGATATCGACAACTTCCTGAACTTCAGTCAACGCCACATCGGCCGCACCTTTCCATTGATGCTGGCGGTTGCCGGTAACGGTCTCAAGGCATTCCCCGGCGTCGGTACGCTGACCGGTGGCCTGGTTCACGCCGTTGCCTACGGAATGATTTTCGATTCGCTGGGCAATAGCCTGCGGCAGACGCTGGATCAACGCGGCGAGTTCTTACCAGGCATGGCCGCGGCAGGATTTGAGGAGAAACTAGGTGAAAATCTGGAGTCGCGTAGCGGAGCACTTGCCAAGCTGGCTGTCGAGACGATCCGGGAAGGACTCGTCGATCAGCGAGGCGCAGACCAACAGCGAGAAGACCAATCAGGGTGAGGATCACCTCACCCTGGCCCGGGCCAGCCTGGAGGAATTGATTGCCGATCCACGAATAGCCGGCGGCGTGCGAGCATCGCTGAACGCGGATTACCAGGAATTGGCTGCGATGATCGAAAAGCTGGAACACGGCCACTTGCATATTGCCGCATTTGGCAGGGTCGGTACCGGAAAGTCTTCATTGTTAAATGCCTTGTTGGGGGAGCAGCGGTTTACGGTAAGCGCCTTGCATGGTGAGACGCGATCGCAATCAGCGGCCCGATGGCAACAGGAGGAAAGCCAGGGTGTGTATCTGATCGATACGCCCGGTATCAACGAAGTAGAAGGCGAGGAACGGGAAAAGCTGGCGACCGAAGTTGCAGGACAGGCCGACCTCGTTTTGTTCCTTACCGACGGTGATATGACGGACAGCGAGTTGCAGGGCCTGCGCGATATCGCGGCGATGAACAGGCCGATATTGCTGGTGCTGAACAAGGCGGATCGCTATGGGCCCGAAGAACGGGCCCGTCTGAAAAAGTCGCTCAGGCGTCATGCCACCGGTTTGATCGCGGCGGAAAATATCGTGCTTTGCTCCGCTGCGCCTGCCCCGATGTTGTTCCTGGTCCCCGGTGAGAATGGTGTGGAGCGCGAAGAACACCGCCCGCAGGAAGCGGATATAAGCGAACTGAAAGAGCGGCTGTGGGAAATTCTGGAAGCCGAAGGCAAGACGCTGGCCGCGGTAAATGCCGGCCTGTTCGCCGCGCAACTGAGCGATCGGCTCGGGCGAAAAATCTTGCGGGTCAGGCGGCACCTGGCCGATCGGCTGATCACGACCTATTGCATCGGCAAGGGCGTCGCGGTGGGAGTCAACCCGATCCCGGTCGCAGATCTGCTGGCAGCCGCTTTTGTCGATTTTGGCATGGTGATTCACTTGTCGCGCTTGTATGGCTTGCCCCTTGGCAGCAGCGAAGCGGGCAAGCTGGTCAAGGTCATCATGGCCCAATTGGCCGCGTTGATGGGGACGGTCTGGGCGGTGAATTTTGTTTCCAGCGCGCTCAAAGTCGGTACCGCCGGTTTGTCCACGCTGGTAACCGCCGGAGCACAGGGTGCGGTGGCTTATTACAGCACTTACGTGGTTGGCCGGGTCGCCGAGGAATACCTGGCGCAAGGCTGTTCCTGGGGCAGCGGTGGCCCGAAACAGGTCGTGCAGCAAATACTCGAAAGCCTGGATCGTGAGTCCATCATGGCGCAGGGCCGGGAGCAGGTGCTGGCGCGCCTGAAGCGAGTGCAACCAGGTTGAGTGTGGCGAGTAAAAAAAGGGTGCAGCGGATTCGCGATGTCGTCGCGCGCATACCGCATGGGAAAGTGGCCAGTTATGGCATGGTCGCGGATCTGGCCGGTTATCCGCGGCATGCACGCTTTGTGGGCAGGGCGCTCGGCGAGTCGTCCGATGGTCGGCGTGTGCCCTGGCATCGGGTGATCAACGCGCAGGGACGCATTGCTTTTCCACGAGACAGCGAATGTTTTGTCGAACAGAGTCGGCGCCTGTCGAGCGAGGGCGTCACCGTGGTGGCGGGCAGGATCGTGATGAGCCAGTTTAGCTGGCAACCCAGCCTGGATGAGATGCTTTGGGGGCCGGATCCGATAGATTTCTAAGCTACCAGCGAGCGTGCTATTTTGGCGCTCGCCTTTCGCAAAGGACAGCAATGAAAATCTGGTTTTCACATGGCAAGGATGGGTCACCGACCGGCGACAAGATCCAGTTGCTGGCGGAGATTGCCGCCGAGCGGGGCTGGCAATACGATTCCATCGATTATCGCGGGATGGAAGACCCCCGGGATCGAGTGAAAAAGCTGCTCGTTGAATTACGCAAGGCTGGCGAGCCAGTTACCCTGGTCGGTTCCAGCCTGGGTGGTCATGTCGCGGCGACCGCCAGCGAGGATGTCGAATGCCTGGGATTGTTCTTGTTGGCGCCCGCTTTTTATTACCCGGGTTACGAGGAATATACGCCGGCGCCGAATGCCAGGCATATCGAGATCATTCATGGCTGGAACGACGACGTCATATCGGTCGACAACAGTGTGCGCTGGGCACGCGAGCATGCGGCCGTGCTGCACATCGTCAATGGCGGTCACCGGCTCGAAGAGAACATGCAGGATCTGGCGATACTGTTTGGCGCCTTCTTGCGGAAAGTCGAAAAGCTGGCCGCTTCAGCGTCTTAGCCGAATCGCGCGTTCCGCAATTCTGTCGATCAAACCGGGAGCGATCAGCTTTAGCCAGCGACCCAATTTGCCGCGGACCGAAGTAATCAGTAAGCGCTGGCGTTTTCCCATGGCGCCGGCGATCAGGGCGGCACAATCCTCGGCGCTCATGATGCGTGCCTCTTGCATGGGTGTCTCACCCATGATTTCGCCGTCACCTTTCAAGGCGCGGCGGTGAATCTGGCTGACCACGAAATCAGGCGCGATGATGCTGACGTCAACACCGGTGCCGCGAAGTTCGATACGCAGTGAATCGAAAAAGCCGACCATCGCATGTTTGCTTGCTGCGTATCCCGTTCGGCTGGGAACGCCGGTCAGCCCGGCCAGGCTGGCAACGGCGACGATCAGGCCCCGGCTCTCCAGCAGGTACGGCAACGCGAAATGCGTGCAATAAACGGCGCCCAGGTAATTGATGTCCATGATTTCCCGGAAAACCAGCAGATCGCTGACTTCGCTGAATTCGGCCCACATCGTTGCGCCCGCGTTGTTGACCAGGATATCGATCTGGCCGAATCGGTCGATGCTGTCCCTGACCAGCGATTCGCAATCCGCTTTGCCGGTGACATCGCACCTGCAAACCAGCGTTATTGCCCCGGCGGCCTCACATTCTTTCGCCAGGCTTTCGAGTCGCTCGCGATTTCTTGCTGCGAGGACCAGCCGCGGAGCCTGCGGCGCCAGTTCGAGTGCAAGAGCCCGTCCGATACCTTCGGATGCGCCGGTTATAATGATGGTCTTGTTTGCAAAATCCGGCATAGATGGTGGGATGGGTTTGACCTTTGAGCTTCACTGAGAGCATAAACATTAGCACGATAAGTAAAGGCGAAACGCGGAGGATGAGATGATCACGAAAATCAGTTTGGTATTGAGCCTGGCTATCCCGATGATGGCCTGCGGGGGTGCGCAAGAAGACGCCGCCGGGGACAATAACGGAGAAGCCGCGGCCGCCGATGAAATCCTTGGCGAGGAAACCGTGTTTGACCCCATGCTGGATGCGATCGACCAGGCCAAGGCCGTCCAGGAGACGGTCGATGGGCAACGGGAAAAAATGGAAGCGGCGCTGGAAGAGGCTGAGAATGGCGATGGCGATGACTGAACCAATTGGCGCGGGTGTTTTTCACCAGGTGTCTTGAACAAGGCTTGCCGAATGCAAAGGACCCCCGAACCGGAGTTAATGAACGAGCCTGAACAGGCACGCGCCTACGCCGAAGCCGATTTCGACGAAGCCAATACCTTGTTCGTCGATCTGTTTGCCAGCCGGTTTCCGGATTTTCACAGCGGCCGTCTGCTCGATCTCGGCTGCGGCCCGGCAGACATTACTTTGCGCCTGGCGGCCGCCTTGCCCGGGGTCGTCATCGACGGCGTGGATGGCGCTGGAGAAATGCTGAAATTTGGCCGCGAGCGGCTGGCGCGGGACCAGGCGCTGGCGTCCAGGGTTACGCTGATCGAGGGCCTGATCCCCGGAGTCGAATTGCCCGCCAGCCAGTATCAGGCGCTGATCAGTAACAGTCTTTTGCACCATCTGCATGAACCCGATGTGCTTTGGCAGACGATTGCCGGGCTCGCGGCACCGGGCGCGATTGTGATGATCATGGATTTGTTCAGACCGCCAGACCGCGATCGCGCGGCGTCGCTCGTTGAATGCTACGCGCACGACGCGCCGCCAATTCTGCGAGAGGATTTTTATCATTCATTGCTGGCCGCCTTCAGGCCGCAGGAGGTCAGGGAACAGTTGGCTCGGTGCGATCTCCGGTCGTTGCGGGTTGAAACGGTGTCCGATCGCCATCTGCTGGTCAGCGGGCGGCTGGACTAAAGGATGCGGTCGATGCCCCTGCCCGCCGTCAGTCGGTTTGTACTTTACCTGAGGAGGAAAATTCAGCGTCTTATCCTGCGCTGCAAGGTCGTACCGGACGATCTGGTCGAGCTTCAGCTGCGCACGGATATTCCGGTTTGCTACGTACTCGAATATAGCGGGCGGGGAAACCGGATGGCGCTGGACGAGGCTTGCCGGCGGCACGGGCTTCCCGATGCCGAGAACGGGCTGGAATTGGCGGATCTAACCGAGCGGCGGGCGATTTTTTATCTGAAGCATTACCACGGTTGGTACCGGCGCAGGAGCCTGCATATTTCGTACCGTCTGCGGCGGCTGGTCGAGGCGGCGTCGCAAAACCCGGATATGGAAATACAGATCGTGCCCGCTGCAATTTTCTGGGGACGCGCGCCGGAACAGCGATCGGGCCTGAAGCTGCTGTTCAGCGAGCAATGGACGGAGGGTGGGCGCTGGCGGCGCCTGATGCAGGTCCTGTTGCAAGGCAGGGAAACGATGGTCCATTTTTCCGCCCCGTTGTCGCTGCGCGACATCGTGGACGAGGGACTCGGTCCGAAAAAAGCGGAAAGAAAAATCGCAAGAATTCTGCGCGTGCATTTTCGCCGGCAGCGAGCCGCGACCATCGGCCCCGATCTTTCTCATCGCAGAAACCTGTTCAACAGCATACTGCGCACCAGCGAAGTGCGGGTCGCGATCCAGCAAGAGATTTCGTCGAACAAGATGTCGGAGCAGCGGGCCAGGGCCAGGGCTCGCTCCTACCTGAGAGAAATTTCCGCCGATTATTCCTACCCGGTGGTCAGGTTTCTGGCTGCCCTTTTAAGCAAGGTCTGGAACCG
>JAZFYI010000032.1:0-2339 GCA_036443455.1 Gammaproteobacteria bacterium
CGCGCCGTCGCTTGCGGCAGTTTCGAGCATCTCTGCTTTGTCTGCTACACCCTTTGGGTCCAAAGCCAACATACCGTCAGCAAGAAAGTGCTCGAGCGCGCCCTGTTCCAGGCCTGATCCCCATTCCTTGTCCAGTTGTATCAGCGCATCGGAATCACCGGCATTTGCCGCCGGCATCATCAAGACCAGGCAAATTACAACACCTGCTATTTTTCTGATTTTCATGGTTTACTCCTTTTTTGGCAGCCACCTGCCTGTGTGAAATAGATATTTACTTGGCGATCGTGAGGATCGCTGCTGGTTCTTATTGGTGTCTGGTGTACTAAGTCTAGTAGAGGGACAGAATTTGGCAATGTTTTCTGCGGGTTGTTGCTTTGGAAGGGATCAACTGATCCATTTCGACCATTTGCCTGTATACCGATGCTCGCCAAATCCTGGCGCAGGCTGCCGTGGCCAGATCGTGGCCGCTGCGAGCACCGGCAGCCATTTGAACCAAACCGGCCGACGACAATCTGAAAAACTACCCCGGTTATAATGCAGACAATGATTAACATGGGAAAATTTCTTGGGGCTGCATTGTTGCCCCTGCTGCTGGCCGCCTGCGCGACACCGATTCCGTCGGCGCAGACCGGCAACGAAAGCCGTGATCGATTATTGAGCGGCGAAGCGCTCCCGGCACCGATTCGGGCCGGCATCAGCCAGCCTGACGACGATGTCCTTGGTCTCAGTGCGGACATGATCCGCTTCGCGGAGCAGGCCACGGAAAGCAGCAAAAACGAGAGTGACAAAATAGATGCGCTGTTGCGGGCATTGGTTCAATCGCCCGAAAAGAACTTTATATTTGATCCGGCGGCGACATATACCGCCGCGAAAACCTTCGAGCATGGACGGGCCAACTGCCTCGCATTCGCCGGCATGATGACGGTGATGCTCCGCCACCTCGATATTCGGGCCGAGTTCAACGAAGTGGACGTGCCTGAGGTTTGGGATATGCGGAGCCCAAAGACGATGGTTCTGTATAAACACGTCAACGTCATCATTCGCCCACGCGGCGGGCAAAAAAAGGTCGCGGATCTTGATATGGCCTCGTATGACGATAGCTACCGGCAGAGAATCATTTCCGATGAACAGGCAGTCGCGCAGTATTACAACAACAAAGCGATGGCCTTTCTGTTCGATGAAGATTTGGCAAACGCGTTCAGTTACCTCGTTACGGCCATCGATCTGGATCCGCAGGCCTCATACCTGTGGGCAAATCTTGGCACCTTCTACCGGAATGTTCGTAATCGAAACGCCGCCGAGCTTTCCTACAAGGTCGCGTTGAGCGAGAAACCGGGCAACCTGATCGCGATCAGCAATCTGGCGCGGTTGTACAGCAACGACGGGCAGCTCGAACTCGCTCGCAAGCTGGATAAAAAGGCGGAGTATTTTCGCAGCCGTAACCCGTACTTCCGTTACCGGCAGGGCATGGACGCTTTTTTGAACCAGAATTTCGGTGTCGCGATGAGCCATGCCAAGGCCGCGATCCGGCTGTACCCGAAAGAGCATCGCTTCCATTTCCTGCTGGGCGCAATCTACGAGAAAACCGGCAATCCGAAAAAAGCCGAGGCCAGCATGCTAAAGGCGGTCGATATGAGTACGGACGCGATCCAGAAAACCACCTATCGGAGCAAAATGGATCACCTGCTTTCGTCGCGGTAACAACAGCCGGCCAGATCCACCCGCGCGTGGTTCGATTCATATTGTTCGAGCGTCTTGTACCGCCCAAAACGCTTTCGGTTTGGTCTGTTGACAGTAGTTGAGTTTGCTGGCTATCGTCGATTGTGAATTTTCGGTCGAATCCAGAGCGAAATTATCAATAATGCGATCAGCAGGGGTATACCGGCAGATCCGCCACCGCCACCACCACCCACTACTGTATCTGTTACGGTGACCGCGGCGATGCTCGACGACGCCCCACCAAATGAGTCGGTTACCGTCAGCTGAAAATTAAGTATCACGTTGGCGGAAACCTGGGGCGCGACAAAACTGCTGATTGCCGAATCTGGATTGCTCAAGGTTACCGACGGGCCGAACGTTTGCACCCACGCGAAAGTGATAGTGTCCCCATCGGGATCTGACGAACTCGATCCATCGAGGAATACGGTCACTCCTTCCTGAACTGCTTGACCAATCCCGGCGTTTGCGCTCGGTGCGGAGTTGGTAAAATTTTGAATCGTGACGGTGGCGACATCGACTGTCAAAGTGCCACCGCTCGGGGAAGAAAGCATCACCTGAAAGTTTTCGTCGCCTTCCGATTCACTATCGGCAAGTATCGGAACCTCGATCGATCTGGCTGT
>JAZFYI010000033.1:0-3745 GCA_036443455.1 Gammaproteobacteria bacterium
GGCAGCAGCAACAGCCAGCCGATGTTCCTGTCGGAGTACCAGATCCGGTTGAGCCACTGGTGCATGCCGGGAGCGCTCGCGCTCAAACCTCGTGGAACTGCATCTGGTAAAGCGCGGCATAGTGCCCCTCCCGGGCCAGCAACTCACGGTGGCTGCCGATTTCCACGATCCGCCCCTTGTCGAGCACCAGTATGCGATCGGCGTTTTCAACCGTTGACAGGCGGTGCGCGATAACCAGCGTGGTCCGGTTTTGCATGAGCCCATCGAGCGCCTGTTGAATTTTTCTTTCCGAGTCGGTATCCAGCGCCGAGGTCGCCTCATCCAGCAGCAACACGGGTGCGTTGCGCAACAAGGCCCGCGCAATCGCAATTCTTTGCCGCTGGCCGCCGGATAACAACACGCCTTTGTCACCGACCATGGTGTCGAGGCCAGCCGGCATTTCCTCGGCAAATTCCAGCACATGCGCCGACCTGGCCGCCTCGCTTATCCGCTCGTCACCGGCGACGCCAAGCGCGCCATAGGCGATATTGTTGGCGATGGTGTCGTTGAACAACACCACATCCTGGCTGACCAGGCTGATCTGGGCCCGCAGGTCCGACAAAGCGTACTCGCGAACATCGCAACCATCCAGCCTGACGCTGCCCTGATCGGGATCGTAGAAACGCGGCAGCAGGCTGACCAGCGTCGATTTCCCGCTGCCCGATCTGCCGACTATCGCCAGCGTTTCGCCGGCGCCGATGGTCAGCGACAAGCGATCGAGCACGTTCTCCTGGCTCGATGGGTACCTGAACGTGACCTCGACAAACTCCAGCTCGCCGCGGGCTTTTCCCAGCGGCACATCGCCGCCGCAATCCTCCACAGGCTGGTCCAGGACCTCGAAGATGCTCTGCCCGGCCGCGATACCTTGCTGCAAGGGCGCATTGATATTGGTCAGCCGTTTTAGCGGCGCCATCAACAACAGGATCGCACCGAGAAACGAGACAAAGGTGCCAACCTCGATCGGCTCGCTCAGAATATCGGAGATCGAAACATAGACCACGCCCGCGATCCCGCTCGCCGCGATCAGCTGGATGACCGGGATGCTACCGGTGCGGGCGGCAATCAGTTTCATGTTCATGCGCCGGTTGTACTCGTTTGCGACTTCGAACCGGTCGCGCTCGTATTGCTGGCCGTTGAATACCTTGATGACCCGATGCCCGTCCACCGTTTCGTCTGCAACCCGGGTGACCTCCCCCATGGAATTCTGTATGCGGCTGCTATAGGACCTGAACTTGTGGCTCAAGTAACGCATCAGGCCGGCGATCACCGGGGCGATAACCACCATGAACAGGGTCAGGAAAGGATTGTAATAAAACATCAGCCCAAGCAAAGCCAGGATGGTCAGAGTGTCCTGCACCGCCGTCTTGACGACATCGGTCGTCGAATTCGCGATTTGCTCGATGTTGAAAGTGATTTTCGACAGCAACACGCCCGAGGCGCTCTGATCGTAAAAAGCGGTGGGCATGTTCAGGTAATGAACGAATAATTGCTGACGCAGATTCTTGATGGCCTGGCGCCCTATCCAGCCCAGGCAATAACCCGAGGCAAAACCGGCAAAGCCGCGGATCATGAATATAGCGACTATGGCCCATGGCACCCAGCGGATGATCGTGGCGTCATGCTCGACGAAGCCGCCATCGAGCAAGGGTTTCATCAACGCGGCGAAAGCCGCTTCGGACAGCGCGTATACGACCATGCCGATGCCGGCCAGGACAAACATCGGCCAATAACCCGCCGCGTAGGAAAACAGCCGCTTGTAGACCGCCCACCCCCCGCTGTCCAGGGTATTTTGTTGCATGGAAACTATTCCCGCTCGTTACTCGTGGCGATGTTGACCTGGCTGAATCCCAGTCGTGCGACCACATCCATCGCGGTAATGACGTCTTGATGGGTTGAACGGGCGTCCGCCCTGATCGTCACCGGCAGGGCGCGGTCCTTGCCCGCGATCTTGGCCAATGCCATGCGCAGCGTCTTCGGGTCGTTGTTGATCAGTTGCTGATCGTTTAGCCAAAAATCGCCATCCGCGGTAATGATAATTTCCAGCAACGGTATCATCTGGGCCGGTTCGACTGCGCTGCTCGCTTCAGGCAGCCGCACCTTCAATTGTGCCTGGCGCACGAAACTCGTCGATACCATAAAAAACACCAGCAACAACAACACCACATCGATCAGCGATGTCAGGTTGACTTCAGGCTCATTGGTTAGCTGCCGTCGAAGATTCACTTGTTGTTTCCTTCGAGCGTGTCGACCAGCCGCATCGCCTCTTTTTCCATCTGGATGACCAGGCCATCGACACGGCTGCTCAGGTAGCGGTAACCGATCAGCGCCGGGATTGCGACCGACAGGCCGGCGCCGGTCGTGATCAGCGCCTCGGAAATACCCTGCGCAAGCACGGACGGATCGCCGACACCATGCGCGGTAATCGCACTGAAGACCTTGACCATACCGATCACGGTACCGAGCAAGCCGAGCAAGGGAGTGATCGCGGCAATGGTTCCCAGCGAATTGAGAAAGCGCTCGAGATCGTGGATGACATGCCGTCCGGTATCCTCGATACGCTCCTTCATCACCACCCGATCGCGATCCCGGTTCATCAGACCGGCGGCCAGGATCGCTCCCAGCGGCGAACTTTCATCGAGCGCCTTGATGTTTTTGTCGTTGAGCTGTTTTTTCTCGACCCATTTCCAGACCGTGCGGGACAGATTGTCCGGCAACACTCTTTTCTGCTGCAGAGTCCACAAACGCTCGATGATGATCGCGGCGGCCACTACCGAACAACCCAGTATGGGAATCATCAGCAGCCCACCCGACTTCACTATTTCAAACATGGTCCCTCGTGTTGGTCGCGCTGTATCAGCTTGGGTCGAATTCGCGGCATGATACCGCACCGGGAGCGGAGCCGGAAAGCTCGAACCCCGTGTTTTCATGGTCGGCCACGTACAATTCCTGTTCTGCAATTCGCCACACCGGCAAACTGTCTGCACGCGCTCTGCGCACTTGCAACGAACCACCGGTTGCGGGCAGGACCAGGCTGATCGCTCCCGAATGGCCGGTGTCCAGCACCTCGGCCCCGGCGGCGCGCCAGCGGCCGACTACTTCCGCTTTCGGAAACCCCCAGCGATTGCGATAACCGCTGGAGACCACGGCCAGCCTCGCACACAGGACAGACACCCAGGCCGCGGTGGATGAGCTTGCACTGCCGTGGTGGGCAACCAGCACGACATCGGTCTGCCCGAGCGTGTCCAGCAGGTAGTGTTCGGCGGGTGCCTGTATATCGCCGGCGAGCAAAGCGCTGGAAGCGGCGGTGCGTATCAGCAGCACGCAGGATGCATCGTTGCCTTGCCAGGTTGGGCCATCCGGGTGGAGAACCTGAAAATCGACGCCATCCCATCGCCAGCGCTGACCCCGCATGCACGACCCGGTCGCGGCCGGTCGCCGGTCGCCACCGCCGGCCAGGACCCGCGCATCGGGATAGGCGTCTCGCAACGAGTCGAGTCCACCGCTGTGATCGGCATCGCCATGACTGACCATGATCAGGTCCACCGTGCGCTTCCCGCGGCTGACCAGGTACGGGATGACCGTCCGGCTGCCGGCATCGGCGCCGGATCCATAACGCGGCCCCGGGTCGTAAACCAGCAGATGGCTCGCCGTCTCGACGACCACCGCGAGACCCTGGCCCACATCGAGGAACACGATCCGTGCGGCG
>JAZFYI010000034.1:0-10758 GCA_036443455.1 Gammaproteobacteria bacterium
TTGTTCTAGATCAAAAATATAACCGCTGGCCGGGCCGCTGTCAAACACCTGCATTGACCGCCAGTCGGGGCCTGTGTAGGGTAAGCTCGGCCGCTTCAGGAGACAAGCATTGTCAAAGAAAACCAGCCAGCCGGACTTCGAAAAAGCCCTGTCGGAACTCGAATCACTGGTCGAAAACCTTGAAAAAGGTGAGTTGCCGCTGGAAGAAACGCTCAAGCAGTTCGAGCGCGGCATCGAATTGACGCGGAGCTGCCAGAAAGCATTGCAAGCCGCGGAGCAGCGGGTGGAAATCCTGCTGGCAGGCAGCGAGACGGAGACCACAAAGCCCTACGACGAAGCCGGCGAATAACGAACGCCAATGAACCAACCACCCCTGAAAAGCCTCATCGAGGACTATCGCCTGCGCGTCGAAAAGGCGCTCGAGCGATACCTGCCGACCGTGGCCGAACCACCGGAACGGCTGCACGCGGCGATGCGTTACGCGGTGCTTGGCGGCGGCAAGCGGGTCAGACCGCTGCAGGTATACCTGACCGGTGAAGCGCTGGGCATCGAAGCGGCGGTACTCGACGGACCGGCCTGCGCGGTGGAAATGATCCACGCCTATTCGCTGATCCACGATGACCTGCCGGCGATGGATGACGACGATATCCGCCGCGGCAAACCCACCTTGCATCGCGCATACGATGAAGCGACTGCGATCCTGGCCGGCGATGCCTTGCAGGTGCTCGCATTCAGCGTCCTTGCCCGCCCCGGTTCGGGTCCGCCGGACAGCCGGAGCAAGCTGGCGATCATCCAGTGCCTCGCCGATGCCGCGGGAACCTCGGGTATGGCCGGTGGCCAGGTCGTCGATATCGAGGCGACCGGCAAAGTGCTCAGCCTCGGCGAACTCGAGCAAATGCATTTGCTAAAAACCGGTCGCCTGATCCAGGCCTGCGTGAAAATGGCCGCACTTTGTCGTCCCGAACTGCCCACCGAGGTAGCGCTGGGGCTGGAGCAATACGGCCACGATATCGGGCTGGCGTTCCAGATCAAGGACGATATTCTCGATGTGGTCGGCGATAGCCAGACCCTGGGAAAAACCGTGGGGGCGGACCAGGCGCTCGAAAAAGCGACTTACCCGGGCCTGGTCGGTCTGGAAGCGGCGGAAAACAAGGCGGCCGACCTCGCCAGGAGCGCCTGTGCTGCGCTCGAACCCATGGGCAGCAAGGCTGACAGGCTCAAGGAGCTGGCCGAGTACATCGTTTGCCGGCAACGATAGGCGGGACCCGCCAACCGCTCGGTTACGATAGTGTTTGTACACGACGGGACAACTGCCGATAATTGACCGAGTCGGCCGCACGGCCATCGCAGACCCAACGACGATAACGAATAGCCAATGAGCGCCACAGACAAACGATCCCTGTTGTCACGGATAGACAATCCGTCTGCATTGCGCGGCCTGTCCGCCGATGAATTACAAATCCTGACCGACGAACTGCGCGCCTACCTGATCGACACCGTCAGCACGATGGGGGGGCACTTTGCAGCGGGCCTGGGCACGGTCGAACTGACGGTCGCCCTGCACCACGTATTCGACACGCCGCATGACCGGCTGGTCTGGGATGTCGGTCACCAGGCCTACCCGCACAAAGTGCTGACCGGCCGGCGCGATCTGCTGCATACCATCAAGAAAGAAGGCGGTCTTGCGCCGTTCCCGAAACGCGAAGAGAGCGAGTACGACACCTTCGGCGGCGGTCATGCCAGCACCTCGATCAGCGCCGCGCTGGGCATGGCGATCGCGAATGCGCACCAGAAAGGAGATCGCCGGGTCGTCGCCGTGATCGGCGATGGCGCACTCAGTGGCGGCATGGCATTCGAGGCGCTGAACCACGCCGGTTCGCTGAACATCGATCTGCTGGTCATCCTCAACGACAACGACATGTCCATATCCGAGAACGTCGGCGCGATGTCCAACTACCTGGCGCGCGTATTGTCGGGCAAGGTCTATTCGCACCTGCGCGAGGGCAGCAAGAAAGTGCTGGAGCGCATGCCGACGGTATGGGAGCTCGCCAGGCGATCCGAAGAACATTTCAAAGGCATGGTGTTGCCCGGCACGCTGTTCGAGGAAATGGGGCTGAATTTTATCGGGCCGATCGATGGCCATGATCTGCCGACCCTGGTTTCCACGTTAAGAAACATCCGCAAGCTGAAAGGGCCGCAGTTCCTGCACATCGTTACCCGCAAGGGCAAAGGCTATGAACCGGCCGAAGCGGACCCGATCACCTGGCATGGCCCCGGTCCGTTCGACGCCGCAACCGGCGTGTTGCACAAGAAGCCGGCGCCAGGACCCAGCTATTCGAAAATCTTCGGCGACTGGCTGTGCGATATCGCGGAGCAGGACGAGCGGGTGATCGGCATCACGCCGGCGATGCGTGAAGGATCGGGCATGGTCGAATTCGAAAAGCGCTTCCCCGATCGTTATTTCGATGTGGCGATCGCCGAGCAGCACGCCATCACGCTCGCGGCCGGCATGGCCTGCGAAGGGTTAAAACCCGTCGTCGCGATTTATTCCACATTTTTGCAACGCGGCTATGACCAGCTTATTCACGACGTCGCGTTGCAAAAGCTGCCGGTGCTGTTCGCGATCGACCGGGCCGGCCTGGTCGGCAGCGATGGCGCGACCCACCAGGGCAGCTTTGATTTCAGCTATATGCGCGCTATCCCCAACCTCGTGCTGATGGCGCCGGCCGATGAGAACGAATGCCGCCAGATGCTCTATACCGGCATCACCCTCGACCAGCCGGCAGCCGTCAGATACCCGCGGGGCAACGGACCCGGGGTCGAGGTCGAGCAGAAGATGCGGGCGCTGGCGATCGGCAAAGCGCAGATCAGGCGCGAGGGCAAAAACCTGGTCATCATGTCTTTCGGCGCCATGCTGGAAACGGCGATGTTTGCCGGTGCGGATCTCGATGCCACGGTCGTCAACATGCGTTTCGTCAAACCACTGGATGAAGAACTGATCCTGGCCATGGCGAAGACCCATGGCGGCATCGTCACCGTGGAAGAAAACGTGATTGCCGGCGGTGCGGGCAGCGCGGTGGCGGAACTGCTGGCCACGCATGATCTGCAGATTCCCCTGCTGCACCTGGGAATACCCGACGCTTTCATCGAGCACGGCTCGCAGGACAGTTGCCGGCGCGACGCCGGTCTGGACAAAGACAGCGTGCTGCGCACGATCCGGCGCTGGTGGCCCACCGAAACACAGGCGCAGATTCTCTAGCCCGGACCAGGCCCGCCGTCCCGAAGATACCGGGAAATCCCTTGCCACAAGGACTATACTGGCCTGCCCAGGCGAAGTACGACCGGTCCGAAAAAATGAACAAAGCAGAAACAAGCATGGCGAGAGAGGAACAGAAACACGAAACCGGTGCGATCGAGGACGTACAAGGGGGCGCGGATCTGCGCCAAATCCCGATCAACAAGGTCGGCATCAAGGATATTTACCACCCGGTTATCGTCGGCGACCGCTCGGGCCGCGAACAACACACGATCGCCAATTTCAATATGTACGTAAACCTGCCGCATGATTTCAAGGGCACGCACATGTCGCGATTCGTGGAAATCCTGAACCTGCACGAACGTGAAATCACGGTCAAGTCGTTCAAGGAAATGCTCAGCGAACTGACCGACAGGCTCGACGCCGATGCCGGTCATATAGAAATGAGTTTTCCCTATTTCGTCAACAAGACTGCACCCGTATCCGGCGTGCAAAGCCTGCTCGATTATCAAGTGACCTTTGCCGGGGAACGCCGCGACGGAAAAAACAGCATCTGGATCAAGGTCGTGGTGCCGGTTACCTCATTGTGCCCGTGCTCTAAAAGCATTTCCGATCGCGGCGCCCACAATCAGCGCTCACACGTAACCATCAACGCGCGCGTCGAAGGATTCATGTGGCTAGAAGAGCTGATAGATCTCGCCGAAAGCGAGGCATCGTGCGAACTTTACGGAATCCTGAAACGACCCGACGAAAAATACGTAACCGAGCAAGCCTACGACAATCCCAAGTTCGTCGAAGACATGGTCCGCGATATCGCCGCCCGGCTGAATGCCGATGACCGCGTTCGCGCCTACGTCATCGAATCGGAAAACTTCGAGTCAATCCACAACCACTCGGCCTACGCACTGATCGAGTACGACAAAGATATTTAACCAATGCATGCGAAGTCGGCTGGCTTAAGAGTGAAGGCCAAGTTCAGGCGTTCGAGGCTCAGCCAGGGCCGTGATAATTGATGAAGTGTGCGGTCAGCCGACTTATGTCTGGGCGGTGCCGGCGCGTTGCAGGCGCTCGATCATGTTTTGCAGGAATACCCGGACGAAACGTAACTGGGTCGAAGACGAAACCTGTTCGAGCAGCGTCGAGCTGACCCGCAGCACGATGACCTCGCCATCCGACATGATGGTCGCCGTGCGTTTCGCGTTCTGCACATAACTGGTCTCGCCAAAACACTCGCCGGCGCCGAGCATGCCGACTTTCTCGCTATTGTGTACGACATGCACATTGCCGGCCACGATGATATAGAAACGATCGTCGGCTTCGCCCTCGCGAACAATTTCCTCGGCGGAAGGCCATTCCCGCCAGTCGCTGGCGCGCAGGACTTCCCAGATTTCCGAATGCGAAAAATCATGGAAAAACCGCAAGCGCCGCAGGATATCGAAACGCTCCCGCTGGTCTATGGCAGCCTCCTGAGTCCTCAATTTCTGAAATACGCGAGTCAGGTCGGCAGCAAAACTGGTGCCGTTGGCATAGCGTTTCCCCGGATCCTTGTGCATGGCCTTCGAGCAAATCCGCTCGAGGTCTTCCGGGATATCCGGACGCAACTTGTGGACCGGCTCCGGGGTCGCGTAAACGATCTGGTGCAATAGCTTCGCCAGGCTGCTGGCGCGATACGGCCTGAACCCGGTCAGCATTTCATACATCATCGCGCCCAGCGAATAGACATCCGAAACGGAAGTGATTTCCTCGCCCTGGACTTGTTCGGGCGACATGTAACTCGGCGACCCGGCGATACCCTCGATTCGCGATACCTCGGAATCGGCGACCAGCGCGATGCCGAAGTCGATGATCCGCACATCGCTTTCCGTGTTCAGCATGATGTTGCTGGGTTTGATGTCGCGATGAATAACGCCGCGGGTATGCGCGTAATGCAAGGCTTTGGCGCACTTGTAAATTATTTCTACGACATCGTCGATGCGCAGCAGGTTGTCCGGTTTGCAGTAGGCGGCCAGCGTGCGCCCGCCATGGATGTGTTCGGTGACGACGTAATAGCGGCCGTTTTCTTCGCCGGCGTCATAAATAGGGAGGATATTCGGGTGTTGCAGCATACCCACCATGTGGGCTTCGCTGAGAAACATCTTGCGCGCCATATCGGAATCGGCGTCGTTAACGCCGGTTCCGCTGTTGTACACCTTGATCGCGACATCCCGCCCGTAATAAGGGTCATGCGAAAGATATACGGTACCGGTGCTGCCCTTGCCTACTTCATTGATGATCGCGTATTTGCCAATCTTTTCGGGCAAGTTTCCCGGGGCCGGAAACTCGCATATTGTTTTCATTTTCATGGTCTTGATCGACTTCATTGGCCAAATCCGTCATATCAGCAGACCCCGCGCCGCCAAAATGGCCGCTGCGCTGACAAGACCCGCCACAATGTCGTCGAGCATAATGCCGAAGCCCCCGCCAATACTGTGATCCACTTCTCGGATCGGCCACGGTTTTACAATATCCAGCACCCTGAACAGCAAGAACCCGGCAAGCATCCAGATCCATCCCGGCGGCGCCGCCAGCATGGTCAGGAAGTAACCGCAGATCTCATCCCAGACGATGGCCTGATGGTCGTGCCGGCCCAGTTTGCGGGCGCTGACATGACAGACCCAGATACCCAGGATTATCATCGCGAGTACCAGTATCGAACGCTGCCAGACATCCGGCAGCCATTGCCTGGCGCCAAACTCCAGCAACACGGCGAGCAAGGTTCCCGCCGTGCCGGGGGCAAACGGAACCAGGCCGGCGCCAAAGCCCATGGCGATCAAATGCACCGGATCTTTTAGAACGCTGGGGTCTGGCCGGGTCTGGTTCATCGATTACTCCGCGAAATGGGCAAAGCCTGCGTGGTCCAGCGAGACCGGCTGATCGCGATAGAAAATATCGAGGTTCTCGCCCCGGGTGGTCTGACCAATGCGGGTCAGCCGGGTATTCAACTGGCTCGCCAGGCGCTCCAGCTCTTTTTGCCGGTTGCCGGCTATCGTGAAACAAAGCTGGTAGTCATCGCCCGCGCCGGCCGCCATTTTTACGGTCTGCTCATGATCGGCATACTTGCCCAGGGTTGCACAAAGCGGCAAATCTTCGAGTTGCAGCCTCGCCCCCAGGCGACTGGCTCGCAAAACGTGGCCCAGGTCACGGACCAACCCGTCGGATATGTCGATCGCGGCGCTGGCCAGCCCGCGCAATGCCTTGCCGAGTGCAAGCTGCGCCGTGGGCCGCCAGAAGCTGGCTTCGAGCGCAGCGAGATCGACGGCGGCATCCTTATCCTCCAGGCTTCGTATCCACGCGCCCGCCGCACCCAGGTCGCCGCTGACATAAATCGCATCATCGACCGCCGCGCCGCTGCGCAACAGCGCCTGTCCTTGCGGCACGGAACCGATGACCTGGATGGTGCAAGCCAGCGGGCCGCGGCAGGTGTCACCGCCGACCAGCGCGATTTTCGCCTCCGCGGCACAATCGCGCAGCCCGCCGCTAAAAGCCCGCAGCCAGCCCTCGTCCACACTCGGCAGGGTCAGCGCCAGCGTAAACCACAGCGGGTCGGCGCCCATCGCGGCCAGGTCGCTGAGGTTGACCGCCAGGCAGCGATAACCCAGGTCGGCCGCGTGGCGGCTGCCATCCTGTTTTGGGAAATGCACGCCATCGACCAGCGTGTCGCAACTGACCACGATTTCATCGGCGTGGCCCGGCGCACTCAGCACCGCACCGTCATCGCCGATGCCCGTCCGCACACCCCGGCCATCCGCAAAACCCTGGCGGAAATAGCGCTCGATGATCTCGGATTCGCCGGTCACAACCTGCCCCGGTCAGTCTTTTTTCTTGTCCGGGGAGCGCGCGCTCATGGTTTTCCACGCACCGGTAACAGCGGTCCGCAGATCTATGGCCGCCTTGTCGAGCACGGCGTTTACGTAGCGGTGACCGTTCTCCGCGCCAAATTTCTTGCTCAACTCCACCGCCTCGTTGATCACCACAGCGTGAGGCACTTCGAGGTGGTCGCGAAGCTCGAACAGGCCCACCCAGAGTATCGCGTGTTCGACCGGAGTCAGCTGATCGAGATCTCTGTCTGCATACTGGGCCAGGAGAATGTTCAACGACTCGCTGTCGCTGGTTATTTCCAGCAGCAATTCCTTGAAGTAGGCGGCATCGGTGCGATCGAAATCCCGATCCTCGCTGTAATACCGATAGATGTCCTCCACGGCTTCGCCGGCAAGCTGCCAGGAATAAAGCGCCTGCACCGCGAGCCGCCGGGCGCGACTGCGCCGGTGCCGTGCACGCACCTCGGTGTGGGAGGACATTTCTCAGCCTTCCAACTTACGCAAAAGACTGGCCATCTCGATTGCAGCCAGTGCGGCATCGGAACCTTTGTTGCCCGCCTTGGTTCCGGCTCTTTCGAGTGCCTGCTCGATCGTATCGACGGTCAGGATACCAAAGCCGATCGGCACGCCATGGCGGGTACTGACCTGGCTGACCGCTTGCGCGCATTCGCCGGCGACATAATCGAAATGCGGCGTCGCTCCACGGATCACCGCGGCCAATGCCACGATGGCATCGTATTGCCGGCTGGCGGCTGTTTTCTCGAGCGCCAGCCCCATCTCGATCGCCCCGGGCACGCGCACCAGCGTAATATTCCGGTCGCTGGTGCCGTGGCTGCGCAGCGTATCCAGCGCGCCTTTTATCAGGCTCTCGACGACCAGCTCGTTAAAACGCGCGGCGACGATCGCTACCCGCAGGTCGCTCGCATTCAGTTCGCCTCGTATCGTTTTTATGTTTTGCATGTGGGGTCCCGAATTAATTTGCCGCAGTCTAACCGTTGGCGCCGGTCAAAAACATCTGCTCAGGCACTGGCAGCCGCCTGCTCGTCATCGACATAGCCGACGATTTCCAGGCCAAAACCGGACAAGCCATGCAACTGGCGCGGCGCACTCATCACCCGCATCTTGCTGACGCCGAGATCCCGCAGTATCTGCGCGCCGGTGCCATAGGTACGCAGGACCCGGCTGCTGCCCGCCGGTTTGTCCGGCGCGGGTTTGCCGATATTGCGCAAAGTCTCGATGATCGCGCCGGGATCCTCGCCATGGCGCAGTATCACCAGCACGCCGCTGCCTTCGCGGTCGATTCGTTCCATCGCCGCTGGCAATGGCCAGCCGAATTCGCTGCCGGTGAGACCGACCACATCGCCCAGGCTGTCCTGCAAATGCACCCGGACCAGGGTCGGCTGGTCGCCGCCGATGTCTCCCTTGATCAGCGCGAAATGCACATTGCGGTTTACGTGGTCTTCGTAACAAACCATCAGGAAATCGCCGTGACTGGTTTTTACCTGCCGCTCCAGGATGCGCTCGATCGAATGTTCGGTGCGCAACCGATAACTGATCAAATCGGCAATCGTCCCCATCTTGAGCCGATGCTCGCCGGCGAATTTTTCCAGGTCCGGCCGCCGCGCCATGCTCCCGTCTTCGTTCAGGATTTCGACGATGACGGCGCTGGGATCGAGACCGGCAAGACGGGCAAGGTCACAACCGGCTTCGGTATGCCCGGCGCGGTTCAGGACTCCGCCGGGTTGCGCCATGATCGGGAAAATGTGGCCGGGCTGACACAGGTCGTCCGGCTTGGCATCCGGGCTGACCGCGGCCTGGATCGTCTGGGCGCGGTCATGCGCCGAAATACCCGTGGTGACTCCCTCGGCCGCTTCGATCGACAAGGTAAAATTGGTGCCATGCCTGCCATCGGTTTCGCTGACCATCAGCGGCAGGCGCAATTGCTGGCAGCGTTGCCGGTTCAAGGTCAGGCAGATCAGGCCGCGGCCATACCTGGCCATGAAATTGATGTCCTCCGGACGCACCATGCTCGCAGCCATCAACAAATCGCCCTCGTTTTCACGATCTTCATCGTCGACGATAACGACCATGCGGCCCGCTCGCAGATCCTCGAGAATTTCTTCAATACTGTTCATAAGCTCCGGTCCCCGCCCATCAGGCGATCGATATACCTGGCCACCAGGTCCACTTCCAGGTTGACCTCGGTACCGCCACGATACCGCCCCATTGTAGTCGCCTCGAGCGTATGGGGGACAACATTGATTAAAAAGCTCTCGTCGGTGACCCGGTTGACGGTGAGGCTGACCCCGTCTATGCAAATCGATCCCTTCGCCGCGACGAAACGCGCAATGCTCTCCGGCAGCGAAAAGGTCATGACCACCGAGCGCGCATCGTCGCGCCGGCCGAGCAATTTGCCGACCGCATCGATGTGCCCGCTGACCAGGTGGCCGCCCAGTACATCGCCGAGACACAGCGCCTTTTCAAGATTAACCGGATCTCCGGCCCGTTTCCGGCCCAGGGCGCTGCAGGCCAGGGTTTCGGTGGACAAATCGGCGACAAAACTGTGCTTGCGCACCGTGGTTGCCGTCAGGCATACGCCATCGACGGCAATGCTGTCGCCGATCGCGACCCGGTCCAGCCCCAGCCCGGGGGCGTTGATCTCGAGCACCAGGTCGCCGCCTTTGGGCTGGCGCGATTTGATGGCGCCGACGGCCTGGATGATTCCGCCAAACATAAATTAACCCCGATCGTCCTGGTCGCTGACCGTGAAAATCAATCGCAGATCATCGCCCACGATGCGCAAATCTTTACGCTCAAGCTGGATGCGCTGATCCATTTTTTGCAGACCGGGAATCGTGAACATCCCGCGGCCATCGTTGCCCATGACGTGGCTCGCCTGGTAGACCAGCAATTCGTCGAGCAGATTCGCGGCCAGCAACGCGCCGTTGAGCAGCGGCCCCGCTTCGACCATGACCTCGTTGATTTGCCGTTTCCCCAGTTCGACCATCAACTGGCGCAGGTCTACCTTGCCATCGGGTCTGGGCGCCAGCCCCAGCACCTCGATGCCGCGATCCAAGTAGGCGCCGGCCAGCGGTATTTTGTCGGCGGTCGTCACCAGCAGTCGCGATCCATCCAGGTTCAGGCATTTCGCATCGACCGGCACCCGCAGCCCGCTGTCCACGATGACCCGCAGCGGCTGGCGTTCCTCGCCTTCCAGTCGTTGGTTCAACGATGGGTTATCGGCGATTACCGTGCCGCTGCCGCTGAGCACCGCACAGCTTTGTGCGCGCCAGCGCTGCACATCCTGGCGCGCGGCCTCCCCCGTTATCCACTGGCTTTCGCCGCTGGCCATCGCCGTACGCCCATCGAGGCTGACCGCCAGTTTGGAGCGCACAAACGGCAGACCGCTGCGCATCCGCTTGTTGAAACCCGGATTGAGCGCTTCTGCCGCCGCCGCCATCAAGCCGGTCTCGACGACGATGCCCGCTTTTTCGAGATCGGCGATACCGCGGCCATCGACCTGCGGGTTGGGGTCGCGCTGCGCCACCAGCACCCTCGCCACGCCGGCGGCGATCAGCGCCTGGCTGCACGGCGCGGTCTGCCCGTGATGGCTGCAAGGTTCCAGCGTCAGGTAAACATCCGCGC
>JAZFYI010000035.1:0-4674 GCA_036443455.1 Gammaproteobacteria bacterium
TTCCCAAAGATCGGCATGTTCGATTTTGCCCTGCCGGTCGCCATCGTCGGCGGGGTGGGCGTTCTTTTTCTCTGGCTGGTCGGGCCATATCTTTTGCCCAAGCGAAGGTCCGCATTGGCGGATATCACGCCACGGGTATTCAATGCATTACTGCATGTGGATATGGGCAGCACCGCTGCCGGCAAAACCTTGTCCGAAGTGCTGGCGATGACCAACAACCGGATGCGAGTCGAACGAATTCAGCGTGGCGAAACCCTGTCGGTCACTCGGTTGCCATCGGCAACCATAACCGCGGGCGATCGTCTTTTTGTCAAGGATACGCCGGAGCGGCTGAAAGAGTTTGAACACATACTCGGCGCGCGATTGTATAACGCGACCGACCTGCATCATCCGGTCAGCGAACAATTCCCGCTCAGCGCCGGCGATCAGCAACTGGCCGAGGTCGTGGTAACCCGCGGGTCGCCATTGCATCATCGATCGCTACGCCACACGCGGTTCGCGACGCGCTACCGCCTTCTGCCTCTCGCCATACACCGTGCCGGGTTGAATGTGGATCATGCCAGCGGCGAACTGGCGGATGTCAGGCTGAGTTCCGGTGATGTTCTGCTGGTCCAGGGCAGCCGCGACAACGTCAACGAATTACGCAACAGCGGCGAGATGCTGGTGCTGGATGGGACGACTGATTTGCCGCGCAAGGCCAGGTCAAATCGTGCGCTGTTCATCATGGCCGGGATCGTCGGTGCGGCGGCGACCGGGCTGTTGCCGATATCGGTCAGTAGTGTGGCGGGTGTTGCGCTGATGATCGTTACCGGTTGTCTGCGATGGGGTGATGTGGGTCAGTCGCTCAGCTCCCAGATTATCCTGGTCATCGTCGCCAGCCTGGGTCTGGGCCTGGCGCTGACGGTGACCGGAGCCGCCGACTACCTGGCGCAGCTTTTTGTATTCTCAACCCGTGGCTTGCCGGTGGCAGGCGTGCTTAGCGCGCTGATACTGGCGATGGCGCTAGTGACGAATGTGGTCACCAATAATGCGGCCGCGGTAATCGGCGCACCGATTGCCATCAGTATCGCTACTCAACTGGGTGCGCCGGCAGCACCTTTCATACTGGCGGTTATTTTCGGCGCCAACATGAGTTTCGCCACACCCATGGGCTACACGACCAACCTGCTGGTGATGAGCGCCGGCGGTTACCGCTTCGCGGATTTCCTGCGGCTTGGCGTACCGCTGACGTTGGTGATGTGGGTCGGGTTTTCGCTGGTGCTGATGTTTCTTTATCAACTATAGACACTTGCCGGGGCGGCAAGGTTTTGCGGCCGATCGAGTGCACGCATAAAGTGCGATCTGCCGTGTTGACGAAGCAATGAAATACCTGTTTTAATGGCTGCATGATGTACCAGGCGGAAAATATACACGTCAGCCGGCAGAATCGCTGGTGGCTGGTATCCCAGGGAGGGATGCTGGTCTAGCCGCGCGTACACGAGCTAATCAGAAACCCGCCCTTGACCCAGGGGCGGGTTTTTTTATGACCGGTCCCTGCGCACAAGAGCACCAATGCAGAGGATTCGATGCAACAACATTTTGATATCGTCGCCGACCTGGATACACCGGTATCGGCGTACCTGAAGCTAAAGCCATTGCTGCCGCGTTTCCTGCTGGAAAGCGTGGAGGGTGGCAAGCATGTCGGCCGTTATTCCTTTCTCGGTTTTGGCAAGACCCGTGAATTTCGCCTCGATGCAAGCGGGCAGCGCGTAAATGGACTCGAGCTCCCGGCGACGCAGGATCCCGGCCGCTTGCTGGATGCTTTTCGCGGGGCACTGGCGGACGCGCCGAAATTGTACCCGGAGATACCCGAGTTGCCTTTTAATGGTGGCCTGGTCGGAGTCTCGGCCTATGACCTGATTCGCAATTTCGAACGCCTGCCCGATGGCGGACCCGCAAGCCGCTGCCCGCGAGCTTTGTACCTGGCGACCGATTCCTTGCTGGTGTTCGACCACCTGACCCGCCGCGCCGCGCTCCTCCACAATGGCGATGAAATAGAACGCAGCCAGCTCAGACGCCAGGTTCTCCAGCTACTGGCCGGGCCGATCACGAACCCGCGAACGGGCAAAGGCATCGGCGCTACCGATGCGAGCATGCGAAGAGACGAGTTCATGGATGCGGTAAAACTGGCCAAGCGGCACATCATGGATGGCGATGTCTATCAACTGGTGCTGTCCGTGCAATTCGGCGGTCGCAGCGGCTTGTCCCCGTTCACCTGTTACCGCGCCCTGCGCCTGATCAACCCGTCGCCATACATGTATTTTCTGGACCTGGGGGACATGGCGGTCGCCGGCTCATCGCCCGAGGCGCTGGTCCGTAAACACGGACGACAGGCGACGCTGCGACCGATCGCGGGTACCCGCCCCAGGCATGCGCTGGCGGCAACCGATCTTGCGCTGGAGCGCGAGTTGCTCGCCGACCCAAAAGAATCCGCCGAGCACGTGATGCTGGTGGACCTGGCGCGGAACGACCTGGGACGCGTGGCCGTGCCGGGAACTGTCAAAGTCGATCCATTCCGATCGATCGAGCGCTACAGCCACGTCATGCACATGGTCAGCGGCGTCTGCGGTGAGCTGGAGCAGGACAAGGATGCGTTCGATCTGTTCGCCGCGGCTTTTCCGGCCGGTACCCTGGTAGGCGCCCCGAAAATCAGGGCCATGCAACTGATCAACCAGTATGAGCCGGCCAACCGCAATCTCTATTCGGGGACCGTGGGGTACTTTGGCCACAACGGCGACATGGATCATGCAATCACGATCCGGACCCTGAGTTTCTTTGGCGATGAATACCAGTACCAGGCTGGTGCGGGGATAGTCGCGGACTCGCAGCCGGCGGCAGAGTACGAGGAAGTGCTGGCCAAGAGCGCCGTGCTGGGCCGGGCGCTTGAACTTGCCGGGGAAATCCGATGAACGCGCATGTGCTGGTCATCGATAACTACGACTCGTTTACCTACAACCTGGTCCAGGCGATTCGCGAACTGCGGGCGAGCGTAAGTGTGTTTCGCAACGACCAGTTGACGGTAGAAGATGCGGCGCGCCTCGATTACAGCCACTTGCTGATTTCTCCGGGTCCGGGTCACCCGCGCGATGCCGGGGTCAGCATCCCGCTTATTCGTGCGATCGCCGGCAAAAAACCGCTGCTTGGCGTCTGTCTCGGCCACCAGGCCCTGGTCGAGGCGTTTGGCGGTTGTATAGAGCACGCTCCCCAGGTCATGCATGGCAAGAGCTCGATGGTATACCACGATGGCGATGGTTTGTTTGCCGATCTGCCGGCTCCATTTTCGGCGGGTCGTTATCATTCGCTGTGTGCGGCGAGAGAGAAATGACCTAAGGGTTTCGAGCTGAGCGCCTGGACCAGGTCGGGCGAAGTCATGGCCGTACGCCACCAGGATATGAACCTGCATGGTGTGCAGTTCCATCCGGAGAGTGTGTTGACGCCCGACGGGCCGAAGCTGATCGAGAATTTTTTGAGAATGGAAAAAGGACGGAAAAATGGCCAATGATTTACCAGCACTGCTGGAGCAGCTGATCTCCGGAAAGGATTTGAGCGAGCGGCAGGCGGGAAGCATTCTGCGGGCAATGGCCAGGGAGGAAGTTTCCGACGCACTGGCCGGTGCATTGCTCACCGCGCTGCGCATCAAGGGGGAAACCGGTGCTGAACTGCGGGGCTTTGCCAATAGCATGCGGGATATGGCATTGCGGCCACCGGTTGGCGATTGCGGCAAGCTGGTCGATTGCGTCGGCACCGGTGGTGATGGTTCGGGCAGCCTGAATCTGTCGACCGGGTCTGCATTGCTGGCCGCCGCCGGTGGCGCAAAAGTTGCGAAACACGGTAACCGGGCGATGTCGAGCCATTGCGGCAGTGCTGACGTGCTGGAGGCATTGGGAATTTCCTTGCCCGTCGATGGCCATGCAGTTGCCGCTTGTCTTGATTCCACGGGCTTCACGTTTATGTTTGCACCCCGGTTTCATGCCGCAACGAAATCTGTGATGCGCGTGCGTCAGTCTCTCGGGGTTCGAACCGTCTTCAATTTGCTTGGGCCGCTGGTCAATCCGCTCAATCCTCCATACATGGTGATCGGCGCATACAGCCTGGCGGCGGCAAGGCTGATGGCCGAGGCCTTGTCCGGAATGCACATCAAGCGCGCTTTTGTCATTCACGGTGAACCGGGATGGGATGAGGCGACGCCGATCGGGCCATTCGTCAGGCTGGAGGTAACACCCGGAGAAATAAGCGAGCAGCAAATCGATCCATTGGACCTGGGTCTCGCGCGGTGCCAGCCGCTGGATCTTGCCGGTGGCAGCGCGGCGGAAAATGCGGATGCGCTGTGCAGCGTTCTGATGAATGGTGAAAAAGGACCGCACCGCGACGCATTGGTATTGGGCGCAGGCCTGGTGTTGGAAGTATGCGGCCGCGCGCCTACGCTGGCGGATGGAATGAACGAAGCGAGTCATGCCCTGGATGACGGGAGCGCAAAACGTTTGCTCGGGCGGCTGCGGAATTTCGTGACGGAGGCCGCATGAAAAAAGATTTTCTTGCCGAGTTGACCGTGGCAAGCCGTCGGCGGGCCAAACGACTGGTAAAGGAGTTCGATAAATTCCAGGCGCTTATCGAGGAGTCGGTGGCTCCGCCTGG
>JAZFYI010000036.1:0-12112 GCA_036443455.1 Gammaproteobacteria bacterium
TCCGGCCGCGGCGGTGCGGCTGGCCGCAGCCTCGAAGAGATAGAGATGGTGTTCGACCGCAACAAGGGCGCGATTTTCGCACTCTATAACCGGGCGCTACGCAAGGACCCCGCGCTGCAGGGCAAACTCGTACTTCGCCTGACCATCAGCCCGGATGGACAGGTGACGTTCTGCGAAGTGGTTTCCAGCGAGCTGGGCGACGCCGAACTCGAGCGCAAGCTCGTCATGCGGGTAAAGATGTTCCGTTTCGATGCCAAAGATGTCGCACCGTTTACCGCGACCAAACCCATCGATTTTTTCCCGGCATAGCTTAGGTATGAAAATAAATTTCGAAAAAATCTGTTCCCTGCCGACGATGTTTGCAATCGTTGGCCTGGCTACACTTCCGTCGACCAGCGCTGCTCAGGAGCAAAGACTGGCCGGCACGCTGGAACACGACGGCAGCTTTCTTGCCATCGTCGAAGATGGCGGGAGGCAATGGTTGCTCGGTCCGGGCGAGATGCTGGAGGAGTGCCGGGTCGATGAAGTCAGCGCAACCCGGGTGCGGCTGAAATGTCCGGCCGGCTCCCACGAACTGCATATCCGCTCGTTGCCAACGCGAGGCACGGCAGACAACCCGTCCGGTGAAGCCATTTATCTTTCCATTCAAAAGGATGTTCTTCGCCGCCTGATCAGCGATCGGCAGGATTTGGTCAACCAGATTGATCTTGCGCCCGAGGTCGATGCGACGGGAGTAATGAGCGGTTGGCGCGTCGTGTCGGTGCGCGCGGGTAGCGAAGTCGAAACACTGGGCTTGCGAGCCGGTGACCTGATAACCGCGGTCAACCATGTAGCGGTTACAGACAGTGTTTTCATGGAAGCGCTGAGATCGGTTCCCGAACAGGGCCTGGTCAATCTGAGCCTGCAGCGGCAGCAAAAGAAAATAGAGCTGATCTATTCCCTGCATTGACCATGTTGCGGCCGTGTACAATGGGCCGTCCCGGTTTTCATTGTAAAAACGGCAGGCAGCATGATGACCGCAAAACCAGACGAACAGCAAAGCAACACCCTGCGTGAAGCACAGCACCTGCTGGCTGCCGGTCGGCAGGATCAGGCGATCGATCTTCTGCAGGCGGCGTTGGCGGACGAGCCGCGCCAGGCGATCGCCCACCTCTGGCTCGGCGCGTTGTTTTCGCAACAGGGGCAGTCATTGAAGGCAGCCGAGCATTTTCACCTTTGTTTTTCACTGAGCCCCGAACTCGAGAAACTGCCATCGACACCGAACGCCCCGGCTCAGATGGTGGAATCGGTACGTCAGGCGCTGAAGCTTCTTCGGCAGCATTTCATCCGGCTACACTTGCAGATTCTTTCCGCCCAGGAAGCCCAGGCCGGCAAGGAGGCGCTGCGACGAATACGCGATTGCATCGATATCCAGCATGGCCGGAAAAAACCGGTTTTCGCCGATGACATGCAAAGACCCGGTGCAGTCTACGTGCCCGGTATACCTCCGCAACCCTGGTTTGAGCGCAATAAAATCGATGGTATCCGCGAATTGGAAAAAGCGGCGATACCGATTCGTGAAGAATTTCTGGCCCTGCTCGCTGACGACGAGGCGGGCTTTTCACCTTATGTGCGGCAGGGTCCCGGCGTCCCCGCGGCGATGCAGAACCTGGCCGGGAAATCGGACTGGAACTCATACCATCTTTACAAGGACGGCGAACGGCTGCAGGAGCATTGCGAGCGCTGCCCGGATACGGTCGCCGCCGTCGACCGCATGCCGATGCCCCGATGCAAGGGGAACGCGCCCGAAGTATTTTTCTCGGTTCTGAAACCCGGGGCACACATCAAGCCTCATCATGGCGTTGCCAATACCAAGCTTGCCATTCATCTCGCGCTGATCGTGCCCGAGGACTGCGCTTTGCGTTGCGGTTCGGAAACCCGTGGATGGAACGAAGGGCAGTGTATTATTTTTGATGACAGCTTCGAGCACGAAGCATGGAACCGCAGCGATAGTCTGCGCGCGGTACTGATACTCGAAGCATGGAATCCTTACCTGAGCGATACAGAGAAGACCGCATTGACATTATTGTGCAACGCAATCAGTGACTGGGAGCAACCGGTGCTGGAAAAATGGCTGGGTGCTGCGGGCGTTTGAACCGGTTCAGTCGTTGGCGACTTTCTCGCAGGAATAATCGAGCAGCGTCTTGTCAGCCATGCTTTCCTTCTCATCGCTGCAATAGACAGTAATGTACATCCGGGTGACCGTTCGGCGCGCCAAATAGATCATCAAGCCATATTTCTCCGGTTGAACCGTGGTCTTGCGAGTACGCCGGTCGGGGCCTGCCTTGAACCTCGTTTCACAGTAAATCTCCCGGCCCTCGTAATTTTCCACGCGTACAAAAGCCTGGTTGTTCATCACGCCAAAGTCGAACACAACCGACATGTTGTCCATGCAACTGGTGATCGTTATCGGATAATTCGCTACGGCGAGGGTCGGAATCAACGCAATCATCAGTGCCAGGCACAGGTTTTTTATCGTTGTTTTGGTCTGCATAGGTCACCAGGGGGCGGTGTCGCCCTCGCTATCCGTCGTCTGCCGAATTCGGACTCGTAAATCATGCAGGCGTTGGTCATCCGGTGCAAGCGTCAGCGCCTGGTCCAGGTAGCCATTGGCGCGTTCGGAGTTGCCCATGACCAGCGAGGTCGCCGCAAGATTATATAAAGCCGCCAGATTTTGCGGATCGATGTCCAGGGCCAGGCCATAGACCGCCATCGCCCTTCGATAATCGCCGCCGGTGGCTGCGTTTCTGCCGACGCGAACATAATAAGCGGCCCCCTTTTCGCGCGCCTTCATCAACTCGATCCACGGGTGAAAACTGGACGGAATCCGTTTGCCGCTTTTTCGCAAATGCACCGTCGCTTTTTCGCGGTCACCGAGGTTACGGTAAGCCATTGCCAGTCGGTAATGCAGCTGCGTGGCCTCGGGCTGGATGCGCAAGGCGGCCTCGAAAGCGTTGATCGCATCCCGGTATTGATCCCTGTGCAACGCGATGGTGCCGAGACCAGCGATCGCTGCGACCTGGCCGCGTTCGAGCGAAAGCGTGCGGCGGAATGCTTTTTCCGAGCCCGGCAGGTCACCTGCCTCCAGCAACACTTCAGCCAGGCGCAGCCAGGTGCCGGCCATTTGCGGCGCTATATTCAGAGTGGCCGAATACAACCGGGCGGATGCAGCAAATTCGCCGATTTCCTCGTGATAAATGGCGAGATAAAAAGGCCATTGGGCGGCCTCCGGGTCCAGCATGATGGCGTTGCTGTAAGCGGCTTTAGCCGCGGCTTGTAACTGCAGCGCCTGGTAGACCATACCCAGTTTTCCGTATGCACGGCCCAACGACTTCCGCTCCAGCGAGGACTCCTGGCCGTGAAAATAATCCTGGGCGCGGCGAAGCTTTGCCTGTGTGGCCGGCTGCAATTGCTCGAGATCCGGCTCGGGTACAGGCAGCAATTGCAAAGTTGTTTCAGTTTGTGCCGGTGAAAAAACCGGCCAGCAGGCGAGCAGCATCACTGCCGCGATCCGGATCAATGGCAGGCCGCGAGAGGGTGTCGGTCCGTTCATTCGCCGACCCGTATTCCGCTGCCGCGCCGCAATTCGTGATAACGGTTGGTCGCCAATCCGCTCCAACGCTCGCGCTCGCCGCCGGGCCAGGTCACCTCTACGGTTTGCGTTCCCCGATTAGCGCCGAGTCCAAAGAGAATTCTTGGATCGCTGGACGAGCCATAACTGCCATCGGTACGAACACGACGCCACAGCGTCTCCCCGTTTTCGCGGATCAGCGCGACCTTGCTGCCGGTGACATGATATTTTCCAGCAGCGCCGAGTACGCTGATGCCGAGCCAGGCATTCCTGGTGCCGACCTGGTTTAGGAGCAGCCGCGCAGGACCGCTGTTGTTGCTGATGACAATATCGATATCTCCATCGTTATCGATATCGCCGATCGCCGCGCCGCGGCTGACTGCCGACAGCTTGAACGCATCGCCGGCCAGGTCGCTGATTTCGGTGAATGCTTTGCCATGATCGTTTGCGAAAAGCTGGTTGCGCCGGTCCAGCGGGAATATTTTGTCGGTGGGTTCGTGTGACTCGAACAGGGTGACCGCGCCATTGACCGCGAGCAGATCCAGCCAGCCATCATTATCGATATCCAGCCAGGCCGTGCCAAAACTCGAGTACGGCACGCTGACGACGCCCAAACCGGTTTCTGCCGTCTTGTCGTCGAACCAGCCGGAGCCATCGTTGACATACAGGGTGTTGGTTTCACGAACCAGGTGGGTCATGAACAGGTCTTCATCACCGTCGCCGTCGAAATCGGCGGCATCCACGCCCATGCTTGCCTCCGGCATGCCATGACGGTTGACCGAGACGCCGGCCAGCGGCGCTGAATCCTTGAAGGTCCCGTCCTTTTGGTTGATCCACAACTGGTTGGCCATGCCGTCATTGCCGATATAGATATCCGGCAAGTGATCGCCATCAAAGTCCGCCGCGATGACGCCCAGCGCGCCACCGAAAACCTCGGTGATGCCTGATTTTTCACTGATATCGGCGAAACTGCCATCGCCACGGTTCAGAAACAGACGATCGGTGAGCGGCTCAAAAGCCTGTGGGCCGCAATAGTCGCGGGCGGTGGTTGCGGAACGGCATGGCTTCGGATTTTCCATGTCGTAGGCCACATAATTGCCGACGTACAGATCGAGCCAGCCATCGAGGTTGATATCGACAAAAGCGGCGCTGACGCTCCAGCGGGGTTCATCCACACCCGCTTTCCTGGTGATGTCCTTGAATGTGCCATCGCCGTTATTCAGCCACAGCTGGTTGTGACCGAAGTTGCTGATATACAAATCGGTCCAGCCATCGTTATTGATATCACCCGTCGTGACGCCCATACCATAACCATCGGCCCTGATTCCGCTTTTCTCGGTGACGTCAGTAAAACGCAACCTGGTTTTACCCGGGACCGAATCGTTTCTGAACAGGCGGTCCATTAAAACCGTACCCTTTTTCGGTGGCAGGATCGCATCGGCCAGGGTCTTGCCCCGACCCATCATATGGCCTTGCAACAAATAAATATCCAGGTCGCCATCGCGATCGAAATCGAAAACAGCCACGCCGGCCCCCATGATTTCCGGTAGATAGAGTTCACCTGACATGCCATTGAAATGTATGAAATCCAGCCCACTGGGCTCGCTTACTTCGATGAACAATGCCTCGCCGGTCTCATTCGCGACCGCCATCGTCAGCAGGCAAAGGCAGGCGGCGGGAATAATGGCCTTTGCCAGTGGCATATTCTTCAAGGAACCGCCCTCAATGCCGGCAACAGGACAGGCCAGACATTGTTCAGCAACACTTCCTGTCCCGCCGCATTAGGGTGTATGCCATCCGCCAGCATCAACTCCGGATCGAGTGCTATGTGCTCCAGGATAAACGGAATCAGCAGCAGCCCGTATTGTTCCGCCAGGTCCCGGTAAATCGCATGGAAGTCCTGCACATAGGCCTGACCGTAGTTGGGCGGAATCCTGATCCCGGCGAGCACGACGATCGCACCGGCTTCCTGGCAGGCCTCGACCATGTTTAGCAGGTTGCCCCGGGTTACATCCAGCGGCAAACCGCGCAGACCGTCATTGCCACCGAGTTCGATGATCACGATGTCCGGCCGAAATCGCGTCAGCGATCGCGGCAGCCGGTAACGGCCACCTTGGGTCGTATCGCCGGAGATACTGGCATTAACAACATGATACTCGTAACCTTGAACGCGCAGTCTGTTTTGCAGCAATGACACCCACGATTGTTCCGCTGCCATGCCATACGCGGCGCTCAGGCTGTCGCCAACGACCAGGATGGTGGAGTCTTCCGCATGAACAACGTCAATCGGCAACGCCGTGAGCCAAAGCAGTGTCAATAATCTGATCATGTCACCAAATACATCCGCAGAACCCGTTCTGAAGTCCTGTGCACTGACCAAGAAGGTTAGCAGCCCCGAGGGCAGCTTAACCATACTGGATAACGTCAACCTGGAGGTTTATGCCGGCGAGTCGGTTGCCGTGGTCGGTGTTTCCGGCGCGGGCAAATCGACGTTGCTGGCGATGCTTGCCGGTCTGGACGAACCCAGCGCCGGTCAGGTCTGGCTCAATGATACCGAAATTACGGCACTGGATGAGGATGGCCGCGCCGTGGCCCGCGCCGAGCACGTGGGTTTCGTTTTTCAGTCCTTTCATCTGATACCGTCGCTGACCGCGCTGGAAAACGTGATGTTGCCGCTGGAACTGGCGGGCAGGGAAAATGCGGAGAGCGAAGCGCTGTCTGTGCTGACCAAGGTAGGCCTGTTGCAACGCAAAGGTCATTACCCGCGACAGTTATCGGGCGGGGAAAAACAGCGGGTCGCCATCGCCAGGGCTTTTGTTACCCGGCCGGCGGTCCTGTTCGCCGATGAACCGACCGGCAACCTCGATAGCAAGACCGGCGGGCTGATCATCGATCTGCTGTTCGATCTGAACAAGGAATCTGGGACCACGCTGGTCCTGGTCACCCACGATATTTCGATGGCCGAGCGTTGCGACCGCACCATTCATATCGAATCCGGTCGCATCCTCGATCCGGCTGCCGCCTGATATGCGCAGTCTGCGACTGGCCCTGAAGACCCTGGCGCGAGACTGGAAGTCGGGTGAGCTGCTGGTTTTGTTGCTGGCGATCCTGGTTGCGGTCGCCGCGCTGGCAGCGGTTTCGTTTTTTACCGACAGAATTTCCCAGGCGGTCAATCGGCAGGCCAGCGAGGCACTGGCCGCGGATCTTAGCCTGCAGAGCACCGGGCCGTTGCCTCGGGACTACGGCCAGGCGGCACGGGTGGCCGGCCTGGAGATCGCCAGCGTCGTTTCGATGGCCAGCGTGGTGTTTGCCGGCGAGGGCAATACACTGGCCAATGTGCGCGCGGTTAGCGATCGCTACCCATTGCGTGGCCGCATGAAGATTGCTGATGGCTTGTTGCTGCCGGCGCGGACCACGGACGCGATCCCGGCGCCGGGCGAGGCCTGGGCATCGACCCGGTTGCTGGCCAGGCTTGGCGCCGATGTTGGCGGAATCATCGAGGTTGGCACGGCCAGGCTAAGACTTGGCCAGGTTCTGACTTACCGGCCGGATCGCGGCATGCAGTTCATCGAAATTGCGCCCAGCCTGCTGATCAATGCAGCGGATCTGGATGCCACCGGATTAATTCAGCCCGGCAGCCGGGTTCGCTACCTGATGTTGTTCGCCGGTGACCGCGGCCAGGTCCGCCGCTTCAAGGTCGAATTGCAGGAAATGCTGGGTGATGGCGAGCGTCTTCGGGATATCGCCGATGTCGGCCCGCAAATCAGCTCGGCAATGGATCGGGCGCAGCGTTTTCTGAACCTGTCGGCGCTGGTTAGCGTGTTTCTGGCCGCGGTCGCAGTGGCGATGGCGGCGCGCCGTTACGTCAGTCGCAGGCTGGACACGGTTGCTTTGATGAAATGCCTGGGCGCGAAACAGGGGCTGATCATGCGGGTCAGCATCATCCAGTTATTGCTGATGTCGGCGATCGCCGGGTTGCTCGGTGTTTTGTTCGGTTATGCCGCGCAGGCGGGGCTGAGTTTCATCATGCGAGACCTGATCGGCGGCGAATTGCCGGCCCCCGGGTGGAAGCCCGTTTTTCTGGGCCTGGCGACCTCGATCAGCGTGTTGACCGGGTTCGCATTGCCTGGATTCATGCAACTGGGCCGGACCCCGCCGCTGCGTGTGCTCAGGCACGATATGGGACCGCCGCCGTTACGCTACACGGTTTCCTACGGGGCAGCGATGGCATCGATGTTGCTGGTTCTCTGGTGGGTGGTTGGAGATGCGGGTCTGCTGATCCGTATCGCCATCGGCAGCATCATCGCGATGATGATACTGCTGGGCGCCGGCTGGCTGCTGGTGCGCATGCTCAGCGGAATCCGCGGCGCGGCCGGCGTAGCCTGGCGCTATGGCCTGGCCAATATTTCTCGTCGTGGCCGCGATAGCGCAATCCAGGTCGTGGCTTTCGGGCTGAGCCTCATGGTCTTGTTGCTGCTGACGGTCGTGCGCAACGACCTGATGGACCTGTGGCGCAGTAGCTTGCCCGCCGACGCGGCCAATCGCTTCCTGATCAATATTCAGCCGGATGAAGTTTCCGGCGTCGATGATTTCCTGGTCAGCCGCGGACTGGAGCGCCTGGAGTTTGTGCCGATCGTGCGCGCGAGGATGACTGCCATCAACCAGGTGCCGCTGGGGGAGCGCGATTTTGCCGGTGCCGTCGGGCGGCAGCGTGCCAGCCGCGATGCCAACCTGAGTTGGGCCAGGACCTTGGCCGGCGGCAACCAGGTCGTCGCCGGGCGCTGGTGGGGTGAAGTCGTACCCGAGAGCCCCGAAATCTCGGTCGAACAACGCTACGCGGAAGACCTCCAGCTCGAACTTGGCGATATCCTGAGTTTCAATATCGCGGGAGAAACGGTGTCGGCGACGGTAACCAGCTTCCGTACGGTCGAGTGGGATTCTTTCAAACCCAATTTTTTCATCGTTTTTTCGCCCGGCTTGCTCGAACCTTATCCCGCGACCTACATCAGCAGCTTTTATGCCCGTAAAGGGCAGGGCGCGGATATCCTCGACCTGGTTCGCCGCTACCCCAGCATTACGGTGATCGATATCGATGCGATCATGAGCCAGGTACGCGGCGTCATGGACAAGGCGGCGCTCGCCGTGCAATCGGTTTTCCTGTTTACCCTGTTTGCCGGTCTGATGGTCTTGCTGGCCGCGATCCAGGCCACGCGGGACCAGCGCCTGTACGAGGCGGCGATATTGAGAACGCTGGGCGCAAAACGCAGGCAGGTCTTGTTGGGTGTCGCGACTGAATTTTCCGTGATCGGCCTGTTGGCCGGAGGGCTGGCGGCGTCAGGCGCCAGCTTGGCCGGGTGGTTTCTCGCGGAAAGCCAGTTCCAATTGGAGTATCATTTTGACCCGGTGTTATGGCTGACAGGGCTGATCGCCGGCATGACGATCGTCGGTCTGACCGGCACTCTCGCGACCCGCTCGGTGCTCGACCACCCGCCGGTCCATACTCTGCGCCAGGCGTAGTGACTATCGACGACACAAGGAGTTTGCTGTGAACAAATCGCTGACTGCAGGATGGTTGATCGTCTTGGTGTTTTTTCTGGCCGCCTGCAGTCAGAATAACGATACCGCAAGAGAGGATCATGGTGAGGCTGATCGCAGCGCAGATGCAGAAATCGTTATCAGCATTCGCAATGATGAAGACGAAGTCGATCTGGTGCTGACGACTGAGTCCGTTTACCTGCAGTTGTCCGCGGAAAAGCTCGCCGAAATCAAGGCGGAATTCGATGATGAGCGCGCGGAGGAGGAAGACAATGCGCTGGCCAGCGCGATAAAAAATGTTGTCCTCGATAATGTAGAGAAATTTTTACAGGAGCGTATCGAATACCCGCTCGATGAAATCGAATCGATGTATTGGAATGACGGGGAAATCGTCATCGAGGTCGAGGATGAGAATTTCCTATCCTTCGACGATATTCATGGTGATGATGGCTCCATACTGGAGACCTTCGACGAGGACGATGCCCTGGGATTTATCGCTGCTTTCGAAAAAATTCGCGGCGATTCCTGACCCACTCAACAAGCGCCCGTTCTATAAGTGCCCGCTCTGCAAGCAATCAGCGGAGTTTTAACACGCGGGCATGATCGCGGCGCCCGATGAGTACGCGAACCCGCTCTCCTTCGAAGAATTCAACGGTCGCGGCCTGAACGATGGCGATCACCCTGCCGTTGTCCATTTCGATGGTAATTTCCAGACCGTCCTGTTCGGTGATTTTCTTTTCGATCGCCTGGCCGGCGACAGCACCGGCAACGGCGCCAACGGCGCCGGCGATATATCTGCCGCCACCATCGGTGATCTCGCGTCCGACCGCATGACCGATCGCGGCGCCGCCGACCAGGCCAAGTCGAGTCGCCTCCCCATCGATGACGACCGGTACGACCAGCAGCACTTCGCCATGATGCACGTCCACGGCGCGCAGCGTATCCCTGCGAGCGTAGACCTCGCCTGCGGTATTCGGTGTCGCGCAAGCTGCCAGTAATCCAATCGTGCAAAGCAGTGAAAGCAGGGCGATTTTCATTTTCGCGCTCCGTACAGTCGAGGTGGCCTCCTGATAATAACGCACCCGGCGCCGATCGGTTGACCGCCGCCTGGATGCGCCGCAGGCTAATCGCTATCGATGAATTCAGCCAGGTCCTTCTTGTATTTGGCCAGCGAAGGTGGATGCAAGTACATCATGTGCCCGGATTCATACATCTCGATGGTGATGTTCTTTTGCTGCTCCGCAGAAATTGTCAGGTGATCTATCATGTATTCGGTGGCAAAAGCCGGTGTCGCGAGATCATAGTAGCCTTGTTGGACGAGTACCCGGAGTTCGGGGTTGTCGTTCATCGCGCGGGACAAATCGGGCATCGTATTCGGCGACGGCAACGGGAAATTGCTGCCGGGCTGCGAGTGCCCCCAGTCCCATTTCATAAATAACTGACCGCTGACCTTGTAGTCCTGGTCGCGTCCAAACTTCAGATCATTGTGATAATAATCGAGAAAGTTGCTGACGAATGCCGGTCTTACCGAGGTAAACATCGGGTCATAATCCATTTCCTCGCCCAACAGGTTCAGGCTGTTGCCGGTAAATCGGGAATCGATTCTTCCGGCGGTCAGTTTCCTGTCACGCAACAGTTCCTGGGCAAATTGCTGATGTGAAATACGAAGGTTGGCGCGATCGACATAGTCCTCGCTTAGCCCCAGGTACCTGGAAATTCCTGCGATGACTACCCGGCGCTCATCCGCACCGAGCCGATTGCCTTTCATCAGTGCCGGGCCATAGGCATCGACCGCGAACTGTTTTACTTCTGCATAGAAATCCGCGAGATCGGCTGGCTTGTTTTCAATGGCATCGTGATACCAGGCGGTGGCGGCCAGCGTCGGCAAATACAGAATATGCGGTAAATCCTCACCGGCGCCGTCTACCCCCACCGAGAAGTTGAGAAACGGCGACACCAGGATGACGCCATCGAATGCCATGCCGTGTTTGCTCTGCACATAGTTGATGACACCGGCCGATCGCATGCCGCCATAGCTTTCGCCGAGCAGGTACTTTGGCGAACGCCAGCGGCTGTTTTCGGTCACGTATTGCTCGATAAAGTCGGACACCGTCTTGATATCCGCATCGACGCCCCAGAATTTCTCGCCCTTGGCGTCGCCGATCGGTTTGCTGTAACCGGTGCCGACCGGGTCGATCATGACCAGGTCGGTCCGGTCGATGATGCTGTATTCGTTGGCAACACGTTTGAAAGGCGGGCCGGTAAATCCGGCATCTTCGGTGGTCACGATGACCGGTCCGAGTACACCCATGTGCAGCCAGATCGATGAGGAGCCCGGGCCGCCGTTATAGGCGAACATGATCGGGCGATCCGCCAGGTCAGCGACACCGTCCTTCAAATAAGCGGTATAGCCAAAGGTGGCGAGTGGATCGCCATCGTCATCCTTGAGAATCATGGTGCCGGCGACCGCCGTATAGCGAACGGTATTTCCGTCGATCCGGACCTGGTGTGAGGTGATCGAGCTTTCCGCTTTCGGTTCTTCGGCTTCAGGCTTGGCTTCCCCGTTTTTCTCATCCTGGGAAAAAACAACGCCGGAAAATATCGTCAGAAAAAAAATCAGCAGCAGTTTGGTTCTCATATTGATTCGCCCTTCGAGTCTGCAGGTGGCAAAAGAAAAGGGCCGTCACCGACCCCTGGTTTCGATGTCATCCGCCAAGCCTAGAAGCACTGGCCCCCGACAGCAAGCCCGGTCCCTGCTGTTAATCCGTTTTTCAGGGCCTTTTGTCGTGCACCAGGCCGGCGATCGAATCCAGCTCATCCCAGCGTGCATAGCTTTGCTCCAGTTCGGCGTTGACCTCTTTCAGCCGTTCGAGCGCCTGCACCGTCTGCGCATGGGGCAGGCGGAAAAATTCCGGCTCATTGACCCGGGTCATCAATTCGGCCTGCTCGGTCTCAAGCGCGGCAATG